>CAYNXS010000081.1:0-6605 GCA_964401215.1 uncultured Methanolinea sp. | reverse complement strand
ATCATGAATGCATTCGTGATGCCCCTGAGCCGGAGCAGTTCGCGGGAAGTCTCATTCGCCTGAGGGAGGGGGGTACCGATGCGGTATCCCTCGTACTCTTTCCTGTCTTTCTCCACGAACTCTTCGATGTGGAACAGGTTCTGACGGTATATCTCCCGGATCACCGGTTCCATCTGTGATTTGGTGGCCGCTATCAGGACACGGGTCATTCCTTCAGGGGTGAGCATGGAGCCGCTCCTTGAACCGCGACACCAGAAGGTCGGCTGCCCTCCCGAGGTTGCGTGTCCCACGCTCCTTCAGTTCCGCAGCGCGTCGTTTTCCTTCCGCAAGAATCTCGTTATGCTTCTTCGCCGCGTTCTGTCGGGCTTCATCCAGCCTGGCCTTCCTGTACTCTTCTGCATCATGGGTTGCTTTCATGATCAGGTTGTCGGCCTCGAGTTCAGCATTCGCGGTGCTCCGCTTCCTCTCAGCCATGGCTTCACTGATCGTCTTCTGGTACTCAGCTTCTGTTTCTTTGATGTTTTTCAAGACCTCAGTCTTCATCCAACCCTCCTCTCACGGCACTGGAATGTTAGACCGGAATTGTTCTTATATCTGTTGATATTTTTTTTCGCCAACAAATCTATTATCGGAACTCCCGGGAGAATCCGGGCTCATTCTCTTGGTATATTGCAAAGATGGCATCACTTCTAGCCGAGGTTTTTTTGATAAAAAACAGGAGACCTTGTGTACATCTCGCTGGTTGTATGAGTAGAGATCAGTCTAGGATAGGTTGCGGTATTACCGTGATTACAACGTTGTCCGGGATATCGAGGACCCTGATGCCGGATGGAGTGCCAGAAAGGTGTAATCCCCCGAGCTCTCCTGATGAGCAGAGAAGGTGCTGCTCGGGGTGAGTGCCCCGTGCAATGGTGCATGAGAGGAGGATCTCCTCGCCTGCTGAAACGACATACCGGAGTCTCCGGGAACCCGGGTGGTTTTTGGGCATCACCATGAGAGGGATATGGTATGTCCTGACCAGCTCAAGGAGCATCCAGGCAGCGTGCATGGATCCTCCCTCTGGGGCAGACACTGCGACCAGGTGGTGCGGTTTGAGGGTCTGGCAGTATTCTTCGGTGCAGGTCTCGATGCAGAGCGAAAAACACCCGCCAACCTGTCCTGCAAGGAGGAAGGATGAACCGCCCTTGACCAGCAGGAGATGATCATTCCTGACGGGAATGATTCTTCCGGGCATGTGATTGAAATCCTCCCTCAAATGAAGATGTTGAAGATGACCAGCGCAATGACTATCATGATACAGGAATGCTTCACCCCTGCTTTTAACGATCCCTCTCCCATCTGGCCGGCAATGAGCCCGGAGAGGAGTGCCTGGAGCACCACGGAGTGGAACATCAGGCGCAGTATCGCTTTGATACTCTCGCCGCTGACACCGGATATCGGCGTTCCCTGGGGTATCCCGCCGGAGTCGACATTCCCGAGGATGGGAATGAAATTATTGGAGATGATTGCGACGACGAAGACAAACACCACGAATGCAAGGTAGATGATCGCCGTGTAGATGAACATGTCGGAGAGCCGTTCCCGCTTGAGCAATTCGGACATCTTTGCATCGCTTGCGGCGATTGCGAGGACGTCTCCAATGGATCCACTCATCTGGCTGGCCTTGGTAATCAGCGTCACGGTTCTCGCGATCAGGGGAGTCCTGATCCTGTCCTCAAAACGGATCAGGGCATCGGAAAAGCTCGCACCCCAGTCGATATCACGCTTGATTCGCTTGATCTCGTAGGAAAGGAGGCCCAGGTTCGTGTTAACCATGATCCCGATTGCCTGCGCGATGGTGAGACCCACCTGGTTGATCCCTGCCATCCTGTCAAGGAATTCCGGGATCAGGGCCTCCATGCCCTGAATATTCCTCCGCCACATCTCATAGAAGAACGCATACGGGACCATCACAATGAGAAGTGCGATCATGATGTGGTCGTCCACCACGTCGATGTAGAGCTCAAGATCGTTATACTGGGGGACGACCAGGAATAGTGCAATTATATAGATGGCGGCCACCGGGATGGTGATGAAAAGGGTGAGGGTGTAATTTTTCTGGAATGCGGCAAAGGGATGACGGAGGAATTCCCGGACGTTCCTGACCCGGTCGTACTGGACAAGCCTTGCAAAGAACGGCTCCTCGCCTTCCCGGTGATACACCTGGACGTCACTGTATTCGTGCAGCCATTTTGCACGCACAAACCGTTCGACTGTCTCGCTCTTGAGGGATATGATGTCGATAAGCAGGATGAACACTGCGGAACCGATGGGAAACACAAGGTAGACGACTGCGGTCATCTGCAGGATTGCGACACCCCCCATCATCCCCATCACCACCATGATGATGATCAAAAAAAGGGGTCCTGCTACAAAGAGGGTCACGTAGGATTCGGCGACAAGGGAGAGGAACTGGAGGAACTGCTTCTGCTCGAACCGTGCCTCTTCCTGGTAGAGCCTGACCCGTCCTGAGAGGAAACTCACGAGGTCTCCCCCGCTCTCGATGACAGAGGTCATGTCCTCGAGGAACTGCTTGAGCTTCTCTGATGGCGTGGTCTCCCGTAAGTGACGGAGCGAGGTGATCACGTCATACCCGAAAAAATCGGCGTCTCTCACGACCTGCCGGAATTCCAGTGCCACTTCGCCGTAGATACTGGCATTCTCGGAGAGGGACCGGAAGATAGGAATCAGCTGGGCCCCACCCTTCCGCATTGCATACATGTAGGCGACAGCGTTGTGAAGGGTCAGGTTGATCTTTGTTGCCCGGTTTCCTCTCTGTAACCCCGGATACCGAAATGCCAGGGTCTGGATGATGAATGCACCCCAGAGAAAGGCGATTAACGCAACGATGATTCGTATGACCAGGAAGGCAGGAGAGGTAAAATCCAGGTTCTGGGGAAACGGGATATTGAATACATTGTAGAAATGGAGTTTCCCGCTTGTCTCAACATTGAATATGAGAAGGCTCGTGAGTGCGAATGCGAGTGCGGCAAACCCGAGTCCCCCGAGGATCGCAGCCTGGACGGTCCTTCCAATGTAATGTTCAAGGGTCACCCCTGCCCTGATCGATGCCAGGTCGGCCTGGAGGCTCTGGTAGCGTATCGGATCACGCGTGATCCATCTCCTGATCAGGGTATTGAATATCATTCAAGTACCTGGGAAAGGTTCTCCAGGTTCTCTATCACATGGCGTGGGTTGATGCTGTACGCGTGGAAGATCCTGGACACACTCTGGTAATCGATGAGGTTCTGGTGTTGCATCGCATCGAGAATCTTCTTTCTCGTGGAAATTTCCTGGTCCAGCTGCTCCTTGCTCCACCCCCTGCGTTCAGCGATATCTGCATAGATAAACGACCTGCCCTTATAGGTGAACACATCACGCACCGGGTCGTAGTCGAAAATGGTATTGACTCTCAGGTTCCCTGTCGATGGGTCGATCCCGGCAATCTCGACGATCTCGAGGCACCGTCTCACCCGTTCGGTGCCCCGGTAGATCTGGGCCTGGACACTCACGATATTCAACGCAGTGACCATGTTCCTCGGGACATTGAGTGGTTCATTCTCAAGCCGGTGTATCGCTGCATCCACACTCCCGGCATGCATGGTGGAAAACGTGGTATGACCGGTATTCATGGCCTGGAACAGGGTCTGTGCCTCAACACCCCTGACCTCGCCCACCAGGATATATTCGGGACGCTGGCGCATGGCAGCCCTGAGGAGGTCGAACATGGAGATGATATTTGATCCCTCTGCAACGGTCTCCCTGGTAACGCTCGCGATCCAGTTCTCGTGGTAGAGCGTGATCTCGCGGGTATCCTCGATGCTGACCACCTTGGCCATGGGAGGGATAAAGAGCGAGACAGCATTGAGCGAGGATGTCTTACCCGAGGCGGTACCCCCGATGAAGAGGAGGCTCTTGTTATTCTCAATTGCAAGCCAGAAGAACGCGAGCTGATCGGCGTTAAAGGTCCCGTATCCCATCAGCTCCACCGGGGAGAAGGGATCCTCCCTGAACTTGCGGATGGTAAATGACGTACCCCGGGTAGTCACTTCGGTCCCGAGCGTAAGCTGGAGCCTCGACCCGTCCGGAAGGGTGGCGTCGAGCATGGGTGTCCCGGTGGAGATGTGCTTCCCCGAACGCTGGGCAAGGGAGATCGCAAGGGAATTCAGCACGTCGGACTCGAACATGATATTGGTCTTGACATTCCGGTATTTCCGATGGTACAGGAAGAGGGGCACACGGTTTCCGTCGCACGAGATATCCTCGAGGTACGGGTCTTTCATGAGGGCCTCGATCCGTCCCCACCCGATGAAATTGCGGACCAGGTAGTACTGAAGCCGGAAGAGGCTCCCCTCCTCCAGGGTGATGCCATACTCATTCATCAGCGAGTGCATCTTTTCCATCAGGAGGATTTTCCGGTCTTTCCCGAGTTCATCGTCAGAAAGGATCAGGACTGACCTCATGTCCTCATGCAGCCGCTCAAGGAGTTCATACTCGAACTCGGAGAGGCGGGGTTCATACAGGAGATATTCAACCTGGTTGGTCTTCTCGTTCAGGGCAATATCGACTAGCGACCTGCCCTCATCCACCCAGTAACGGCTCACTTCCTGGTATCCCGGGGGAATCTCGGCCTCAACCAGTGACCCGTGCGTCGAAAAATCATAGTCGGGAATTGAAGGGGTATCTTTCCTGCGGGATAGTGCACGGGAAATGGAAAAATCCGGAGGTGTGGTGTCTATCTCGTCCTTCCCTTTCTCGGGCTTGAGCCGGTCGGTAATACCCTTCAGTTCCGGAACTTTGAGTGGCACGAAATATCCCCTTGATCCTGCAACAGGTCGTGAGGCTACGGTCTGTTATAGGATTGGTATCCCTGCACACCTATATAAATACATGATTGGCGGCCGGCATGGAACCAGGTCCCTGTACATGCCAGGGAATGTAAAATGTGCCATCTCTGACAGAAATCTACATGTATCTCTGGACCCTCATTTCATACGATAGTTGAGGTTCTGCATGCACGATACGGCGCGCCGGACGATGCCCACCGGTATTGCATCCCTCGACCCGGTGATGGAAGGAGGGGTTCCCCCCGGGTCAGTTATCCTCCTTCTGGGGGATATCGGTGCAGGGAGCAACGAATTTGTCTACAGCTCCATTATGCTCCTCTCAAGGATGAAGCGCGATCCTGGCACCATGAATCTCCATCTTCCTGCCGAGATCGATTATATCACCTTCACAAAGGGGACCGATGACGTCGTCGGGGAGATCCAGCGGTCTTTTCACCCGGACCTGACAGGGACCCTTCCGGATGTCAAATTCCGTGATCTCTCGCAGATCTATTTTGATTCAAGCATCATTCCCCTTGAGTGGTACTCTGAAAAAGACGTCTTCTCAAGGCTCCAGGCAAGGGGCGAGCATGATAATATCCTGGCCAACCTCGCAGCCCAGCTGAACACCATCCCAAAGAGCAGCCTGATCGTCCTTGACTCCATCACAGACCTTGCGAGCCATTATAGCAAGAATGGAAAATGGAATGATTTTTCGGCCTTCCTCCGGGGACTACAGAGGGTTGCGAAAGGGTGGAACTCGACCATCTACCTCATCCTTACCCGGGGGATTCTTGACCCGTCGCTCGAGCTCGAGGTTGCGGATGCCGCCGATGCGGTCCTCTTGTTCCGGTGGGAGGAGACCGCAGGAGCCCGGAGGCAGCGTGTGATGTATATCGAGAAATTCAGGGGACTGATGACCTTCCTCGAGGAGAAAGACTTTGTCAGGTTTGCGGTCAGGATATCCTCGACAGAAGGGTTCGACGTGAGCAATATCAGGGTGGTCATTTGATCGAAGAGAGGGTCAAGATCGGAATCGAAGGCCTTGACCAGATGATGGGCGGTGGTCTGATACCGGGGAGTATCGCTGCGCTCATCGGGACCTATGGAACCGGGAAGACCACGTTTGCCCTTGAGTTCATCTGGCAGGGACTCAGGAATGGCGAACATGTCATCTATATCAGCCTCGAGGAGCGGGAGGACAGGCTTCTCCGTTACATGCAGGAGAAAGGGTGGGACGTCACACCCTACAAGGGAAAAGCCCTGTCAGTCCTGAAGCTGGACCCATCTGACTTCAACCTCGCCATCAACAGTATCAAGAACGAGCTCCCGGCCCTCGTGAAGCAGGTCGGTGCCCAGAGGGTCGTGATCGATCCGATCTCGCTCTTTGAGGACCTCTTTGACCGCGACTCCGACCGGAGAAGGGAGATGTTCCGGTTCGTCGACACCCTGCGTGACCAGCACTGCACCATTGTGATGACGAGCGAGACTGACAAGGACAATCCGTTCGCGAGCCGGCACAACCTCATCGAATATCTTGCCGACACCGTTATCCTCCTCCGCTATGTCCGTCCGTCAGATCTTACTGATGTGCACCTCGCGCTCGAAGTGGTGAAGATGCGGCTCTCCTCCCACTCACGGGAGATCAAACCGTACGAGATCCAGCAGGGACAGGTCCTGGTGTACACCGAAGCGAACGTGTTTTGAGCAGCAGGGGCTGAAAGCCCACTGCTGCGGGGG
>CAYNXS010000080.1:0-6652 GCA_964401215.1 uncultured Methanolinea sp. | reverse complement strand
CTGCCGAAAGACGGGAACCTCGCTACGGTTGAGAAGTCATTCGATGCAGGAATGCTGCAGAATCTCAGGGACTCTCTTTCTGATGTGCGGGTGAAGGTGTTCTTCCCGAAGTTCACAATGGAGACGAAATATTCCCTGCCCCGGACACTCTCTGCAATGGGGATGCCCACAGCGTTCACCGCCGGTGCCGATTTCTCCGGGATGGACGGTGGCAGGGATCTCTTCATTACGAACGTCATCCACCAGGCTTTTGTGGAAGTGAACGAGGAAGGGACGGAAGCCGCAGCAGCAACCGCAGTGATAATGGGAAAGGGTGCCTCACCTGACGCGTATAAAATACCTGTATTCCGGGCGGATCACCCGTTCATTTTCCTCATCCAGGACAATGAGACCGGGAATATCCTCTTCATGGGCCGGGTGAACAACCCGGTCGCCACCTGAACTCTTTTCCGAAATTTTTTTGCGTGTTCACCGGTCAGGAATGGATCCTCTGCACGATCGCTCCATCCCTGAAAATGGAGATCAGTCCGCCGCTCTGGGATACGACCACCCCGATGGACTTCGTCATGCGGGTGATTCCTGCAATCGATGAATGACGTGACCCGAGACCGTCGGGGATCTTCACCCTGCTCACATCGACGGTGAGATACCTGCCTGCCGCTTCCACAATTCCATTCCCGCTCACAATAAAGGCACCGTCAAGCTGGGCGAATTCCTTGATATTCCCCCGTATCCCGGCATCGGTGATGTCCCGCTTCTCCTCTGTGTGACCATGGAAGGGATTGAGTACAAACTGCCGCGAGAGGCTCATCACTGCTTCGGTATCGCCAATTACAAACGAAGTCCCCACCGCCTGGCCTTCCCGTCCCTCTCGTGCTATCTCCCTCGCAACCCTGATGACCGCAACGAGTACTTCGGGCTGTACATCGGTCCCGGAACAGGTCTTTTCGAGAAATTCCCGGGTGAGTTCCTTCTCCTGGGCAGGGATTGACCCACGATGATCAGGGGACTCTCCTGTAGAGATGACGGTGTTCCTTGCGATTTTCTCCCACTTCTCTGCCATTCCAAGATACAATTCCCGTTTGTGAGGCGTGTTCTCTGCATACGTCCTGAACAGTGTGGCACAGACATGGGCGCTCGCAGCCGCGGTCTCTCTGTCCCCCTTGGCATGTGCCGATCGATAGAGTTCTTCCTGGACTGCGATGCTCTTTTTGATATCCGTGTGCCCGGGAAGATCTCTTCTCCCGGAAAAGAGTCGGTGGGCAGCGAGTGCAAGGATCACGATGATAATCCCGGTGACAAGACCAATCAGGAGGAGAGGGGAGGTCTCCCTGGGAGGGTTTGAACCGGCAGTAGGGGGCGGTGCCGGGCTCTCGGATTTGAGCTCCACTGTGATCCTTTTCGAGGTTGACCGGCCATCGGACTGGATTCCCGTGACATTGATGGTATAGATTCCACTGGCGTTGTAGTGATGGGTAATGGGGAGATCCGGTGCATCCGTCGTAGATCCGTCATTCCACTCGGCGATGACCGAGGTGATGGTTACCCCCGGGCCACCTGCATTGAGATTGCCGTTCAGCGTGACGTTGAGGCGGCTTGTGACAGGTTCGAGAAGTGTCAGCGATGGTGGACTTGCCGCGATCCCCGGTCCTGCAGGGAGGATGGAGAGAGGACTCGTGTTGACAGTGGCGGTGACTTCCGGTATAACCTGGACGGATATATCGATGACGCCGGATTTCGAGGCATACTGGCCATCGGATTGCTCAGCGGTGACGGTGAGGATATACTTCCCTGGATTGTGGTAATCGTGCGAGTTCGGAAACCCATGGTACTCCGGCGTGCTGTTATCTCCCCATGTCCAGCGAAGTGAGAGAATCGTTTCATTCTCAAAACCCGGAGTCACGCTTCCGTATACCGTGCAACTCACGTTCTCTATCTCTATTCGTTCAAATGCAAGCGATGGTGGAGAGGATGCAGAAATTTCCGGAATTCCGGCAGCGCCAGGAACAGGTATTTCCACGGATTCATTCGAAGTATTCGAAGGAAGGAGGGAGTCTGCATGCACTGCTGCACCACATAAGGTCGAGATAATTGCCAGCATGGCTACAGTGAAGGCACACCATCCTGTGAGCGGCGATCGGCAGTGCATGAAAGTCCCGGTGTGAATACCTTAGAATATCATGATGTCTGCTCTTAAAGATGGAAGCCTGGAATGCCTTCCGTGTATCAGGGAACAGATGAAGGTACTATCCTCTGGTTATTTACATCCTGAAACGAATCTCTTTCAACCTGACATGAAAGACCGCAGCCCCATCAATCTGAGTGCCATTGCCCGTGAAGCGATGGAGAAGTATGGATTCGAGCCGGAATTCCCTCACGCAGTCATGCGGGAAGTCAATGAGATCAGGGAGACTGCCATCCTTGACAGGAAGGGGGATGTGCGGGACCTGCGACACCTCCTCTGGTCATCGATCGACAACTTCGACTCGGAAGACCTGGACCAGGTCGAATACTGCGAGGCCGGGAAACAGGGCGATATCCTTGTCAGGGTTGCGATCGCAGATGTCGACTTTTTTGTTCCCGCCAATTCTGAGACGGATCGGCACGCCGGCCACAACGGTACATCGGTGTATCTCGGTGTCGAGACATTCCCCATGCTCCCCGACCGCCTCTCCAAGGGGATCTCGTCGCTCCTTCCCGGGCAGGACAGGCGGGTTATGGTGATGGAGTACACCGTGCAACCTGACGGGGATGTCATCCATGGAGGGATCTCCAGGGGGATCATCAACAACAAGGCGAAGCTCATATACGAGGAGGTAGGTGCATGGCTCGAGGGAACCGGCCCCATCCCGCCCACCGTGAGTGCGGTTCCTGGCCTCGAAGAGCAGATCCGCCTCCAGTACGAGGTGACGCGCCGCCTGAGAGCCCACCGGATGAAGAAGGGAGCGCTTGATCTTGATACGATCGAGGCCGAGCCCGTCATGAAAGGAGGGACCGTAGATGCCCTCGTGATCCAGGAGCAGAACGCGGCGAGGCAGATCATCGAGGAACTGATGGTTGCTGCAAACGGGACGATGGTGCACGTCCTTGGGGATGCGAAGGTTCCCATGATCCAGAGGATCGTCCGGGTCCCGAAACACTGGGACGGCATCGTGGAGACCGCAGCTGAGTACAAGTTCAAGCTGCCGAAAGAGCCCGATTCGAAAGCCCTTGCGAAGTTTCTTGACCAGAGGAGGTCCGCAGACCCCGAGCGATTCCCAGACCTTTCCCTGACCATCGTGAAACTCATGGGTCCAGGGGAATATGTGTCATTCGTCCCGGGTGATACTCCCATCGGGCACTTTGCCCTTGCCGTTATCGATTACACCCATTCCACGGCCCCGAACCGCCGCTACGTGGATGTGATCAACCAGCGGCTCCTCAAATCGGTCCTTGACGGAACCCCCGTCCCCTATTCCCCGCTTGCCCTCAGCGAGCGTGCGGAATGGATGAGCGACCGGGAGAAAGCATCCCAGAAAGCCGAACGGTTCATGAGAAAGGTCGCGGCAGCGGTTCTTCTCAAAGACAGGGTGGGGCAGACGTTCGAAGCGATTGTTACCGGCGCCCAGGAAAAAGGAACCTACGTGCGGCTCATCGATCCCCCTGCAGAGGGAAGGGTGGTAGAGGGCGAACGGGGGCTGCGTGTCGGCCAGAAGGTGGTAGTCCGGCTGCTCTCGACAGATCCTCCCAAGGGATTCGTTGATTTTGCCCTTGCAGGGAAATCTTCACGGAAAGGCCGGAAACTTCATACCTCCTCCCGGTGAACACCCCTCATGCCAGATCCGGTCATCCTGGTCACCGGTTCCACCGACGGAATCGGGAAAGCAACGGCACGCGAGCTGGCAGCCCACGGGGCCGAAGTGATCCTCCACGGCCGGGATCAGGGGAAAGGCCAGGAGGTCATCCGGGATCTCAAGCGGCAGGTCTGGAACAGGAAGCTCGACCTTGTGATCGCAGACTTCTGCATCCAGGACCAGGTAAGGCACATGGCGGAGGAGATTGCATCCCGGTATACCCATCTCGACGTGCTCATCAACAATGCGGGGACCTTTGAGAGACTCCGGACAACCACTCCCGATGGTGTCGAGACCACGTTCGCAGTCAATTACATAGCGCCGTTCCTCCTGACTCATGGACTCCTCCCCGTTCTCGGGAAGAGCGGACAGGCAAGGGTCATCAATATGACGTCCGATGCACATCGCGACATCAGGCAGATAGACTGGGAGAACATCCAGGGAGAGACCAGGTATGATCCCTATGAGGCGTATGCCCTCTCCAAATGTGCGAATGTGACCTTCACCCATTCTCTTGCAGAGAAAACCAGTGGAGCCGGGATCACCACAACCTGTGTTCACCCGGGCGTCATCGCGACAAAGATGCTCCGGGCGGGGTACCCGGGGATTCGCGGGAAAGCCCCGTCTGAAGGTGCAAAATTACCGGTATACCTTGCCCTCTCTCCTGATGCTGTAGCATATACGGGGCAGTATTTCGAGGATAGCATGCACCCTTCGCCCTCGTCAGCGTTAAGCCGCGATCGGTTTGTCCAGGAGAAATTGTGGAGGGTTGCATGCAAACTTTCCAGGGTAGATCACTGCGATTGAACCTTGGCGTGTGTCCAGTATAACGACAGAGAAGAGTGCCCCATAAAGGCTATTCCTTCACAGTTCCCTCGCATAGAGTCACTGTTCCGGACCTTTGTTCCCTGCTTTTTCCGGATTCATAACCCCAACATTCATGCCCCTGTATTGATGATTTCCTTCTATCCACCATGCTTGAGAAGATCGACCTCTCGAAGAGCATCGACGAGGAAACGTTTGAGAAGGAGATCACTCCCCTTTACCCCAGGCTCGGCGTTCTCCAGAGAGAACTCTGGGACCGGCGTGTTCCCATCATCATCGTGGTAGAGGGGTGGAATGCATCCGGGATCACGATGGTGGTGAGCGAACTGATCCAGTATCTCGATCCCAGGGGATTTGCGCTTCATTCCATCGGATCGCCGAATGACGAGGAGCGTGCCCGCCCTCTCCTCTGGAGGTTCTGGACAAGGACCCCGGCACGCGGCAGGATGGCACTCTTCGCCCGGAGCTGGTACTCGCGGTCCCTCGCAGAGCAGGTATCGGGTATCGACTGGCGATCGCAGATCAGGCGATCGATTGCGGACATCAACACCTTCGAGCGGCAGCTCTCCGATGACGGGGCGGTGATCATCAAATTCTTCCTCCATATCAGCAAGGAGGAGCAGAAGAGGCGGCTCTCGGAGCGGGAGAAGGATGCCCTCACCTCGTGGATGATCACCCAGGGTGACTGGGACTTCCACAGCCACTATGATGATTACCTCCCCATCATCGAGGAGTACCTCAAAGGCACTGATACACCTCATGCACCCTGGACGGTTATCGGGGCTACAGACGGGTTCTCCACGCGTCTCAAGGTCTACTCGGTGATGATCAGGCAGCTCGAGAAACGGTACCGGGAGTCGGAGAAACGCGGGAAGGAGAAGAAGCACCACGAGATCAGGAAACCGCCAAGGACCCGGGTGGAGCGGATCCCCGATCCCCCGGAACACTATACCCGGGGGAGTTACGAATCGGCCCTCTCCCGCTCCCAGGACGAGGTCAGGGACATCCAGTACTGGCTGTACAAGCGGAAGATCCCGCTCATGATCGTGTACGAGGGATGGGATGCGGCAGGGAAGGGGGGCAACATCATGCGCCTTGTGCATTCCATGAACCCGCGGGGCTACGATGTGGTCCCGGTATCACGACCAGACCAGACCGAGGCCGATCACCATTATCTCTGGCGATTTTACCGGCGGTTTCCCCCTGCAGGGCATATCACGATCTTTGACCGGAGCTGGTACGGGCGGGTTCTCGTCGAGCGGATTGAGGGATACTGCTCCGAGCAGGAATGGAAGCGGGCATACCGGGAGATCAACGAGATGGAACAGTCCTACGTGGAGCAGGGTGGCGGGCTTGTCAAGTTCTGGCTCGAGATCAGCCGCGACGAGCAGCACCGCAGGTTCATGGCCCGGCAGAACGATTCCCTCAAGGAGTGGAAGATGACCGACGAGGACTGGAGGAACCGCGGGAAATGGCGCGAATACGACGATGCCGTCGACGAGATGCTTGCAAGGACGAGCACCTCTGCAGCGCCGTGGACCGTGATCGAATCGGATGACAAGTACTATGCCCGCCTCAAGGCACTCCGAACTGTCATCGACTACGGGACACACCTTCTCAGGTGAGGTGCGCATGGAATAGACATGGTGCTACCCCCGCCGGGGAGGTATGGGGTGCAAAAGGGTATCCGGCGGGGATAGCAGCCTCTGTCTTCCTTACCTATAGCTATCCGTATACTGCATGGATCGGGATGATCGTGCAGATCAGGACTATGAGTAGGGGGGTGGAATGGAGCATGGTTGCCGCACAGAGCGCTTTTCTGGCGAGAAGGGCCTGTTTTGCCCTGAGCGCTGCGGCAGCGACCATGTCTCTTCGTCGATTCATCGGTTTCCTCCCGGGATGAAAATCCTTGCATTGGGATCTCCAACCCGGGACAACAGTTCTTGAACACCCTTAAATAAATGGGCCGATACGAAAGGTGTATTTCCTGAACC
>CAYNXS010000079.1:0-6653 GCA_964401215.1 uncultured Methanolinea sp. | reverse complement strand
GCCCTCTTGAACTCCGCCGGATCCTGTGTGATGGGTGGCCACGTATTGTAGTGGATGGGGATGACGAGCGGTGCCCCGATCATCCGTGCTCCGATCATAGCCTCCTCGGGACCCATGGTGAACCGTCCTCCGATCGGGAGAAGCGCAACATCCGGGCGGTAGAGTTCCCCGATCAGGGACATGTCCGAGAAGAGTGCGGTATCCCCTGCATGATAGACCGCTTTTTCGTCCATCCGGACCACGAATCCTGCCGCTCCTCCCCCGTTGCATCCTATCCCTGCCTCCTCGATCCACGATGAATGCAACGCTGGCGTCATGGTGAACCGGACACCCTCAACCGTGATCGTGCCACCGATATTCATGGCTTCTGCAACGACCCCCTTCGTCCGCAGGTACTTTGCCACCTCGTTGATGGCGACCACAGGTACGCCGAATTCCGATGCTGCACCCATATGATCGGCATGCCCGTGGGTCACTGCAACGATATCCGGTGCCGCATCTATCTTCCCGGACGGGACATACGGGTCGATGAGCACGTTCTTGCTCCCGCTCAGGAGCACACAGGAATGTCCAAACCATGTCAGTTCCATAGGAGGTCCTTCCGATGCCACTGGTAGAATAGGAAGGGCCTTGTAAAATACTTGCGCGTGGGCATTCGCATTCGTGGAGAGGCCTCAGCTCCACGCGTTACTTCCTGAATAGTGTGAAGGGAATGATTTACTTCGTATATCAGAGCATGGAATGAGAATTGAAAGGACACTTCCATGTAAAAAAGGTTCGTGATATCAGGAGATGGGTAACGCCAGCACGTTCAGGTGACGTCGATTAACTCTGCCTCGGTGATGTCAATTGCCTCCCCGAGACTGTCGCGGGTTGCACTCCTTGTCATCTGCTCGGAGAGGTCCCTGTCCTCCATCACGTCCTTGATCCTCTCCAGGAACGGATTGATGGTGATATCATCCCTCTGCTCGATCACGTGCCGGTATTCCCGCAGCGTTGAGGGACTCACCCCGAGTTCATCGCTCACTTCCTTCATGGTCTTTCCGGAAATGAGGAGATCCTCCATCCGGTCCTGATCAAAAGGCATCTTGAAATCAAGATCCCTGAAGAGCTTGAGCCTCACCCGGGCACGTGCAACTGTCTTTGACAGCTTCTCATCCCCGAGCTCCCGGGCAATCTCGGTGTCGTTCTTGCCGGAATAATATGATGAGACCAGTCTTGCCAGCTGGATGGGTTTTAATTTGGTTTTGAAGAAGCCCTGTTCCAGGATCTCCCGCATAACCAGTGCGATCTCGCGTTCCACAGCGTCGCGATCCCGGAGGGTCCCGTGTATCTTCTTCATGGGTTCCACGATCTTTGTTTTCCCTGAGATATTGGTGAACAACTGGAGCAGCTCTTTCTTCCTCGTGTCGTCCTGCATGAAACCTCGCTGATGAATTATCGAATAAGATGCCCAGCATGATATTTAACATTATCCTTATGCCTCACCAGGTTCACCAAAAGCCTTATTTTGGATTTGACGGATAACCAATTGCATTCCTGATGCCCTCACAGGCATCCCCCTGGATGCGCACACAGTACCCCCGCACAGTTTTTCTGGCCGCAGCACCAATAAGAGAGAGAGTTTCCGTCAATGAGCGATATATATGAGAATATCATGGAACTGGCCAGGAGAAGGGGGTTTATCTGGCCTGCCTCCGAGTGTTACGGGTCTGTTGCGGGGTTCATCGATTACGGGCCCCTCGGCTCAATGATGAAGAGAAGGATTGAAGATACCTGGCGGGAGTTCTACGTGGTCAGGGAGGGCTACTACGAGATCGAGTGCCCGACCATCGGCCAGGAGGATATCTTCATCGCCTCCGGGCACCTGAAAGGTTTCTCGGACCTGATGTGCCAGTGCCCCCACTGCAACGAGTACCTCCGTGCAGATCATATCGCGGAGGGAGGTGGCGTGAAACATGCTTCGTCACTGGGGTGCGCAGACCTCGCCCGGGCAATACGGACGCTTCCCTGCCCTGCATGCGGGGAAGTGCTCGGCGACGTTGAGGTATTCTCATTCAACCTGATGTTCCAGACTTCGATTGGGCCCGGCTCCCAGAGAAAGGGCTACCTCCGTCCGGAGACTGCACAGGGCATGTTCACAGACTTCCAGCGCCTGCTCCGGTTCTACCGTGACTCCCTCCCCTTCGGTGCAGTGCAGATTGGGAAGTCATACAGGAACGAGATCTCCCCCAGGCAGGGCATGATACGCCTGAGAGAGTTCACCCAGGCAGAAGCGGAGATCTTTGTTCACCCTGCAAGGAAGAAACATCCCAATTTCTCCCGCTATGCCGAGTACCGGATGCCACTCCTGGGCATAGAGCAGCAGCAGGGGGAGACCCCCGCGATTGTAATCACGATGCGTGAGGCAGTGGAGAGAGGGCTCGTCGCGAATGAATATGTCGCATATTACCTGGCCCTCACCCACGACCTCCTCGTCACGGTCGGCGTGAACCCGGAAAAATTGCGCTTCCGGCAGCATCTCCCTGATGAACTTGCACACTACGCCGAGGACTGCTGGGACGCGGAGATATTCTCAGAACGGTTTGGATGGGTTGAGACCGTGGGGATCGCAGACCGGACTGATTATGACCTCAAGGCCCATGGAACACAGAGCGGGGAGCGCTTCACCGTATTTATCCCCTACGAGACTCCCCGGAAGGAACGCCGTGTCAGGGTTATCGCGAACATGGGGGCACTCGGGCCGAGGTTCAGGGGAAAGGCAAAGGCGGTTGCTGATGCCCTTGCCGAGGCTGTGCCGGGCAAAGATGGCGTCACTATCTGTATCGACGGTGAAGAGATATTCATCTCCCCCGATCTTTACCAGGTGAGAGAGGAAGAGATCGAGGTGCCGGGTGAGGAGGTTACACCTCACGTGATCGAGCCAAGTTACGGGATAGACCGCATGATGTACGCGGTTCTCGAGCACAGTTATGCAGAGGAGATGGTAAACGACGAACAACGCCTCGTTCTCCGCCTGCCCCCCCGCATCTCGCCCATCCAGGTCGCGGTGTTCCCGCTGATGAACCGCGACGGGCTCCCGGAAATCGCCCGGGAGATCACGACCCGGCTCAAGTCAGCACGAGTAATGGCCGAGTTTGATGACTCGGGCGCTATCGGGCGCCGCTACAGGAGACAGGACGAGATAGGGACGCCCTATGCACTCACGGTGGATTATGAGACACCCGGTTCCGGGACCGTAACCCTCCGCGATCGGGACAGCATGCAGCAGGTACGTGTCAGGACCGACACGCTCCCCGAGCTCCTTCGTTCTCTCCTCGATGGGTCTTCGTCGTTCGCGTCCCTGAAGAGTGTATGACCACTATCACACATCCTTTTGTCACGCCGGGCACGCTGGATTCCCGCACCTACCAGCTCGCGATTGCCATGAAAGCCCTCGAAGGGCATACCATGGTCGTTCTTCCCACCGGCCTTGGGAAGACCGCTATCGCGCTGCTTGTCGCGGCATCGAGGCTCTACAACAACGGGGGGAAGGTGCTGATGATGGCCCCCACCAAACCCCTGGTGGAACAGCACCTCAGGTTCTTCCGGCAGTTCCTCTCGATTCCCGGGCAGGAAGAAGAGACCCTCGTCATGTTCACCGGAGAGACCCCGGCGGCCGAACGTGCCGCGGCATGGAAATCAGCCCGTGCAGTCTTTGCCACACCCCAGGTGATCAAGAATGATATCCTCTCCGGGAGCTATGACCTCGCGGACGTGACCCTTATGATCATCGACGAGTGTCACAGGGGTGTTGGGAACTACGCCTATGTATTCCTGGCACAGCGGTACCTTGCGAGTGCGGAATCCCCGCTCATCCTGGGAATGACAGCATCCCCTGGAGGCCAGGTGGAGAAGGTGGAGGAGGTGTGCGGAAACCTCGGAATCGAGAAGGTCGAGAGCAGGACTGACCAGGATAGGGATGTTGCCCCCTACATCCATGAAAGGGAGATCGAAGTCATCGAGGTTGATCTCCCCCCCGGTCTGAAGCAGGCGGCCTCAGACATTTCCACACTCATCGACTCAAGGCTTACCTATCTGAAAAAACTCGGGTTTTCCGTCCCTTCACGGCAGCAGCTCTCGATGAAAGCCCTCCAGGCAATCAATGCCCAGGTGCAGGAGCGGATCCAGGGAAGGGACACCACGGGGTTCTCTGCAGCTTCGGTGTACGCGGAACTGATGAAACTCCGGCATGCCTTGTCTCTTGCCGAATCCCAGGGAAGCCGGGTATTATCTGCGTATATCAACAGGCTCTTTGCGGAGGGATCCGGCGGCTCTGCGCCGAAAGCCACCGCCCGGCTCTCCCGTGACCCGGTCTTCATCCGGCTCCTCGAACGCTGCATCTCGTGGAAGGAGGAACTGCACCCGAAGATGGCTATCTTATCCAGGGTTGTGGGAGAGCAGCTTGGATCCTCGCCCGACAGCCGGATCATCGTCTTTGCCACATACCGTGACATGGTCCAGCAAATCGTTGATCACCTGAACGGGGAAGGAATCGCGTGCCAGAGGTTCGTCGGCCAGGCCACGAAGGATAGCGAGAAGGGCCTCTCCCAGAAACGCCAGATCGAGGCACTGCAGAAATTCCGTGAGGGGGCTTTCAGGGTCCTGGTTGCCACGTCAGTCGGCGAGGAAGGACTTGACATCCCCTCCACAGATCTCGTGGTCTTCTACGAGGCGGTTCCTTCCGAAATCCGAAGTATACAGAGGAAAGGACGGACGGGGCGGAGCGGGAAGGGGAAGATCGTCGTTCTCGTGACGAAGGGAACATCCGATGAGGTCTTCAGATACGTGAGCCAGAACAGGGAGCGTTCCATGCTCTCCGGGATCCGAAGCATCTCCCAATCGTCAGGGATTTCTGCAGCATCAAAAACCCATTCTCCCACGCAGTCAAGCATCGAGCAGTTTTCGGAGAAGGGTCCCGCAATAAGGGTGGATGACCGCGAGACATCCTCTCGCGTGGTGGAGATCCTGAGTAATACGGGAGCTGCCCTGCAACTCGGGCGACTCCCCTCGGGGGACTACGCGATCGGCGATCGGATCATCATCGAGAGGAAGACTGCCAGGGACTTCGTGGATACGCTCGTGGAAAGGGATCTCCTTGGGCAGCTCCGGGTGCTTGCCGGAAGTGCTCCCCGTCCCGTGCTGATTATCGAGGGGGGAGATCTCTATACCATGCGGGATATCCACCCAAACGCGATCCGTGGCACCCTTGCTGCGATCGCGGTCGATCTGGGGATAAGCATCCTCTTTACGAAGGACGAGGAGGACACCGCACAGATGATCCTGGTGCTGACACGGAGAGAGGAGGGGGGTGACAGGGAGCGTTCCCTCCCGGCCAAAAGGGTGGGACACTCCCCCAGAGAGCAGCAGGAACTCGTCGTTGCCTCGTTTCCGGATATTGGCCTGAAGAACGCCCGGTTCCTGCTGGATCACTTCGGCTCGATCAGGGCTGTTGTGAACGCGAGCGAGGAAGAACTGCTCGAGGTCAGGGGAATCGGCGGCCAGCGATCAAAAACGATACACGAACTCTCCAACCGCCAGTATCGCTGACCTTACCGGGATCGAAGTGCCTTCAGTCCATCGATTCCAAGGGAGATCGCTTCCATCAACGCTGCGACACACCTGGGATCTTTCTCCTCCCTGATCCTGGCACACAGTTCGACGAGGGTTTCTTCCAGCGTCTTTTCGAGGCGGGAACTTGTCAGACTCGCAGAAGGACTTTCCTGGGGTGCGGGCGGTGCTTCTCCCCGGCCGGAACTGCCGGTCTTCTCTGATCCCGTCTCTCTTTTTTTCTCGTCGCAGACCACGCAGAGCGTCTTTCCCTTCACTTCAAAGAGGGGGCATCCGCACGAAGGGCACGATGTTGAGAGCATCTTTCCCCCTTTCAGGAGATACCCCGCCATTACCTCGTCTTCACGTGTCATACCGGCACCATCATATGGTTGATTACTTCTCTATGCCAGCCATATCGAGTTACCGGAGATAAGCCCCGATTTCCCTGGCATGGCCATGTCGGATGGTTTATATTACTTGCTCTCGATATAAATAGTGGACCGAAAATGACTCGATATTGAGTATTTTTTCGTGGAAATCAACGGAGGGGATTGAAATGACCAACCCTGATAAAACAATTGAGAGCTGTGTCCAGATGCTCCAGCACATCATGGATGACAGCACGATACCAAGGAATATCCGAAGGGTCGCGGATGAGACCCGGCAACTGCTGATGAACAATAATAAAAATTCCGGGCTCCGGGCAGCAGAGGCTATCTCAAAGATCGACGAGATCAGCAATGACCCGAACATGCCTGTCCATGCCAGAACCCGAATCTGGGAACTGGTCTCACAACTGGAGACAATCCCCCTGGACTGAACAAAAAGAATCTTTTTTTTTCAAAACACATGGCATACCAGCCACCCGGCAGGCTGTATCATGGCATGATAGTGATCGCGATGCTCCGGGTGCGCCCTTTCCTCACGTCGAGTTCCAGCAGCACCACCTGCTGCCAGGTTCCGAGCATCAACTCTCCCCCGCTAAGAGGGATCGAGAGGGATGGGCCGACCAGGGAAGCCCTTACGTGGGACCGGCCATTCCCGTCGCCCCAGCGACTGTC
>CAYNXS010000078.1:0-6693 GCA_964401215.1 uncultured Methanolinea sp. | reverse complement strand
CCGGTGTGAAACCTGGAGTTCTGATCAGATTGTGGTAAAAAAACCCTCTATTTGA
This sequence comes from uncultured Methanolinea sp., assembly GCA_964401215.1. Taxonomy (GTDB): domain Archaea; phylum Halobacteriota; class Methanomicrobia; order Methanomicrobiales; family Methanospirillaceae; genus Methanolinea_A. Next base: position 6,638 of record CAYNXS010000078.1, on the reverse strand, counting down.
ATGATGATAAAACTTTCCCCCAAATCTCCATATTTTGGCGTGTTTTGGCGCAAAAAGGCGAAATATTCTGCACCTGCTCTTCAGACCCGAGCCTTATTCATGAAAGACCTCGAAGATGGTGATACCATGCCCAGGGAACTCACAGAGAGGGATCTCTCGCTCCTGAAAAAGATGGCACCCGAATGCGAAACCATAACCTGCACCGGGTCGGGCCTGCCCTTTCGATCCCTTATTCCTCCGGTCTCCAACCATTTTTCTACCAGTCCAGAGGATTTTCAACGTCGCATTCGTAACCTTTCAAGGGATGATCTCGAATACCTCCTCTCACTGATACGGGAGGGACAGGAAAGTCTGGGATGTGTACCTCTCGATCATATCAGCATCCTTATCGACAAGGTCGCACGTGAGATAGGAGCCGGGGGTGCTGCCGAAGTGCTTGAGATATATGAGATGAGCAGGGCCTGCGAGGAATGATGCTATAAAGGGCAGTATGCGCAGGATTGCCTTGACGGCATGTTTTTTATCGTTCTTTTTTCGAAATTCACGATATATTTAAGTATTGTTTACCCCCACCTACTAAAAACCACTCTTGAGGTGAAACACACATGCTATGGGCAAATGCTGTAATTGGGATCATACAGTTGATTGTTGCCATCATTCTGGCAGTGGTCGCACTGTATATCGGTTATTCTGTACTATCGAAAATCACGAAGGGAATAGATGAAGAGAAAGAATTGGCAAAGGGCAATACCGCGGTGGGTGTCATCATCGCTTCTGTCTTCATTGCTATCGCTGTAGTAGTGCAGTCGGGAGTATCTGGGATTTCTCTCGGTATTTCAAAGGCTCTCGCAGTTGGATTCTCATCCTTCGACGGGCTCGTCGCGATTGGGGGTGCATTCCTCCAGCTCGTTCTTGGAATCCTCCTCGCGGTCGGGGCCATCTACCTTGCCCTCAACATACTGGACCGGCTCACGAAAGGCGTCAATGAATTTGATGAGATTAAGAAGGGGAATGTAGCCGTTGCCCTGGAAATGGCAGGGGTTATCATAGCCACTGCAGTGATCATCCAGTCCGGTGTGATGGGTATCACTGCAGCCCTCGTTTAATCCTTTTTTAAAACCATTGGGTTTCCGGGACACGTACAAAAATTTAGGGTGAGAGTACCCTATTCCCGGGTAACCATGCGAAATGAAGGTTAACCCTGTCAGCCGCTGTATCCTGAATACTGGTAAATGGAGGATACAGTAAATTCCAGTACCACGGTTATCAGGAATCCCCTGACTCCTGCCTGTCAACTCCCGTCTCGGGTTTCATCGAAGGGAAGAGGATGACTTCCTTGATCGAGTTCTTATTGGTAAGGAGCATCACGAGGCGATCGATCCCAAGGCCAACCCCCCCAGTGGGGGGCATCCCGTACCCGAGTGCGTTGATGAAGTCATAATCGATCATCTGGGCTTCCATGTCGCCGGCTCTCCTTTTTGCATCCTGCCGTTCAAACCTCTCCATCTGGTCAACGGGGTCATTGAGCTCGGAGAAGCCGTTCGCGATCTCCATACCACAGATGAAGAGCTCGAACCTCTCGGTGAAACCCTCGCGGGACCTGTGTTTCTTTGCGAGCGGACTGTTCTCGATAGGGAAATCGTAAATGAACGTTGGCTGGACCAGCTGGTCCTCGACAAGACCCTCAAAGAGCAGCACCAGCAGTTCCCGGTGGTTCTCGGCCTTCTCGCAATCCTCGATCTTCTTCTCCTGCGCAATCCTTCGCAGCTCGTCGAAAGAATATGCCCAGATATCGATCCCCCCAAGTTCCTTTACCGCCTGGTCCATGCTCATCTTCTTCCAGGGAGGGGCGAAATCAAGAGGGGTATCCTCAAATGTCAGCTGGTACGCCCCATGGATCTCGTGCACAAGAGAGCTGATGATCCCTTCTGTCAGCGCCATCATGTCCTTGTAATCCCTGTATGCCTCGTAGATCTCAACCATTGAGAACTCCGGGTTGTGGTGGGTATCGATATCCTCGTTCCGAAAGTTCCTGGCCAGCTCAAAGACCTTTTCAAAACCACCGACCACCAGCCGCTTCAGATAGAGCTCGGGAGCAATCCGCATGAAGAGATTCTGCTGGAGGTAATGGTGGAACGTGGTGAATGGCCTGGCATTGGCTCCCCCGTAGATGGGCTGCAGGATCGGTGTCTCGAATTCGAGAAAGCCACGATCGGTCAGGTAGCTGCGGATGAGGGACACTATGCGGCTCCTGGTCCGGAAGGTCTCGCGGACGTCCTCGTTCATGATGAGATCCACGTATCGCTGGCGGTACCGTTTCTCCACGTCCTTCAGACCGTGGAACTTCTCGGGAAGGGTGCATAGCGCCTTGGTAAGGAGCGTAATCTCGTCAACCCAAAGCGTGATCTCTCCAACCTTTGTCCTGAAGACATGTCCGCTGACTCCTATGATGTCGCCCCGCTCGATTGTCTTGAGGAAAGCGCTGAACGTCTCTTCCCCCACGTCATTCTTCCTGATATAGAGCTGGATGCGCCCACTCCCGTCCTGAAGATCGGCAAAGACCGTCTTACCATGGTTTCTTATCGTATACAGGCGCCCGGCGGTGCACACGCTCTCCTCACTCTTCTCGTGCCCTATCCCTGCATGCCTCTCCTTGATGGCACGGATGGTCTCCCGGCCTTCGAATTCCGGCGGGTAGAAGGAAACACCTGATGCACGCAGTTCCTCCCTCTTCTCAAGCCGCTGCTGGTCAAATGCGACGTCGTTCTGCCTGTTCTCCATGATCTCTCCTGCTATTCCCTGACACACCACGGGCTTTTCGGGGAGTGTTGTTGAGGGACCCCCAAAAAAACCCGATGCAATCCTCAGGGAAAGGCCCTCCTGGCCTGTTCTCTTATAAAATTCGCATGGAAGATGATAATGTTTGTATGCCTGATGAAAAACCCGGCAGGGAAAAAAACCCTTCCTCTCGATGGTGTGCGGGGCAGGGTTTTATTGATTCTTGAGGATTATCTCCTCTATTGCCTCGATGATCATCTCCTTCACCCCTTCTCTCTCTCCACGGATTGCTCTCCTCAAAGCCTGAAGGGCACGCTCATTTCCCATATACCCAAGAGCCCATGCCGCTTTCTGCCGGACCCGCCAGTCTTCGTCACTCAGTGCCGTAATAATCGGATCGACGGAGGCCTCGCTCCCATCCCGGGCGAGCGCTTCGATCGCCTTCCACCGGGTGGAGGGATCGGGATCGCTGAGGAGACTGATAATATACGCGTACCTCTCTCCCTTCCCGGAATCTTCCTCCTCATCCATACGGTTGAAAGGACGGATTAGGAAAAATAGTATGCGAAGAGTGGACAGGTTCTTTCTTGTTAATCCTGAAAGGTTACATGGTATGCATGCACCATGGTTCTATGGCGAAATAATTTCCTGGATGATATTCGTGGAACACCAGGGACAAAGGGTACGCTCCATCCCGCAGAACTATATCAATTGCACACCCAGACTCATTCATAGGCTGAGTTGATGAGAGGCGTGCTCCTTTCCGGGAATGTTGCGCAGCTGATCAAAAAGATCCCCTGAATTTGGGATGATGAAGAACAACCAGAGAGATGCGTCGTGGCTGAACCGATCATAGAGGTCTCCAACCTTGCTCACCGTTACGGTGACTTCGATGCAGTCAAGGGTATCAGTTTCTCTGTAGGGAGAGGCGAGATCTTCTCGTTCCTGGGACCGAATGGTGCGGGGAAAAGTACCGCGATTAATGTCCTCACCACCCTTCTCCATATCCAGCAGGGATCCGCCAGGGTGGCTGGATTCGATGTCGCCACAGAGCCTGCGAAGGTCAGGGAATCCATCGGTATTGTCTTCCAGGAGGTAACCCTCGACCGTGACATGACCTGCTGGGAGATACTCGAATTCCACGGATCACTCTATCGGATGCCGCATAAAGAAAGGCGAGCACGGATTGACGAGCTTTTGGAACTTGTCGAACTGGAGGGTAAGAGGAACACACTTACCAAGCATCTTTCAGGAGGAATGAAAAGGAGGCTTGAGATTGCCCGTGGCCTGATGACCCGCCCGAAAGTTCTCTTCCTCGACGAACCAACGATTGGCCTCGATCCCCAGACCCGAAGGCGCATGTGGGACTATATCAAGTCCGTAAACGAAGAAGGAACCACAATCTTCCTTACCACCCATTATATGGATGAAGCAGACCAGCTCAGCAACCGTGTCAGTATCATCGATCATGGCCAGATCATCGCGACAGGCCCTGCATGGGAGCTCAAGAACATGCTCGGGGAGGATCTCATTTACCTCGAGACATCTGATAATGCTGCTGCAGGAGGGTTACTCCAAACGATGCCGGAAGTGACAGGTATCCAGGAGAGACCGCATGGATTCTATGCACAGGTCAACCAGGACGGCACACACATACTCCCGAAGATCATGGATGATCTCAGAAGTGCCGGGATTCGGATACAGACCGTGAACCTCAAAAAGCCATCGATGGATGATGTATTCGTCCACTTCACAGGTAGGGATATGCGGGATGACGGAGCCGAGCATCCTTCCGCCGTGCATCCAAGGGGAGGGAAGCGGTGACCATGCGCATGGGATTCCTCACCATCTACTGGAGGGATATGATCCGGTTCGTGCGGTTCCGCACACTTCTCATCTCGTCTCTTGTGCAGCCTGCACTCTGGATGGCCTTTTTCGGGATCGCCATGTCAGCAAACTTTACACGGCTCACTACGGACGTCCCCCCGATCCCGGGTATCCCGAACGTCGGGTATCTCACATTCATGTCGGCAGGGGTCATCGCGATGACCACCCTCTTTACCAGTCTTTTTGGGGGAATGACACTCCTTTTTGACAAGAACTGGGGCCTTCTCCGTGAAGTGATGGCAAGCCCCCTTCCGAGAGACCATATCATCTTCGGAATTGCACTCTCGGGGATGACAAAGTCGTTCATCCAGTCTATCATCATCATGGTCTTTGGGATCTTCATTGGTGCAGAGTTCTTCATGGGGTATGATCCGCTGAGCGTGATATGTTCAATACTTGGGATCCTCCTGTTCGTGGGAATCTTCTCGCTCGGGTTCCTCTTTCTCTCCGCGGCAATCGCAATCTCTCTTGAAAGCCCGGAAGGAATGCAGGGGATCATGACCCTGTTGACCATGCCTATCTTTTTTGCGAGCAATGCGCTGTACCCCGTGAACGCATTCCCTCCTGCCCTGCAGGCTGTATCGATGGGAAATCCGCTTACCCACCTTGTCAATGGTATCCGCTATTTTGCCATCGGGAATGACTTCCAGGCAATCGGGATTCTCTACTCCACGACAATCACCGATTTGCTCGTTTCCCTCTCGGTCCTTATCGTCTTTGCTCTCGGAATGTTCGGTCTCGCGTGGTGGAGGTTCCAGAAAGCCGTGGTCACGTGAACACTACAAAGGAATTTTCATTCGCAAACCTGAACCCCCTGGTTCATCCATGTTCCATGGCACAGGAAAACCTGCCAGAGTGAGGTGCATGCAACTACCCCTCTTTTACATCACTTTTCCCTTCAGGCGCTGGCACCTTGTAAAGGGGGAGGCTGGAGAACCTGCCTGCAAATTCTTCCATGTGCCAGGTGTCCGCCGATGCCATATCGCGCAGGAGCGCGGTGGGAAGCGCCGGCCCGAACTTCCAGTTCTCGGCAGGGGGAATTCTCATCAGATCGGTCATCTCCTCTGCAGAAAGTGCCTGGATCTGCCGGAACGCATCGAGGACGATATCTGCGGCTCCTTCGGGGGATACACCCTGGAACCAGAGCGACAGATCGTCATACCGGATCTTTGTCTTCTCTCCCAGGATCTTTCTGACGAGCGCAGTAAGGAGAGCATTGTCTGGCCTTGAGAGAAATGTGAGGGCAATTGCATCGATCTTCCTCTTACCGGGGACTTCCCAAACATGGATTCCCCTGGCATGGAGTTGAGGAAGGCTTTCCATGATTCTGGAGAGGGCGTCTTCATGCGGCTCCAAAAGGGGAAGGAGCGTCCTTCTCCTCGAGAGAATTTTCTGGACTGCCTGGCAGACAACGGGAGATAACCCGGCCTGGCCTCCCGTCCAGAAGGCTTTCCCGCCGGTCTCTTCTCCCGGAACGACCACGACGAGGTTATGCGACTCATCGCTCTTGATAAGGGTCCAGCTCTTTCCGCCAAGTGAGAAACTCCCCTTTCCGCCGCTTGCAACAAACCGGGCATCCAGCCTTCCCACGAGTTCGCCTTCCGGGGTGACCGCACGAAAATCACCGCCCCCCCTGATGACCGAATAGAGGTCCTTCCAGTTGGACTTCCCGTACCATGCCTCCATCTTCGGTCCCGGCATGAACATCTCGCCATCGCGGACAAGGAACTCCTCTCTCTCAAAGTGAGTGAGAAGTAGATCGTGGATTTCTTCCGCAATTCCGCGGAAAACCGGGAGTGTTCCAAGATACTTGGCGAGCCTGGAACGCGTGGTCCTGCGATGCCTGACGATCTCGAGGAATACCTGCTGGACCAGAAGATTGTAGGGACGCCTGACAGGGATAAGGGGCTCTACTCTCTTCCGGCTGGCACTCTCAATCACCGCTGCACAGAGAAGAAGATCCCATGCATCGA
>CAYNXS010000077.1:5207-6717 GCA_964401215.1 uncultured Methanolinea sp. | reverse complement strand
ATAGCGCATGCTTCCCAGGATATGGCGCAGACTTCCAGGACCGTCCTGAATACTGAGGAGGAAGCGAGGAAGCTCGGAAAGGACGCCACCGGAAAGATGAATGCTGTCCAGGATCTCTCGAAGACGGCAATGGACGAGATGGTCACGCTTGACAAAAAGACCCAGGAGATCAGCAACATCGTGAAAGTCATCACCGATATTGCCAACCAGACAAACCTCCTTGCCCTGAATGCCGCGATCGAGGCTGCCCGGGCAGGGGAGGCCGGGCGTGGCTTCGCAGTCGTCGCGGGTGAAGTGCGAAACCTTGCGGGAGGGTCCAAGAATGCCACCAAGAATATCGACAATGTGATCCGGGGCATCTCCGATTCCAGCGGGAACACGGTCACCTCCATGAAAAAGGCTTACGATGAGATCGTGACCGGCATCAAGAGCGTGGAGATCACGATTGAAGCGCTGAACCAGATGGCTGCAGGGATCAGGACCACTGCTGATAGTGTTGCCGCAATCTCGAGGGAGACCGAGAACCAGGCAGTTGCGACCGGCAACGTGATGAACAATGTTGAACTCGTCCACGATCAGATCGCCAAAAACGAGAGAAACACCGAACAGCTTGCTGCCCTTGCCGAAGAGAGCAGCGCCTCCATCGAGGAGATCGCAAGCGCCACGAACGAGATCAGGCAGAAGATGGGTCACTGCAGGGAGATCATGGGAGCATTCAGGCTGAAATCCTGAAGGTCCAGGGATTGTGAATCATGACGAAGATCCTGGAGTTCAAGTTAGGTGGAAATTACTATGCCATGGACATCCACTTCACGCGGGAGATCGTAGAGTCCCTCCCCATCACACCCATCCCGAGAACCCCCGGATTTATTGCAGGGATGACAAATATCAGGGGAGAGATCACCACAATTATTGCCATCAATGAACTGATCGGGATTTCCAGCCAGGGCCAGATGCCCTCCTCAGAAAAGTTCATCATTTTCGTTCCCCAGGCGGCAAGGGGAGACAATATCGGGATGATGGTGGACGAGGTCTACAGTGTACTCGATGTGAATGAGGAGGATATCGAGTATTCTCAAAATGGATGCAATGCCGAGAAGAAAACGTTTATCAAAGGCGTCATCCGCCTCCAGGACAACCACGAGGGAAAAGATGAGTCCTCTGTGTCGCAAAGGCTCGTTTTATATCTTGATATTGACAAACTCATAGAAGATCTCTTCGAGAAAGCCTAAACGCTGAGGTCACGGGGGTTTATGGACGAATTTCAGGCCCTGCTCCAGACAATCCAGCGACTGTTTGGGATCCAGTGCACCAGTTACAAGGAAGATTACATCAAGCGACGCCTGGCATCGCGGATGAATGCACGGCACATCAAGACATACAAGGAATACCAGGATTTTCTTCTCCAGAACAAGGATGAGCACGAACCGCTCAAGAACGCGCTCACCATCAACGTCACAAAATTTTTCAGAGACACTCCGGTCTATGAGACACTCCGGTCCGAGATCTT
>CAYNXS010000077.1:0-5107 GCA_964401215.1 uncultured Methanolinea sp. | reverse complement strand
AAAGCCCTTGATGACGGGCGGTACGAGATCAAACCCCACATCAAGGAGAAGGTCAGGTTCCAGCACCATGATCTCATGACGGGTGTCCCCATCAGCCGGAACTTCGATATCATTTCATGCCGGAACGTCACCATTTACTTCTCGGATAAGCAGAAAAATGATCTTGTAAAAATGTTCCACCAGGGATTGGGTCCGGGTGGCTATTACGTGATGGGCATGTCCGAGTTCCTGGGTCGGGAAGTCGAGAGTTATTTTTCCACGTACAAACCGCTCCAGAAGATCTTCGTCCGCAAGGACTGAAACATTTCCCGTTTTTTTAGTTGGGTGTTGTTCCCATGGCTCTCCACTTGCCTTTGGGAACGAGGATCTCGAACCTGGCCCCTCTCCCATAGGTCCCGGTCTCTTTAATCGAGATATCGGTAATTGCGAGCATCTGGCGTGAGAGAAAGAGGGAGTGTGCCCGATGAATGCCATGGCCCCATTCAAACAGCGTTGCCTTCTCCTGCTCGGGGATTCCAACCCCATCGTCAGTATAGATGAGTAAAAGGCCACCTTCTGTCTCCTTTGACGTGACCCTGATCGAGGTTACCTTCTTCCCATGCACGATCGAGTTCTCGATAAGTGTGGGGAAGATCCGCCCGCAATTCCTGTCCGTGAAGATCTCAATCCCCCTGATATCAGAAAAGAACCTGATATGTGCAAGGTGACGGTCATTGAGAGCCTGGTTGAGAATCCCGTCAAGGGTATACCAATCAGGGGCTTTCACCTCATCTCCAAGATACTCTTCGAGGAGGTTGAGATGAAACCGGAGATTCTCGATGACGAGCAGTTCTTCCTGCAGGAACTCGCGAAGCTCACGTTCATCCTTGACCTGCCTGATCTTTTTGAGGGTCTCGGCGGCCTGGGAGAGCTGGTTGATAGAGAACCTCCTGAACAGCGTGGTTATCTGGAACACCTGGTTGCACGTTTTTACATACGCGGGATCGGGAGACATAGCCGTGGGCTGGCTGACTGGTGCGGATCTTCCTCCGGGATGTGAGAGGCGGAAAATGATGCATGAACCGGGTGTGCCTGACTGGAAGATGATGGGAATGATCTTCCTCTGGATATGCCAGGTCTCATCTTCCCTTGTAAGATTCCCCTCCATGATGGTCTCCCCAGTATCGGCAAGGTCATTGAGTACCTGCATGGTATCATTATCGAATACCGGGCGGAGAGGGGTCTCCATGACCCGCAACCCCTTCACCTCTTCTGCCTGGACACCGAAAAATTCCAGTGCAGTCGAATTGACATCCTGGACCACAAAGTCGGGATCAAGGATAATCACCCCGTCGAACGTACAGTCGAGGAGCTGGTGGAGGGGGAGGCATTCCCGCAGGTAAAAAAGTTTTGCCGGACCGAGTTTCCTGATGGTGGCTGACCCGGACATGACAAGGGAGTTCAGGTATTTCGAGGCGGTGCTACGGTTGATATTAAGGTTTGATGATACCTCCTCGATAGTGAGCCCTTTCTGGTGCTCCTTTAAGAGCTCCCTGATCCTGTCGCTATCCCCCCTGTCTGCCATGTTGATTACCGGTGGGTACTTAAGTGCCTCAATACTCAAAATTATTAGCTACACACATTAATGTGCAACTATTTTAATTATTGGATTTGATGATGAAAGGAGCAAATATTTAAATAGATAAAAAGGAAACTTCGATTATCTCTCTCAATAGTCTCATTGAGTCCAATCAATTGAGAAATTTCAGTGCATTATGAGTGCCTGCATGAGAGTGGTGCATCACTGATCGTACAGCATGAACCCTACCAGAGAGGAGGTTACATCATCATGTCAATGTTTTCCGGAGGATTCTCCCGGATGAAGATCGGGACCAAGATCCTGATCATCTGCATGCTCCTCGTGATCGTCCCGACGCTCCTGCTCGGACTGGTCGCGTATTTCAATTCCAGCGCAGCAATAACTGAACAAGTCGACAATCTCCTAACCACACAGATTAGCGACGTGGAGAGAATGACATCCAGCACATACGAGCTCTCCAAGGTGAAGCTGGCGGGTGACTTAAATGTGCTTCATCAGACATTCTACGGGTATGGGACTCCCGCGATAAGCGATGGGAAACTCGTGCTCACGGGTGGCACCAGGGGAACGTATGTCGTCAACGACAACTTCGAGATTGTTGACAGTATCGAGAAGATGACCAGTTCAAAGGCCACCATCTTCCAAAAAGTCGGGAACCAGGCAATCCGCGTGTCGACGAATGTCATTGGGGCCGACGGCAACAGGGCGCTGGGAACCGCAGTCTCTGATGCAGTATACAGTACGGTAGTAGGGAGGGGCGAGACCTATTATGGTACTGCGGATGTGGTAGGCCAACAATATTTCGTTGCTTACGAGCCTATCAAGAGTTCATCAGGCGAAATTATTGGCATTCTCTTTGTCGGAGTGCCCTATAACACCGTCTTTGCGTCCCTCACCAGTGAAATAAAGGATATAAAACTCGGCTCAACCGGGTATATCTTTGTGATGGACAGCAAGGGGGATGTCATAATTCATCCCACCCTTGAGGGACAGAGCCTTACACAATATGACTTTGCCAAGGAGATGATGGCGAATAAGGACAAGGCACAGGAGAAACCAGTCCGGCTGGATTATATCTGGGAAGGAAAGCAGGCACGTGCATATTACATGTACTTCCAGCCCACCGATATGATTATCGCCGCTCGTGTGAACCCTGAAGAATTCAACGGACCTATCGACGGGATTCGGAACGCAATTATCATCATTCTTGTTGCAAGTATCGCAATCGGCGCCCTTGTGGCCATCCTGTTCGGGCGATCTATTGCCCGGAGAATGGGCAACCTTGTGAATCTCGGCAATCAGGTCATGGAGGGTGAGATCAATGCTGCAGCCCGTGCCATTGACAGCGGATCAGGGATGACAACAGGAGGAGACGAGATTGGCGAGGTGACCAAAGCCTTCGGAGGGGTGGTGAATACCATACAGCATTTCACGGACGAGATGGCTGGCGTGAGCGTGGCCGCGTCCGAAGGTCGCCTCGCAGAACGTGGTGATCCATCCAAATTCAAAGGCGATTACGCAAATCTCATCAAGGGGTTCAACGAGACCCTGGATGCCGTGATCAATCCTCTCAACATGGCAGCTACCTATGTTGAACGGATCAGCAAGGGGGACATGCCTTCGAAGATCACTGATTCATACCGTGGAGATTTCAATGTCATCAAGAGCAACCTGAACCAGTGTATCGATAACATCAATGCCCTGATCGCTGATTCGAATATGCTCTCAAAGGCTGCGACCGAAGGAAAACTGGCTACCAGGGCGGAAGCATCCAAGCACCAGGGTGATTACCGCAAGATCATCGAAGGTGTCAACCTTACCCTCGATTATGTGATTGCGCCAATTAACGAAGCGATGCGTATCTGTAACAGATATGCAAGTGGTGATTTCACTGCCAGGTGGAGTTCAAAATTAACTACACCCGGGGACTTCCAGAAATTCAAGGAAGCGCTGGATAATATCGGCATCCAGGTCTCAAAGGCACTTAATGTGGTAAATGAACAGGTCAGCGATCTCGCAGCGAGTGCTGAAGAGGCGAATGCGAGCATCGAGGAGGTCTCTGCGGGATCCGGCCAGGTTGCCAAGAACTCTGCAGCGGTGAGCGGGAACGCCGAGCAGAGCAGCCAGGGCATCAACGAGGTCCTGAAGGCAATGGAGGACCTAAGCAAGACGATCCAGCAGGTTGCAACCAAAGCCGAGCAGGTCTCGGTCCTTGTCCAGGAGTCGAATGATTATTCCCGGAAAGGTATGGATCTTGCCCGGAAGACCGAGAACGGCATGAACGGGATCACCAAGTCCTCGAACGAGGTGAATACCATTATCCTCGAGATCAAGTCCCAGATGGATAAGATCGGCGAGATCGTGAACCTGATCACCGAACTGGCCAACCAGACAAACCTGCTTGCCTTGAATGCTGCAATAGAAGCGGCGAGGGCTGGGGATGCAGGGAGGGGCTTTGCGGTGGTCGCAACCGAGGTCAAATCCCTTGCGGAGGAGTCAAGGACATCTGCCGAGAAGATCGCCGAGATGATCGGAAACCTCCAGAAGCAGACACAGACTGCGGCAGAAACGGTTGCCATCTCCAACACCGAGGTCAAGGATGGGAGCATCGCGCTCAAGGAGACACTCGAGAACTTCAACAAGATCGTGGATTCCATCGACCAGATCAGCAGGAATGTGACCGAGGTCGCAGCAGCTTCTGAGGAGCAGGCAGCTTCCGTTGAGGAAGTCACCGCGAGCATCAACGAGGTTTCCGATCTCGTCAGGAACACTTCCAAGGAGGCTACCGATGCGGCAGCAGTGAGTGAAGAGACTGCAGCTGCACTCGACCAGATCACCAAGGTCATCGGGAACGTCAACAACATCGTGGTCAAGGTCTCGACAGAAGTATCGAAATTCAAGACCTGATCCCGGGAGGTCATCACCATGACTGAACACGTATCCGGGGAAAAGGTAAGCGAGGCGGCGGCAAATGTAGCAGCCGCCCGCAGGAATGCAGGAAGTTCCAGCAGGGGGGAGACAGGAGGCTTGCTCCAGGTGGTAGAGTTCCTGCTCGGGAAGGAGAACTTTGCCATCGATCTCTTCGATGTCAAGGAGGTGGTGGAGTATACCACGATCACGAAACTCCCTAACACCCCTCCGTTTATCAAGGGGATCATCGATCTTCGGGGCGAGATAACCACCATCGTCGATCTCAAGCAGCGGATGCACATCAACGAGTCATCCGGTCACCCTGAGGAGAACTGCAGGATCATTGTGCTTGATGAGAAGAACACCAAGTCAAAGATCGGGATCATGGTGGACGATGTCCTTTCTGTCTCCACGTTCGACATGAAGGATGTAGATACCAAGTCAGCGTCCGAGATCGGGGATGAGATGTCAATCCTCGGTATCATCAAAAAGAGCGTGAAGGACAAGGAAACAGAAAAGGAGACGAATGAACTGATTATCTGGGTTGATATCAAGCAGCTCTTAAAGGATATCGAGCAGCATTTCTGATCAGAGACACCCTCTCATTTTTCTTTTTTT
>CAYNXS010000076.1:0-6827 GCA_964401215.1 uncultured Methanolinea sp. | reverse complement strand
TGGGAGACCATCACTATCGTCTGCTGCATGTCATGGTTGATCTCCTCGAAGAGATCGAGCACCATCGTCGAGTTCTCGGTATCGAGGTTCGCACAGGGCTCGTCGGCAAAGAGGATATCCGGTCTGTTCACAATCGCACGGGCGATGGCGACCCGCTGCTGCTCTCCTCCCGAGAGTTCCTTCTGGAGGTGCCGGCTGCGGTCCGAGAGCCCGATCCGGTCGAGGATATCGAACGTGGCCGTTGTATACTCTTCCTCTGTCCGGTCGTTCCTGAGCATGGCAGTGAGGAAAACATTCTCGGCAACCGTCAGTTCCGGGACAAGGGCATAGTCCTGGAAGACGTACCCGAGCTTATAGAGCCGGAACATGGTCTTCTCGTAATCGTTCAGCGTGTTCACGTCGATCCCATCGAGCGTGATCTCTCCGCTCGTCGGAATATCGAGGAGCCCGAGCATGTGCAGGAGCGTCGACTTGCCACTCCCTGAAGCGCCCATGATCCCGACGAATTCACCCCTGCCGATAGAAAGGTCGATGCCGTCAAGGGCTCTGACCTCGACATTACCCATCTGGTAAATCTTGCGGAGATCCACACATTCGATCATGGTATCAGGCCCTCATGGACGACTGGATCTCCTCACGCGATACCTGGTACGCGGGAACATACCCGGCGACGATCGCGGCGGCAAAGAGTATCAGCGAATTCGTGACCAGGTCCATCGGTGTCAGGTACATGTAGGCGGACCATTCGGGGGTCACGATGGGATGATACGAAAGGTACAGGGCGAGCAGCAGTGCGAGGATGACTCCAAGGATGATCCCGAATGTTGCAAGGATGATGACCTGGAACCCGTAGTTGTGCATGATGACTTCTTTATCCACACCGATTGCCCGGAGGATCCCTATCTGCTTGCGGCTGTTGATCGTCTTGATCGTAATCACGATGAAAAGGACAACGGTCGTGATGATGATGCTCACGATCAGGGAGACCATGTTGATGATATCGAAACTCTGGAGGACACTCCCAATTGCTTTTGTGAGGAGATCGTCAGTGGTCTGGACGTTTTGCGATACCCCGTAACTCTGGAGTTCGTCCTTGACAAATTTCTCGGAGTATCCCTGCTTGGTCTTCAACGTAATGTATTCTGCCTTATCAAGGGGGGAGTCTTCCACAAGTTCCATATCCGACCATGTAATCAGCGCCGAGTTATCCGAAGAGGTCCATCCTGTCGAGAAGATACCTTTAACCCGGTAATCCTTGGTGTAACCGTTCCCGAATTCGACCGTGATCGAATCCCCGACCCGGACACCACCGAGCGAGTTATAGAATTCATCCTCCTGTCTTACAGAAGAATCTCCTGCAATGATCTTTCCAATCAGAATCTCGCCAGTATCCCCCTCTCCGAGATAACTGCCTGCGATCATCTTTGTATGGATAGGGGAGACTGCCTTTTCGTCAGTCGGCCGGATTGCCCGGATCGAGCTTCCCAGGATTCGCTGCCGGTATTTGAGGGTGGCACCTTTCGAGTAATGGGGGGTCGCCCGTTCCACTCCCGGCATGCTGTTGATGAGATCGAGGGTTGCATCGAGGTCCGTGATGTACTGGTCCCCCGGTTGCGGGCTGACAAGTACGTTCCCTACCTCATAGTCGACGATCTGGGTCTTGATCGTCTGGCCTATCCCGCCGAACAGCGACGGGAGGAAGATCATGTTGGTAAAGCACATCCCGACGATCAGGATCGTCAGGATGGCGCTCGACCGGCTCCCCCTCCGGAGCGACCGCCATGCCAGGAAGAACGCTACTTTGAGTTCTTTTTTACCCATGGCAGGGCACCGTTCCCGTTCTTCTTCGGCAGGTACCAGTACCGGTAGGCAAGGGCCCCGGCGATAATCGCGATGATGAGCACGATCAGGATGGTTCCGGTGTGGTCCTCGGGAGTGACCTGCAGGAACATCGGGAAGGCCACGGTGTGGGTCCCGAGGTCGTCGGTGTAGTTGATGGTCACTTCATACTCGTAGGTCCCTCCGGAACCCCCGTCGAGCATGAATAATGCGGGGGCATCATTGTTTGGCTTGATCTTTCCTATGAAAGACTGCCGGCTCCCTGTCATGGGGAGGCTGATGGTTGCCGTAACCTGTTTTGCCTCGCCTGTGCCGGTATTCTCGATCCGGATGGTGAGGTCAAACGGTGTCCCGGCGGTCACCCTCCGGGGAGTGGTATCGACCGAGACGAACCCGAGTTCCGCCTTACCCTTGATCGGGACCTCGATCGTCTCGTCCTGGTGCCGCTGGGTGCCGTCAGGAAGCTTGTAATCGATTCCAAGCTGGATCTTCTGGAGGCCAACTGCCACGAACCTGTCGGTGATGAACTCCAGGGTTACGGTCCGGTTCTCTCCACCGTTCAGGGGATCGATGGTGAGGGTGTTTGGCCCCTTTGCCCCGAGCGAGGTCGTGGATGTGGAGGTCGAAAGAACGACATCACTTGCACGTATTGCCCCCGCATTCCTGATGACAAGGACGACAGGAAAGCTCTCACCGGGATTGACGCTGTCGGGGACCTGCTTGGATATGACGAGGGTCGGACTCTGCATCACATACTGGTCGGTGTTCACGTTCACCGGGATGGGATACCGGACATTCTTTCCTCCGTTGATCTCAACCCATACTTCGGGGAAGTAGAGGCCTTCTTTTCCAGGCGCCTGGATCGAGAAGGTGACGTCAACCGACTGCCCCGGCCCGATAGCGCCGAAATGCTGATATGATCCGTCGATTACGCGTATCTCGCCCCCCATAAGGTGGACGCTGTCAATGATCGCCGGGATGTCCGTGCTCTTGGTGGTCTGGAACTCCCCCGATGCAGAGACACCGGAAGATTCCCGGAGCGATGCAGATGCCGCGGTATTGGTAAGGGTCACCTGGATCGTGCCGTATCCGTCCGGGGCAAGGACCGCGGGGGTGACGGTGTAATCGGTGATGATAACCGTGGGGTCTGTTGCTGATGCGTGCGAGCAGCAGGCTCCCACAACAAGCAGGAGGAGAACTCCTGTCATGATACAGTCAATTATCTTTGATCGGGCGAGGTGCATGGTGGTCATCCCTATTTGATGGTGTCCACGATTCCTGACCGTGGAGGTCTTACCCGGATTGCCGGGAAGGGACATGTTCTGGATCAGGTTGCAACTCCAAGATTAAGAATGTTACTCCAAGTAAAGTTATAATTACTATGAGTATAGTATTTACTGACCAAGGGAGATTGAAGGGAATTGGCACGATTATACCCCGAATACAGGGAAGAGGTCCGTAAAAAGATTATTGTGACGGCACATGCTCTCTTCCACGCGAGGGGATATACCAGTACCAAGATGTCCGATATCGCGGCAGCGCTGGGCGTTACGAAGCCTACTCTCTATCACTATTTCGACACCAAAGAAAACCTCTTCGTCGCGGTCGCGGAATACGAGAGGAAGATGCTCCAGGGATTCATTGTTGAATCCTTCGAAGATCGGGACTTCCTCACAGGGGCCGCAGCCTTTTTTGATACCGTGATGGAGGGTTTCCTGAAAAACATCGGGCCAGAGAGCGTGGCCATCGTCACGAGAGACTATCACCTCAAGGAAATAATCATGGACGACCGCAAGAAATTCCTCGAAGTGATCGCCGGGTTCCTTTCAGAACGCCAGGCAATCGGGGAGATCCGGAAAGATATCGATGTCCGGGTCCTCGCGTGCACGTTCAATGCCCTCTTCCAGGGCTTGCTGATTTATGCGATGCAGGGTATGAATGTCGACACCCTTCGCACCGTCTGGAACACCACCGTCCGGGGACTGACCCAGTAACGTTTAACCTGTGCACCATCGGAGGGAGTGTTCA
Organism: uncultured Methanolinea sp.; assembly: GCA_964401215.1. GTDB lineage: Archaea > Halobacteriota > Methanomicrobia > Methanomicrobiales > Methanospirillaceae > Methanolinea_A. The sequence continues at coordinate 2,960 of CAYNXS010000076.1, read as the reverse complement.
TCCAGAAAGGGGGTTGAATCTCCTGAATGATTCTTGAACACACCTATCCCCATAATCATCATTCCCTGATCCTGTTCTTTACCCTGAAACAGTGCTCTCTTCTTTTTTGGGGTGTTCCGAACGCCGGTCGAACCGGTACATGAGCACAATGACCGCCGGCATGATCAAAATCGCACCCAGGAGAGAGAACCCGACCGTAATCACCGTGGTGAGGCCGAAGTTCGAGATGATGTTGAACTCCGAGATGATGAGCGCTGAGAATCCGAATACCGTTGTCAGACCTGATACGGTGATTGCCGCACCGATCTTCTGAACGCTGGTCTGGATAGCCTCGTAAAGGCCCAGCCCCCTTGCCAGCTCTTCATCGACCCGCTCCATGATCAGCACCGTGTATTCTGAAGCAACGCCTATGGTCATGGATCCGAGCACTGCGGTGAGGGGTGTATAGTCAAGTCCCAGGATATACATGATCGCACCGTTCCACCCCACGATCGCCACGATGGGAAGGAGTGGTGAGATCGCATGAACCCTCCTGTACACCAGGAGGAGGAAGCCAAGGATGAACGCAAATCCTAGCAGCGTCATCATGGTCTTAGAATCGCTGATATCATCCATGAGTGCAGCAAACATCTCGAGCATCCCGGTCACCCGTGCGGTCACACCGGGCGGGGGTGAGACCCACGCGATATCCTTCTGGATCAGATCTATCTGGGATCTGGCCACGGACATCTCCATGTCAACGGTGGAGAACTCCATCACTGCCTCCATGTTCCCGTTGAGATACCGTTTTTTCGTCGCTTCGGGAATCCGGCCGAGCACCTGCTGGACTTCCATCTCGTTCTTGGGGAGTTCACCATAATTGTACTGCGAAAGAAGCGTGGCGATACTGGTTACCCCGGTGATCTTGTCGTTATGGGTGATCTCGTACTCCCCAAACTCCTTGATCCAGGCGAGCGTGAGAGGATTCAGAACGTTCTCGCCCGATACCAGGATGGGAATGGTGGTCGTGGACCCCATCGTCCTTGTGACCTTGTTCATGTCCTGGAGTGCGGGCATGTCGGATGGTACGAACGTCTTCTCATCGGAACTGATGGGAACCTCGTTGTCGAGGTTGAACCCGATTATTGCCACCATGAAAACGAACAGGAGAATGGGTATCGGATTTTTCGCGACACGATAGGCAATTTTTCCAAGGAATTGATCGTACTTCTCGATGAATGAACCGCGTGATCCTTCCTGGTGGACGGGGGCTATCTCACAGCCCTTCCACCCCAGTTCACAGGCAGCGACATCATTGAGCTTGCCTTTCGGTTCCTTTGCACGATACCTGATAATTACCGCGAAGACGGGGACGATGATCAGGGCGGCAAGGTAGCAGGATACCACCCCGATAGTACAGGTGATCCCGAAATCCCCCACCATGGGGATTGGTCCGAACACCATGGCGATGAACCCCATCGAGGTGGAAAGCATTGCAACCAGTACCGCGGGTCCTGTCTTCGTGATGGTGGTCTTGATCGCATCAGAGAGCGGGGCTTTCCGGATCTCCTCGTCAAGCCTCGAATGGATCTGGATGGCATAATCTATTCCAATGCCGATGAGCACCGGGAAAGCCCCGATCACCACCATGCTGATTTGAATGCCCGCAAGCCCCATGATCCCGAACGTGAGAATGAGACCAGACGCCACCACAAGAACAGAGAGAAGGGGATATCTCACGTGGTTGAAAAGCGACATGACCGCGACGACCATCAGGATCATCGCAGCCAGAATGAGGATTCCCATCGATGACCCCATCGCATTCTGCATCTCCTGGTTAAATGCAGGTTCGCCGGACAATGTGACAGAGATGCCGGGAGGCGGGTTCGAGAGAGTGACCACGCTCCGGATACTGTTGAGGGCCTCTTCCTGGGTAACTGATGAAATCCCTGGCTGGAGGGTGACCACACCAATCGTCATCATCTTTGACGGGATGTAGCGATCCACGAGTTCTGCAGGAGCCTGACTGATGATCTGGTTCACTTCTGCAGTTGAGCTGGGAAGCGTCCCGCCATTCCCCTGTTTCAGGAGGTCGACAATCCCTGATACCCCGTCGACGTATTGCTCATCCGAGATGTCAGCCTGGAGCCTGTCGATGTAGTGGAGGCATTCGACCTGCGTGATATCCTCGGATTCGAAGATGATCATGATGGCGTCTGACCCGTATGTATTGGTATAGTGGGTGAGCAGGGATCCCCGGGGAGTGTCCTTGTCGACGTAGGTGTCCATTCCCGTCTCCATTGACAGCAGGGTGACTCCGAAGAGTGCCACCATAAAGATGGCGACCGTCACTCCCGCGACTGTCCATGGATGGTGATTGATGCTTCGTGCCAGCCAGGTGTATGGGTTTTGCATAAGAACACTCCTGTTCAGGTGGAATTATCCAGAAATATCCACTCCCCTGAAAAGACGTGAACAGGCCGGGCATTGATAAAAAAGCCGGCATTCTGATACAGAATAGTTCCGTATTCATTGGAGGCTGATGGATTGTTATCCATACGTGTTGTCCTTTTTGTTACAACAGTACTATCTTGTTAGAACATTATAATCCTGATGTATCTGAAAAAAGGCATGAGACAGGATACAGCGACGACGGTCGCGGACCAATCCGAATTCACGAGCGGAATCAATTTCATCTTCTGTATCTCTGCGGGAATCACAATCCCTGCTACTTTATATCAGCGATAATGGGCCGGGGCAGGGTTTGGCCTCACACCGGCAGAGTGTCCGGTGATTGAATTGTTGCGCTATGGGGATTGTTGAGAGAACTGGAATTTCCCATGTGGGACGATCATTTCTCTGTTCGGCCACCCATCTCCATTGCCTGATCAACGACCGCCACGATCAGGGGTTCCGCAGGAACGTCCCATCCCGGTACTCTTCAAATGCCTGGTCGAGTTCCTCTTCTGTGTTCATGACAA
>CAYNXS010000075.1:0-7106 GCA_964401215.1 uncultured Methanolinea sp. | reverse complement strand
GAACCTTACCTCCAATGACCTCTCCCGAACTCGATGATCATATCCACACTCTTGCCATTTCGCTCGGTGCCGATTATTACGGGGTGGCCGACCTTGAGTCAGCCCGTGATCTCATTCTCCGGCAGGGAGGTGAACGGATCGCCCGGTATCCCTATGCCATCTCGATCGGTATCCGGCTCCTGGACGATCTTGTTGACCTCCTGCCGGATGGTGATGCTGAAGGGGCGATCATCTACCGGCATAATGGCTATGAGGCTCTCAACCAGATGCTCGACCAGATTGCCATCCGGGTGGCTCAGGAACTCCAGAAAATGGGGTATGGTGCGTTTCCTGTCCCGGCATCGAAGCGAACCGATGACAGGGAGATTCGTTCGGTATTTTCGCAAAAGATAGCTGCTCACCTCTCCGGTCTCGGCTGGATCGGAAAGAGCTGCCTCCTGGTGACACCAGATCACGGCCCGCGTGCCCGGTGGGTGACCGTGCTTACCGATGCACCGCTCGAGGTGACCGGGACACCGATGGAACCCCGCTGCGGGGACTGCACGGCATGTGTCGATATCTGTCCAAAGGGAGCGTTTTCCGGAAGGGTTTTCTCGCCGGATGAGCCCCGTGAGTCGAGGTTCGATGCAGCCGCATGCGAACGATACTTCAAAGAGATGGAGAAGGAAAAGGGCGTTGCAATCTGTGGGCTGTGCCTCTATATTTGCCCGTATGGAAGGAGAAAGCAATCATTGAAAATACGGGAGAGGAAAAATACGAAGGAATGAGTTGTTATTGCTCCCTGATCTTTTTTATTTCCCTCACCCTTTCGTTGCATCGCCTGGCCTCCTCAGTTCTTCCCATTTTTTTAAAGGTGAAACCCAGGTTGTTCCAGGCGTCCAGATATCCAGGATCCAGTTTCAACGCCTTTACAAAACACCGTATTGCAACAGGATACCTCCCTTTCTGGAAGAATTCATTTCCCATGTTCTTCCAGTATTCAGGAGATTTCCTTTCCATGTCAAACATGGAGGTATTCTCTCTGGTCTCTGTTAAACCTTGTTCTGCCTTTCCCCGGGTAAATCTTCGGAGTGTGGGAAGATACACGGTCCAGGGGGTAATCACCCGGCTGGTGGTCTTCCCGACTGCCCCTTGAGTTCCGCGATAGAGATGGCCGGATGGCGGTACCGCCCCCTGCCCTCAGTCTTTCTGCCTGCCTGGATTGCTTCTGCCGGGCAGAGCTGGATACATGCTAGGCACTGCTCGCACCGGTGGAGCCATGTGGGACGCCCGCCCTCGAGCCGGATATTTCCTACGGGGCATACCTCAACGCAAGTGCCGCAGGAGGTGCACCTGTCATCGGCGGAAAATTTCCTGTCGGCCTCGTGCACGCCGGCAAGAAACCGGGGATACATGACACGATGGATAAGGGATAAGAGTGGAGATGAGGGGACCTTCATCCTCTTTTCTTCCTTTACCACTCCTGCAATCTCCTGCACAGCGCGGTCGGCTCCCTCGAGCATGCCCTCTCGTTTCTCTCCTTCCGGGGGGTTATACATGAGGAGATAATTCCCCGGCATCCTCACAGAGAAGCCGGCATCAAGCCCTTTTTTTCCAGAACTTCTTTGAAGGATGGTGTCAAGCTGATGCAGGGCCGATGGTCCTCCTGACCCACCCATGGTCTCGACCGCGAAGATATATCGGACTCCTGAGATGTCGAGCCGTGCGGCGAACTCTGCCACGAGCGACGGAAGTCCTGTAAAATACACGGGATTGACGATCCCAATCCGTTCCGCTCCGGGAACAATCGGCCCCGGATTAATCGTAGCGGTTGCAACAGGAATGATGTCGCACTCGCCTATCGCAGAACAGAGGTTTTTGGCGACAGCGAGGGAGTTCCCGGTGCCGGAGAAGTAATAGAGAATGGTCTTCATTGAGTATCTTCCATGTTGTTTCGGATGGTGGATGTAAAATAGGTGACGAAGACGAAGCATACATTTATGTAGAGGCATACCTATCCCGCTCATCATGCCACTCTTTATCATACTCGGAAAATTGAGCGACAAAGCCATCGAGAAGATGAAGGAAGCGAAGAAGCGGGATATCAAGGCCGCAAAAATTATCGAGAAAGCAGGGGGCACCCTCATTGCCCACTACTACACCATCGGCCGCTACGATATTGTCGCCCTTCTGGAATTGCCCTCCGCCGAAGTGCTCGCGAAGGTCGTGATCGAGATCAGCAAGTGCGGGATGGTGAGTACTGAGACCATGACTGCGCTCCTCCCTGAACAGATGTACAGCATGGCAACAGGAACGTGAGAAAGACAGCCCGGGTGATCCTGTTCCTGCCCGTGAAACGGTTCAGAGTATGAGGAAAGCATGTCCGGGAATGATCAAGAGAGAGTGGAGGCTATGGTTGTACCTTAAAATCCAGGAGGACATTTTTTTCAAGGAAAGATTGAGTTTTGATTGTCCTCCCTTTGTGAAACCGAGAAGGGTGCGAAAGAGTTATCCTATACGATAAAAAAGAGAGACATGAAATGGCATTGATTCTTATTGTCGAGGATAACGAAACGATTGCCGACAGTCTTTCTTTTTTTGTGAAGAACTTTGCCCGTTATAATACTCTTGTGGCAAATTCGGCGGAGGTGGCCTATGATACCCTCAGGAAGGGGGTCATCCCTGACCTGATCATCCTTGATATCAGGCTACCCGGGATGGACGGAATCGATTTCCTCTCAAGAATCCACCGTGATACCCGGTTAAAAAAGATCAAGGTGATCATCCATTCGAGTCTCCCTGTTGACGAGGTCAGGGAAGATCTTGAAAAAAGGAATATTTTTATCCATCATATCCTCGAAAAACCATCAAGCCCCAGCGATCTTGTTGAGACCATAAAAGAAGCCCTGAAAGAAAACAAAAAAGAATAAGGCCTGGGTGAGCCGGATTGCAGGAACCACGCTGGATATTATTACATTCTACAAGGAGGGAGATACCATGGACAATATCATCCTTATCGGGATGCCCGGTGCAGGGAAGAGCACCGTGGGCGTGATCCTTGCAAAAACTCTTGGGTTGAACTTTATTGATACGGATATCGCGATCCAGGAAAAAACCGGGAGACTCCTCCAGGAGATCCTGGACAGGGAAGGGCCCGATGCATTCAAAGAGATCGAGGAGGAGACGATCCTTTCCCTTCATCCAGACAATGCCGTGATTGCAACCGGCGGCAGCGTGGTGTGTAGCAGAAATGCTATGGATTACCTGGAATCAACAGGAGTTTTCGTCTACTTGAAAATCTCGTACGATGAGATGGAAGACCGGCTTAGCAATATCACGACCCGCGGAATCGTGCTCCTCCCCGGGCAGACCCTCCGAGGGATGTACGATCAACGAATCCCTCTCTATGAGATGTATGCCGATATCACGATCGACTGTTCTGGCGCAGACTTCGAGACCGTTGTCGGGAAGGTAATTGACGAATTACAACGTGGCCTGGATTATGGGGGTATACACGCCATCCAGGGTTGAGGCGTAACTCTCTTATGCCTGTCCCAGTTCTGCAACCAGGTAGCGGCCGTCCTGGTGATCCGCGAAACGAACCGTAATTGTATCACCCTCGTGCACGCCAAAATCTGCATCAGGCTCGTTCAGAAGGACTCCCTGGAATGTGGTGCCATCCTCTGCCATCTCTTCGAGGCGGACCCACACGATCTCGGGGACGTGTTCATCATCCTCCAGGAATAGCACAACGGAGACGTCATCAAAATACCCGGGAGCCCTGAACTGATCGAGATCCACCCTGTTTCGTATCTCGTGCAATTTTTCAGGGTCGTAATAGATGAACCATCTCTGGTCCTCGAATAGATTCCATCGCTGATCATCGGATAGCAGGAGATTGTTCGCCTCTTCATTCGAGAGAAGCTGGAATTCCCCGCAATCATCGTAGCGGAGGATGCACTCCTCACCGTGATCCTCGAAATTCGCGACTATTTGCGGGAGTATCCCGGTGTCTATCCGGCACAGGGCGTGGATACGAACGCTGAGTCCCTCCTGGTGATCCACGTAGAAATAGCCGATCACTCCGTTTCCATCAGACGGGGAGAGTCCCCTGCCGGCCAGGATGCGGCCAATGGCAGGATTATTCTCGAAAATCGCCCACCTGCTGATGATCTCCCTGTCTGAATAGTGTTTCTCTCCATCTGTCATACGATTCGACATCCTCGAATTGGTTGAAGTGCGAAGATCGTTACAATGTTTAATAAAAATACATGATTATCTGTGCTTTATAATCACATATCTTTTGCATGGTCTCTCACACCTGCTTGGTGATCTTTCCTTATTTGTGGATTTGTCAAGATGGTTTCTCCTCGTGTCATGCAGCAACGAGGGGGGCACACTTGCACCCTGCACGTCTCATACCTTTAAATAGGCCGATGTCTGAGTGTTGCACGACGCATATGGAAGAGATTACCATTGTTGATGTCCCGCCCCAGCAGGTGGTGGGCATTAAAAAGACTGGGAATTATACGCTGATTCCCCAGCTCCTCATGCAGCTTGCCGGGTATATTATGGAGAATACGATCGCCTTTGCGGGAATGCCGACCTTTGTGTGCCACGAGACCAGCCCTGAATGCGTGAAGGATGCACAAGAGAAAGGCACTGCCCTCGTCGAAGTTGTGTGGCCGGTTGCGGGAAAGGTTACCGGCAGCGGAGATATCGGGGTCTATACCCTCCCGGGAGGAAAGATGGTACGGACCGTGCATAAGGGGCCGTACGAGACCTGCGAACCGACATATCTTGCACTCTTCTCCTGGATCGAGGCGCACACGCTTCACATCGCAGGCCCCATCCGCGAGATCTATCCCAATGATCCCCGGGAGGTAAAACCTGAGGAGATCCTCACCGAGATCCTGGTGCCAATACGGTGACCATTCGCCCCTTTTCATGATCTTTTTTCAGGGCGAATCACCTGAAATCCACACAGGATCGGCCCGGGGATTAAAGGTCAGAAGGAGGCATGAAGGGATACCATGAAGACGATTATCTATTATTTTTCCGGGACCGGGAACTCGCTTGCGGTTGCAAAAAGGATTGCAAAGATACTGGGAGAGTCGGAGATTGTGCCTATCGCATCGCTTGCGAACACCACGGGGCAGATCCTGCCAGAAGCAGAGCGTATCGGGATCATCTGCCCGGTCTACCATTCCGGGATTCCACGAACTGTGGCAGAGTGTGCAGCACGGCTCGACCTGTCAAGGGCGGTGTATACCTTTGCTATTGTCACGATGGGAGCGCTCGGAGTTGCAGCCCTTCACCAGCTCAACGGGATCTTCAAAGAGAGGCAGAAGAAGGCACTCGATGCCGCATTCGCGGTAAAAATGCCTGGTAATTTCCCGCCAATCGGTATACCTCCCACGGGTTCGAAGAAAGATGCGATCCTTCATGAGGCAGATGCACGCATTGAAGAGATAGCCGGCAAGATACAGGACGGGAAGCATGTTCCACCAGGATTTGCGCCTATTTCAGGAGTGATCAAACGTATCACCTACGGCTCGTTCTTCAGAAACGTCCATGAAGCGGACAGGTCATTCTCTCTCTCTCCAAACTGCACTGGTTGCGGCACCTGTGCAAAGGTATGCCCTGTTGGCAACATCACGATTGTGGATGACCGTCCGGTCTGGCAGCACCATTGTGAGCTCTGCTGTGCCTGCCTGCACTTCTGCCCTGTTGAGGCAATCGATCTCAATATGGTTCATGGAACGAAAGGCAGGGGGCGGTACCGCCACCCTGATCTCAGGATTGTGGACATGGAACACCAGCGGGGAATCAGATAGCGTGCCTGGAACGTCATGATGGGAAAAAATGAAACAGAATGAGAAGGATCCCGTGGATTCGCAGCCAGAAGAATCACTCGTACTGGTATATTCCTATCACCATCACAATACCGAAAAGATTGCATATGCCATTGCCAGGGTCCTGAATGCACCGGTCAAAACACCCCGGGACGTGAACCCTGGAGAACTCACAGAGTATGACCTGATCGGGTTCGGTTCAGGGATCTATTCGGCGAAAAACCACGAATCTATCCTCAATATTGCCTCGAATCTGCCGCAGGCGAACGGGAATGCGACCTTCATCTTCTCGACATTCGGGGCACCCGTAAGACTTTTTTCACGAGAAAGGCTGGACAGTTTCATCAGGAGTAACCACTCGGTCCTGCAAAAAACCCTGGAATCCAGAGGCTACGTGATTGCCGGTGAATTCGGCTGTGCAGGATTCAACACGAACAGTCTTCTCAAATATTTAGGGGGAATCAACAAGGGAAGGCCGAATGCTGATGATCTCCGGCATGCTGAAGAGTTCGCCCATAGTCTCATTGATCGACCTGGTGTAGAGAATCCTGCTCACCGGGGGATCGTTCGCGTGATGGAGGGACATAACCGTGCAGGCTGAAAAACCCGGTCTACAAGCACCTTCCAGGGGCTTTTGGACTTCGTTTTGGCGGGTATCGAACGCCATACGCTGCATCTCGACAGCGAGAGTGCTCATCCTCGCTCTCATCCTCTGGCTTCTCTTCCTTGCCCTTATCCAGGGCAGGCCGTTCGGCATCGCAGCCCTGCAGGATATCACCGGAGGCGCGAACATTCTTGACATGACCTTCACACGGGGGCCTGGAGAGGTCTATGCTGTCCTCGATGCACTCGGCGATGCCGGGAGGGCATTCGATCTTACAAGAATTGTGCCGCTCGACCTGGTGTTCCCCTTCACGTATATGGTATTCTTATCTGTCGGAATTTCGTGGGCACTTGAACGGTGGCTGAGCAGAGACAGCTCATGGTTTCTGCTAAACCTTACCCCGCTCGTTGCAGGACTGGCCGATTACTGTGAGAATGCAGGCGTCATCACCTTGCTTCTCACCTATCCCGCACGGGTGGACCCGGTTGCATCATTCACAAGCATCATGTATGTCATCAAGTTTGCCTTCTCAACGGTCAGTTTTCTCGCCCTCGTTACGGCACTTGCCATTGGGGCTGTAATAGTCCTGAAAAATTACCTGGAGAGGAGTCCCGCCTCACGATGAGACATGCAGGAAGAAGGTATGATAGGATCACCAGATGTCGGGA
>CAYNXS010000074.1:0-7138 GCA_964401215.1 uncultured Methanolinea sp. | reverse complement strand
GGAAAAAAGAATCAGAGAATGATCTCGATGTCGAGTTTCTCTGCGAGTTCCTTGTAGCGATTCCTGATCGTAACCTCGGTCACACCGGCCACTTCAGCAACCTCGCGCTGAGTCCTCCGTTCGCCGCCAAGAATGGAAGAGATGTAAATTGCCGCAGCGGCCACACCAGTAGGTCCACGCCCGCTTGTGAGTTCCCTCTCCCCTGCCTGCCTGAGGATCTCAACCGCCCTGCTCTGGACTTCTCCCTTCAGGTTAAGCCCCGAGCAGAACCGTGGCACATAATCGATTGGTGACGTCGGCAGGAGCTTGAGTCCGAGCTCTCTTGAGATGAAACGGTACGTCCTTCCGATTTCCTTCCGGGATACCCGTGAAACCTCGGCAATTTCATCGAGAGTCCTGGGGACACTGCACTGCCTGCAGGCAGCATAGAGCGCAGCCGCTGCAACACCCTCGATACTGCGGCCGCGGATGAGGTTCTTGTCAACCGCGTCACGATACACCACTGCCGCTGTCTCCCTGACGTTCCTTGGGAGACCCAGTGCTGATGCCATCCTGTCGAGCTCGGACAGTGCGAAAGCAAGGTTTCGCTCCGTTGCATTACTCACCCTGATACGACGCTGCCATTTCCTCAGACGGTACAGCTGGGCACGGTTCTTGCTGGAGATTGCCCTTCCATATGAATCACGGTTTCTCCAGTCGATCATGGTTGAGAGCCCCTTGTCATGGATGGTGAAGGTCATCGGAGCGCCGACACGGGATCTCTTCATGCGCTGGTCATGATCGAACGCACGCCATTCAGGCCCGCGGTCAATGAAGTCGTCGTCGATCACCAGCCCGCAGTTCTGGCATACGAGCTCAGCACGTTCATAGTCATGCACAAGCTGGCGGCTTCCGCACTCCGGACATACCGTCTCAGTATGGTCCTCTGCTTTCTTCTCGTGCTCTTTCACCCGCTCTTTCAGCCTGTTCCTTAAGGCTTCCCGCTCCGTCTGGAGTATTTTAAGTTTCTCGACTTCCTGCACGCTCATCACACCTTTTTATCTGATGAATAACCTCTCCCCAGCCTGCACCGCGCATGGCCCCTTGCAGAGAACAGCGGCCTTTGGTCTGGATACATTCCCGAATACATCCACAACCTTGCCGACCGGTTTTAATCGCCTGTCCACGACATCGCAGTAGAGCCTTGGGAGCTGTGCCGCATCGCATTGCACCACAAGGATGCGGGACCCTAGAGCATGAACCGCGAGACCAATGGATTTCACACGAAAAACCTCTTGTTCTTCTGCCTGTGAGAACAGACTGAAGAAGTTAGTAATCTATATATATAGAAAACAATTGTATTTAAACTTATTGTGAAGATATAAATATTATTTTCGCCGCAAAAGCCATTTTTGGATATTTAAAGACATAATACGGCTGCATTCCTCCTCATCAAGCCCAGCTCCCAGTCCCACCATCTTTTTCGCGCGCATGTCCAGGAGATCCCCGGGACCGTGTGAATCGGAGTCGATGACAATCTGGGACCCGGCTGCATGCGCTATTCTCACCACATGACCATTGGTCCTGTTGTGCCCGCCACGCGATGTTATTTCAAGTGCCACACCTTTCTCGGAAGCCATGCGTGCATCCTCAAGGGTGATAAGCCCGGGGTGAGCCAGTACATCAACATCGCTGCACCCGCACGCGGCTTGATTGGTCCCGGGAGCCACGGGCTCCATCGGTGTTTCCCCGTGGACAACGACAATCATCGCCCCATGCTTTTTTGCCTCACCTGCAAGTCCGGGAATCTGACCGGGGGGAACATGGGTAAGTTCCACGCCCGGGAGGAGTGTCACTCCGTATTCCCTGGCAGAGGGGATAAGTCTCTTGAGCGCAGGAATCAGTTCGTGGAGGTTCGTCGCATCTGCATGATCCGTGATGGCTACCGTTGAATAACCAAGCACAGACATCCTCCTGATGAGTTCGATGGGAAGCATCTCACCGTCAGTCATGGTTGTGTGGGTATGGAGGTCGTACACTACCATCACTTCCCTGTCGCGAGATTCGATGCAACCTTCTTCAGAAGCTTCTCCTTGCTCTCGCTCCACTCAACATGGATCCTCCCTTCCTTGACCCACCACCTGGAGGGATAGTGTTTCTGTTCTACCCGGAAACGAAGCCCCGTTCTCTTCACTGCTCTTTCAATGTCCGCGATAGTGGGGTCCCGGACCGCTCTCGAGATGGCAATTCTCCGGCCTTCATTCCTTTTCAGCGCAGCATTGAAGTAACACGGATACAGTATGCGCTCGCCTTTCATTCCTATTATTGTATGATGGTGAACCTATAAACTCTCCAGCATCCAACCATGTCTACATGCACCATATCGACGTCAGGATAGAGAAGGATATGTACGACGTCAATCGGCGGATTGCTGAATCGAATGCTCATCATCTCAAAGCCCACGGTGTCCGGGCTTTTGATCTCCTGGGTGCCATAGGATCGGGAAAGACCGCCCTGATTGAGGGAGTGGTGCCTCTCCTTGAAAAACGGGGTCTCCGGGCAGGAGCGATTGCAGGTGATGTTTTTGGTGATGACGATTACCAAAGGATAAGGGCGCTTGGCATTCCTGCAGTGAATGCCAACACGGGCAAGGAATGCCATCTCGATGCACACTTGGTTGAGCACTCCCTTGAAGACCTCGATCTCGACAGCATCGATCTCCTCTTCATAGAGAATGTCGGGAACATGGTATGCCCCACGGATTTTCTTCTTGGTGCGGAGAAAAGGGTAGTCATTGTCAGTTCTACTGAGGGGGATGATGTGGTCAACAAGCACCCCATGATGTTCAGGGGTTGTGATATTGGGATCATCAACAAGATCGATCTTGCACCCCTCGTCGGGGCAGATCTTGATAGGATGGAGCGTGATATGCGCCGTTATCACCCCGGCATGAGCGTCTTCCGGACCAATCTGAAGACAGGCGAAGGGATCGAGTCTTTTCTCGACACCCTCCTGGAATAATGGGTGAAATTTAATAGGTGAAAGGGCAAATATTAGAGAACTCCGGCAGGATTCGCTCCTGCTGAAAAGAATGTTATACGTATACAGGAAGGGGAAAAACACATGCTCTGGCAAGGAAGATCAGTAAGGCAACCAACTGGAGGCCGATACCGGCTTACTCTGGTCAAGCGGCGATCCGAGATCGGATCTGCACCGACCGACAGCCACATCGGCAAGGAGAGGAGATCGATCGTACGCACCACTGGCGGGAGCCAGAAAGTCCGCACCATGAGGGGAGAATTTGCAAATGTTGCGGATCCCCGGTCCGGAAATGTCCGCAAGGTCAAAATCGAGACCGTTGAAACGAATGGTGCCAACCCGAACTATGTGAGACGAAACCTCCTTACCAAGGGTGCAGTGATAAGGACTGAACTTGGCAAAGCACGCATTCTCAGCCGACCCGGCCAGGAAGGCACCATTAATGCAATTTTAATCGAATAAGACTTTTTTTTATTTTTCAGGCGGGTGGGCCTGGTGATAGTGTTCCATCACCATTTCAAAAGAATTCTCCAGAGGTCGTTCCAATGGTGCTTTGAAGGGGTGAATGCCGACATAATTTCTCCCTGATATTTCCTGGAAAAGTAGCGGTTCAAAAGTCGTATCCATGAAAGAAATCAGGGCGTAGGAGGATGACACCCGTAGATACGACTCTTGTCACATACTATATTCTATCCATAATAATATATAGATTACGATAGATGTAATCTGCAAGGTGGCTGGCTTACGGCCATTGCAGGGCACTCACGCGTTAATTTTTGAAAAAAAAAGTAAAACGCGCTTTCTTTTTTTTATGCGCTTTTCCGGATCCCATGTGGTTCTGTTCAAAATTGTTATCTTGTTCACTTTTATCACCTGAGATAAGAGTATTTTTCTTGTCGGTGAAACGGAGATGAAAGATCTTGGTTACGATTTCAGGATCTCATTTGGGAGCATTGATACGGTGGCGTGAAGATTCTTATCTTAAGAGTGAGAGATGAGCCTCACCATCACTATCGCAGCGCCGTTCCGTCATGCCCGCAAGGATCAGCTGAAGAAGAACGAGATCGTCTATTTTCTCTCCTTTAAGCAGCACTGGATGAATATCGACCAGGCAAATATTCTCATCTCCAGGGCCGAGGAAGAAGGGCTTGTCACACTGGAGGGGGATATGATACGACCTCTTTTTGATGTCTCCACGATAGAGATACCGCTCGGATACAGGCCGGGTTCCGCGGTTTTTGAACGATCCGATCCTGTCGACGATCTCCTGTCCAAGATCTCGCAGCACTCTGGTATACCTCTGGCAGAACTTGTGGCAGAACAGAATCAAATTGTCATGGAAAAATTCGGAGGAACTCTGCGATCAGAAGCAGCAGTCGTGATCATGGCCAAACGGCATGGTGTGGAATTCAAGGACCTGCTCCCCGCACTGAGGGAGCACGTTATGAAAAATGAGTGATTATGCCTTTTTTTCTTCGGCTGCCGGTTTTACAAAGTATTCATCCAGGGCTTTATCCCCATAGGATGTGACTCGCGCGTTGATCTGAACAAAATCAGCAGTGATTTCGTTTCCTCTGATCGCCTTCCGCTTGCGCTGTCCCTCCATGACCGGTTTGAACCCTAAACCGCCTGATAGCAGAAGACGCCGTCTCCCTGACATGGGAAGGTTCCTCTTTGCCGGGGTTCCGTTCCTGTCAGATCCTCCCATAATCTGCATCCTGTAACCGGGAAGACCCAGCGGCCCTGCATCCACTTCATCACCGATTTTTCTCCCAATCAGGGCGCCTGCCGGCCCTCCGCTCACATCTACCTTGTATGCCCTTCCTGTCTTCTGGTCGGACAGCACGATTTTGAACTCTGCCATTCTCTCAAATCCTCCCCTGGAAAAGACCGGCACAATCACCGGCATGTGCCCAGAGACCAGTTCGCTTCCCGGGATTCTGACCCTGGAACTATATTCTCCGGCCCTGGAACACATTCCATGAAGTACCTATACCATAGGGTGAATGGTATATTAAAGCCTACTTCCCCCAGAAAGGATTCTCCTTTCGTCGCATTGAGGTGAACTCTGTCAGGATCTCCTTCGTGTGGATTGGAAGGTGTGAAATCATCTCCTTCTCGAGGACCTTCACATGCCGCTCAGGAATGTCAACAAACAGGTCATCCTCGACATCCATCTGCCTTCCCACCGTTGCACCTTCGATAGAGATTGCCACCTCTGCACCGGCCTGCGCTTCCCTGATGGTCTCCTGGTTCAACTGAATGGATTTCAGATGACCAACTTTCTTACCGTCGAGGTGGATGAGGTTCACATCGGTCCGGAGAGTTCCGCCGAGAACCCGGACACCGACAACCGCGGGATTGCTCTGGCGGAAGATACAGTGCGGGAGAATCCGGATCTTGGCCGGGTGGATGATCTGTTCAAACCGCTGCTGCTCGCTCTTCCTCTTGAGATCATCCCTCCACTGGACATATTCATCAACCAGCTTATAGATCACCCTGCCCTCGAACACCTTCACCGGGAATCCGGGTTCCTTTACCATCTCCGTGGCATCGGGAAGGAGCAGGGTTGAAAATGCGATGAGAGCCCTGTAGTAGGGGTTCTTGACGGTCTGTGCATCGATCAAGTCGTGACGGCTTACCGATCCGACTTCTGCCCGCATTACACCGATCTCTTTCTCCTCGAGTTCCTTGCAGATGGCTTCCAGGGCTCCGATTGTATCGGCTTTTATGATCACACCTTCGGGAGAGAGGGTCACATTGATCTCCTCCATCTCCTTTCTGATCCTGCTTATGACCTCCTCAGCATTTCCCCGTACAACCTGGACAGGCGATCCTGCGATTGCTCCCTCGAGGTTTGGAGCACTGACCTTGATTCCGGCTGCTGCCGTGACGGACCGAACGCGCTCGAACCGGTCTTCCACCAGGATCTCCTTGAGGGGGCGGGGCTGGAGGAGTGCACGGACCTTCGTGATCGTGATACCCTCCTGGCGGGCCACCGCAAGTTCATCGCCGACCGATAGCCTGCCGTCAAAGAGGATCACGTCGAGTGTGGTGCCAAGTCCCTTCTCCTCTTTCACTTCAAGGATGGTGCCGAGCCCGGGGCCTTTGGCAGAGAGCGAGAGATCCTCCTCCATGTATCGCTGTGCAAGACCGATCATCACCATCAGCAGCTCGGCAATACCCTCACCCGTGTGGGCGCTGACAGGGACAATAGCAAGGTTTCTCCTGAAATCAGAGACCCTGTCAAAGCGTTCCCCCGAAAAGCCAAGTTCTGAAAGTTCGCCGACAATCTCATAGAGTTTGGTCTCCACCAGTTCTTTCACACGGTCGTTCTGGCTGGAAAAACTCGCCAGTATCCCCTCGTTCTTATGCACCCTCCATCCATGCAGGCGATCGATCTTCGTGGCTGCAATCACGAAGGGCGTCTTGCAGGTGCGGAGGATCTGGAGAGCTTCCACAGTCTGTGGCTGGAATCCCTGGTTGATGTCGACGACGAGGATTGCCATATCCGCAAGCGCTCCCCCGCGGGCACGCAATGTCGTGAATGCATGGTGTCCAGGCGTGTCGATGAAGAGGAGGCCGGGAACATTGAGGGGGACCTTCTCCATGCTCCCGCTCATCTTTTTTATCGCTTCGATGGGAACAATCGTCGCCCCGATATGCTGGGTGATGGCGCCATCCTCTGTGCTTACCACGGAGGATCCCCTGATGCGATCGAGAAGTGATGTCTTCCCGTGGTCTACGTGGCCCAGGACACAGACGATGGGGGTCCTTATATGTTTCTTCTCTGTCATTCTCCTCACCCAGGGGATTATGCGGGATGGATCGGATCGGAGGTTGAACCCGGATTCCCGGTGCACGGACGTATCATTGAGGGAGTTCCCATGCAGTTACGCGTGCTATGTAATGTATCACCGGAAATTAAATACACACCGGACGTTCGTCTGGAGCTGAAGATGGGGAGGGAGATATATTAAAGTGTATCGGGGTGAAATGAGAGAGGGTACATCCTGCCAGGGTGGGGTAGTTGGTTATCCTAGGGGACTGTGGATCCCCCGACCCGGGTTCGAGTCTCGGCCCTGGCCTTATTCCCTTATTCTCGACCCCTGATATTCGA
>CAYNXS010000073.1:0-7233 GCA_964401215.1 uncultured Methanolinea sp. | reverse complement strand
GGTTCTGCTGCATGTACTCCCTGAAGCACGCCCACCAGATCATCGAGAAGATCCCTGGCGTCCAGCCCTATATCTTCTACATGGACATACGTTCGTTCGGGAAGATGTACGAGGAATTCTACTACCGCATCCAGGATGAGGGTGCAAAGTTCATGCGTGGAAGGGTTGCCAATGTGCTTGAAAACCCCGATACCAAGAACCTCGTCATCAACGCTGAGGATACCCTCCTCAACCGCCCGATAAGCCTCGAAGTGGACATGGTGGTCCTTGCAGCGGCGGTTCAGCCGTCAGAGGATACCGACAGGACGAGGAAACTCTTCGGCGTATCCAAGTCGATGGACGGATGGCTCCTTGAAGCTCACCCGAAGCTGAACCCGTGCGGGACAACCACTGCGGGAGTCTTCCTCGCTGGTGTCTGCCAGGGTCCGAAGGATATCCCCGACACCGTGGCATCCGCAGAGGGTGCTGCGTCGGCTGCGAGTATCCCCATCCACATTGGAGAGGTGGAACTTGAGCCGTATTTCGCTCAATGCATTGAGGAGAAATGTGCCGGATGCGGCATGTGTGTCAACCTCTGCCCCTACTCAGCTCTCGCAGTCGTGGAAAAGGACGGCCGGAAAGTCATGCAGGTCACCGAGGCCAAGTGCAAGGGCTGCGGTACCTGCGGAGGATTCTGTCCGGGCGGTGCGATATGGATGCAGCACTTTGCCACCCCGCAGGTTGTTGCACAGATAGATGCATTCCTCCTTGGAGGTGAGCAGTAAATGGCAGAAAAGGATTGGAAACCCCAGATCCTCGGTATTGTCTGCAACTGGTGTTCGTATGCAGGTGCAGACCTGGCAGGGAGCGCCCGTACCCAGTACCCCCCTGACATCCGTATTGTCCGGCTCATGTGCACAGGGAGGGTGGACCCTCTCTTTATCATGAAGGCCTTTGTTGACGGGGCTGACGGGGTGCTTGTCTCTGGCTGCCACTTCGGCGACTGTCATTACCTTGAGGGCAATTACAAAGCCGCGAAACGGATGTTTATCATGAAGAGTCTCTTAAAGAACATGGGGCTCGAAGACAAGCGGCTGCGTATGACCTTTGTGTCTGCATCCGAGGGGGCCAAGTGGGCAGTGGTGGTAAAAGACGTGGTTGACACGGTCACCAGCCTTGGCCCAAGCCCGTTAAAAGAGTTCGGGCATTAAGCAAAGGACCAGCATTTGCCAGGGCGGGTGATCGAGACCATCCCCCATCCTGGCCTAACGCCCGTGATAAGATCTCGGGCATCAAGCAAGAGACCAACATTGGCCAAGGCGGTGGTTGAGACCTCCACCAGCCTTGACCCGAGCCCGTAAAAAAAATCGGGCATTCAACGAGGGATAGATATTGGCCAAAATTGCACTAAACCTGATTAGTGGCCGCTCAATCCAGCAGGGAGTGGCCATGGAAGGCGGAAAGGCGAAGGACGCCTATACCAACGCCTGCGGGATCATCGAGATGGACCCGTCAGACCTCAAGAAACTTGGCGCCTGGAGAGGGACAAATGTCCGGGTCACCAGCAAGTACGGGGATGTAGTGGTCAAAGCGGTGGAGGCCACTCAGGGCCCCCACCCCGGCCTTGCATTCATCCCCATGGGACCCTGGGCTAATTCGGTGGTCAACCCGAACACCTACTCTACCGGGATGCCTACGTTCAAAGGTACCCCTGTCGAAGTTGAAATTGCGATGAACGAGCCGGTTTTCAGTTCTGTTCAGCTCGTTCATAAAAAATGCCGGGGTGAAATCTGATGACTAAGACAGTAACGGATGTGGTCTGTCCCTTCTGTGGGACTCTGTGTGATGACCTGGAAGTCGAAGTCTCTGACGACGGCAAGTCAATCGTTGAGATATACAACGCATGTGCTGTCGGTGCAGCGAAGTTCCTTCATACGGTGGCGAAGGACCGCGTGAAGCGGCCCCGTATGCAGCAGCCTGACGGCAGCTACAAGGAGGTATCCTACGACGAGGCCGTGGAATATACCGCCCAGATGCTCCACAAGGCAAGAAAACCTCTCATGTACGGCTGGTCCAATACCAATTGCGAAGCACAGAGCGTTGGGCACGAGATCGCGGAGAAAGTGGGAGCGATTGTTGACAACACTGCCACGGTATGCCACGGCCCATCACTGATCGCGATTCAGGACGTCGGCATTCCGAGCTGTACACTCGGTGAGATCAAGAACCGGGCCGATGTGATTATTTTCTGGGGCTGCAACCCTGTGCATGCGCACCCGCGTCACATGTCGCGGTATTCAATATTCCCTCGTGGCTTCTTCACCGGCAAAGGCCACAAGGGGCGCAAGATGATCGTGGTCGACCCACGCATGACGGACACCATGAAGCTGGCCGACGTTGCACTCCAGATCGAACAGGGGCGCGACTACGAGCTCCTCTCTGCGTTCCGCGTTGCTCTCCGCAATGAGCCATTGCCCGAGACCGTTGCTGGCGTCCCGAGGGAGAAGATTTACGAAGCCGCCGAGATCATGAAGAACGGCCGTTTCGGCGTGATCTTCTTCGGTATGGGCGTAACCCAATCGCTCTCGAAGAACCACAACATCGATATCGCGATCATGGTGACGAAGGATATGAACGAATTCACAAAGTTCGCCATTATCGCCATGCGTGGCCACTATAACGTGACCGGTTCCGGCCAGGTCCTGGGATGGCAGTTCGGATTCCCGTATGCCGTGGACCTCTCCCGCGGATTCGCCCGGTACAACCCCGGAGAGACCACCTCGAACGACCTGCTCCGGCGTGGTGAGGTCGACGCGATCCTCGTTGTTGCCTCGGATCCCGGCTCTCACTTCCCGATCTCCTCGGTCAGGGAGATCTCGAAGATTCCGTCTGTTGCCATCATTCCGGACATTAACCCGACAAGCGAGATATCAAAACTCCACGTACCGGTCGCGATCAATGCGATCGAGGCGGGCGGCAACTGTTATCGAATGGACAATGTCCCTATCGATGCCAGGAAAGTCGTTGACCCGCCAGAGGGAATGCTGAGCGACTTCGAGTTCCTGACCCGCGTCAACAAGCGCCTCGACCAGCTCATGGGAGGAAAGTAGATGGCAGAGTACCTGATCAAGAACGGCTTCGTCTTTGATCCCACGCAGGGGATCAAGGGGGACAAGGCCGACATCGCGGTAAAAGACGGCAAGATCGTCAAGAGTACCGAGATCTCCTCCAAGGCGAAGACCATCGATGCCAGCGGAAAAACCGTCATGGCAGGTGCTGTTGAGATCCATGCACATATTGCAGGCCCGAAGGTGAACGAGGGGAGGAACTACCGCCCTGAAGACAAGCTCTTCACCTACACCCCCAAGGGTGCCGGGAAGCGCATGGCAGGAGGATTCTCAATCCCCACCACCTTCAAGACGGGGTACGAGTATGCCCGGATGGGATATACCACCGCCATCGAGGCGGCAATGCCCCCGCTCTTTGCACGCCATGTCCACGAGGAGATCAAGGATACCCCCATCATCGACGAGGGTGCACTCCCCGTGTTCGGGAACAATTGGTTCGTGCTCGAGTATCTGAAGAACAAGGAGCTTGAGAACACCGCGGCATACATCTCCTGGCTCCTTGATGTGACAAAGGGGTTCGGGGTCAAGGTCGTGAACCCCGGCGGTACAGAGGCATGGGGATGGGGCTTGAACTGCCTTACTATCGACGACCCGGTCCCCTACTTTGACATAACACCCGCGGAGATCGTGACCGGGCTGATTGAGGCGAACGAGTACCTCGGTCTCCCGCACTCCGTCCACATCCACCAGAACAGCCTCGGGAACCCGGGCAACTACACCGTGACGCTCGATACCCTCAAACTT
Organism: uncultured Methanolinea sp.; assembly: GCA_964401215.1. Lineage (GTDB taxonomy): Archaea > Halobacteriota > Methanomicrobia > Methanomicrobiales > Methanospirillaceae > Methanolinea_A. The sequence continues at coordinate 3,382 of CAYNXS010000073.1, read as the reverse complement.
GCTGAAAAATTCAAGCCAAAGAACAAGTTCGGCCGCGAGCAGGTGCTCCACTCAACCCACCTCCAGTTCCACTCCTACGGAGGAGACAACTGGGGCAACTTCGAGTCGAAGAGCAAAGAAGTGATGGACTATGTCAACAAGCAGAAGAACCTCACTGTTGATACCGGGAACGTGACACTCGACGAGACCACGACGATGACCGCCGACGGTCCGTTCGAGCACCACCTCACCGAGCTCAACCACCTCAAGTGGGCCAACGTTGACGTGGAACTCGAGACCGCTGCAGGTATCGTCCCTTATGTCTACAGTCCCGATATCAAGGTCTGCGAGATACAGTGGGCAATCGGGCTCGAACTGGCGCTCTTTGCCAAAGATCCCATGCGCTGCTTCATCACCACCGATCACCCGAATGCAGGGCCGTTCATCCGGTATCCCCGCATCATCAAGTGGCTGATGAGCGCCGAGGCCAGGAAAGAGCGGATCGACACATTCAAGCACAGTGCCAAGATGGTGGAAGCCACCCATCTCGCAGGCATGGACCGCGAGCTCGACCTCTACGAGATTGCCGCAATGACAAGGGCCGGCCCGGCAAAGGCACTGGGAATGTCCGGCATCTATGGTGGTTTGAAACCAGGCATGGATGCAGATGTCGTCGTATACGACTTCAACCCACAGAAGCCGCACAAGCCGGACGAGATCGAGAAAGCATTCTCACGGGCTGCCTATGTCATGAAGACCGGTGTCCCGGTGGTAATTGACGGCGAAGTCGTCAACAACGGGAACAAGCGGACACTATGGGTCCACGCCAAGGTGAACGAGAATCCCCAGGTGATGCGGGACATCAAGGACAAGTTCCTTCGCTACTACAGCGTCACCCAGGCCAATTATGATGTCTCAAAGCACTTTGTGCCGAACCCTTACGTTATTGAAGTGGACGCCACAGGATGAGGTGAAGCAATGGAGACGGTAACATTAACCATAAAAAACCAGCCCACCCTCTACCTTGAGGCGGACACCATCACCCCTGACAATTTTTCGGGGAAGAAGGCAAGCGAGATCGCTGCCCTCCATGCCTATGAGGGTCGCGACCAGACGACGATCGGAAAGTACTTCGAGGTCTCCGGGGAAGGCGGGGCGACTGCCGCTGACACACGTATCGTGGTCAAAGGCAATGTGAGCAGGGTGAAGTACATCGGTATGAAGATGACCGCCGGTGAGATTGTCATCGAAGACAATCCCGACATGTATACCGGTGCCTGGATGCAGGGCGGAAAACTTCTCGTGAAGGGAAATGTTGACGCATTTGCGGGCATCGGCATGAAGGGCGGTGAGTTCGTCATTGAAGGCAATGCCGGGAACTACCTGGGTGCAGCCTACCGGGGTGACTGGAGAGGCATGCAGGGCGGTGTAATCCGCGTCAAGGGTAACGCAGGGAGTGATATCGGCTATTTCATGAACGGCGGAACCATCATCGTACACGGAAACACCGATGTCCATGTGGGGACCCACATGGAGGGAGGCAAGATCGTCATCAAGGGCAATGCCCCGAGCAAGGTGGGCGGCCAGATGGTCGGAGGCGAGATCTACGTCTACGGCAGCATCGATGTGATGATGCCCGGATTCAAGTATGCCCAGGACGAGGATCTTGAAGTGGACGGAGAACACGCAAAGTTCTCTCTCTTCCACGGGGATACCGGCGAGAGGCACCCCAAGAGAAAGGGCCAGATCGTGTACGGGAAGTTATATCTCAGGAACTAAATTTTTTTTATCAGAGAGCGCACCAGATTTTCATAAAAAAATGTAAAAAATAAACTATAAAGTAACACTTTTTTTGATGTTTTTAATATGGGTTAAAAAAGAGAAATTAATAATCCCTGTAATATTTGAACTTTTTCCCTAAAATAGTAAATTATTTATATTTTATTATAAAATTAAATCGCGGATTAAAATCGGAAACCTTTTATGAAGACAATAGGTATAGTAGAATGTCCCGTGAGGGGACGTGCAGTAGTGACCATCATCCACCATCAGTGTACATAATAGCGTACGCTTTCGTTCAGTTACAGTAGTGTATTGTGGCCGAATTTCTCAAGAAAAAAGAGGATAATTATGGCGAAATATAAAGACACCTGCGATTTATACGACGACAACGGCAAGCTGCTCAAGAGCGGTGTAGCCCTTGACAAGATCAGCCCCCTGACCAATGAGGGAGTGCTGAAGCTGATCGACCTCACCAAGAGGACCGTCGCCGTGAACCTGGCCGGGCTTGACAACTCGATCAAGACCGGAGCCATGGGAGGAAAGCAAAACCAGATCCTTGGAAGGGCTGTCAAGGTTGACTGCGTCAAGGATGCCGATGCACTGTCCGCAAAGATTGCGGAGTACGTCTCGGTAGCCAAGGGCGACGACACCAAGATCACCAAGGTCGGCGGCGGAAAGATGCTCCTCGTCCAAGTCCCGAGCGCCCGCCTGCGGGCAGCCGCAACCTACGACGCATCAACCACCTCAGTTGCCGCAGCAACCACCCAGGCACTCATCGACCAGTACAAGGTTGGCATGTGGGATGCCCCCTACGTCAAGTCTGCAGTCTGGGGTTCCTACCCGGTGACTATGGACATGGCGGGCGGAAACATCATCTCCGTGCTGTCCATCCCCCAGAACAACGAAGGTCTCGGCTATGCACTCCGCAACATCCCGGCCAACACTGTGGCCATGATGACCCACCGGAACGCCATGCAGACCTGCGCACTCTCCAACACCTTTGAACAGGCCGGAGAGTTCGAGATGGGAGCCGCGATCGGACCCTTCGAGCGTGCCCAGCTGCTGGTCTACGCATTCCAGGGACTGAACGCCAACAACATGGTCTACGACATCGTGAAGGCAAATGGCAAGACCGGAACCATCGGAACTGTTGTCCAGACCCTCGTAGAGAGGGCAATTGAGGACAAGGTCATCAAGGCCGGAAAGAAGGGCAAGAGCGGATACGTCTTCTACGAGACAAAGGACCCCATGATGTGGAACGCCTATGCATCCGCAGGAACCATGGCCGCAACCATGGTCAACTGTGGTGCCGGACGGTTCGCCCAGGCGGTTTCCTCTGTGCTGCTGTACTTCAACGACCTGCTTGAGCACGAGACCGGACTCGTCAGCGCTGACTACGGCCGTGTAATGGGAACCGCAGTCGGGTTCTCCTTCTTCAGCCACTCGATCTATGGTGGCGGTGGCCCCGGTGTGTTCAACGGAAACCACGTCGTGACCCGGCACGCTGCCGGTATGGCCATCCCGTGCGTGTGCGTCGCCTGCGCCCTCGATGCCGGAACCCAGATGTTCGGCCCCGAGCAGACCGCCAAGGTCTACCAGGACACCTTCGGTCAGATTGACG
>CAYNXS010000072.1:0-7355 GCA_964401215.1 uncultured Methanolinea sp. | reverse complement strand
AACAACCATGTGCTGACAATTTCTTAAAAAATGTGATACCAGTCTGTTTCTATAAAGGTATACCCAAAAGAGCATCCGGAATGCATGGTGCCGAGGTCCCCCCACCCGATCAGACATCACCTGGTCTTCCTTTAAACCCCCCGGCAACACCGTGCAAATTCAATCAATAATGTATTTATATAATCAACAATGTACAAATAAAAACATGTTAAATAAGAACCGGCAATTCCAGGTGATGCCGCTGGACTGGATAATGCCGCCTCCGGGGCGGCTTTCGAGAAGTGCCATCGTACCATGATGGGGGATATTTCAGGTGGTGGTATAGGACTCCTTCCTGTTACCAGAAGTATTCCGCTGCCATCAGCTGATGCCTATACACTATTCCGTGCCATGGGGGAACAAAGGGGGTGTATCCTTGAATCAATGGAAGGAATTCCACGGAGGGCGGTCCGTTCAATACTCTGTCTCAAACCCCCGCTCTGCCTTACTTTCGATGGGGAGATAACTACTGAGGGGGATACGCAGTTCCAGGATCTCATCAGAATTCCAAAACGGGGGAATCCCATCAACCAGATTCGTTCACTTCTCACGCAGTTCACCTGGGCAAGGTCACCCGGCACGGGCTTTCTGGGAGGGCTTGTGGGGTACTGTTCGTACGACATTGTTGGAGAGCTCTCCGATGGCATGGTCAGGGCGGGAAAAGAAGGTCCTCTTGCCCGGTTCATGCTCTGCACACAGGGAATCGTCTTTGATCACGCCAGGAATTCATGCATTCTGTTTAATGTTCTTCCCGTGAATGGAGAGACTGACTTCTGCGAAGAGCATGCCAGTGCGAAAAAACATCTTGAAGATCTCGAAGATACGATCAGGAGGATTTCTGCAGGCCGAACGGCAGACCCTGCAAATGCGCCATGTGCATCCTCACCTCCCGTGAGCTCAGTGAGCCGTGAAGCATACCAGGAGGCCGTCAGAAAAGCCCGGGAATATATCCATGCTGGAGATATCTTCCAGGTAGTTCTTTCCCGGAAGATCACATGCCGGTTCGGGGGAGATCCCCTCGACATCTATGGCGCTATCAGGACCATTAATCCCTCACCATATCTGTATTATCTCCAGTTCGGAGACGAGGCCATCATAGGATCGAGCCCCGAGATGCTGGTCAAAGTAGAGGGAAAAAAGGTCCAGACTGTTCCCATCGCAGGGACGAGGCCTCGCGGAAACAGTCCGGCTGAAGATGCAAAGCTGGCGGCAGAACTCCTTGCAGACCCAAAGGAGAGGGCAGAGCACCTGATGCTCGTCGATCTTGCAAGGAACGATATCGGGAAAATTTCGAATTTCGGTTCGGTGAATGTCCCGGAGTACATGGAGGTGGAAAAGTTCTCTCACGTTCAACACATCGTGTCCCGCGTGTGTGGGACTCTCAGGGAAGACCGGGATCGTTTTGATGCGTTTGCCTCGTGTTTCCCTGCAGGTACGGTGAGCGGTGCACCCAAGATCCGGGCGATGCAGATCATCGCGGAACTGGAGACTCAACCGAGGGGTCTCTATGCCGGTGCGGTAGGATATGCCGGTTTTTCCAATGATCTGGAATTTGCTATTGCGATCAGGACCCTTCGGGCCCGGCAGGGCTTTGTCGAGTTCTCGACTGGCGCAGGTATCGTCGCAGACTCGGTCCCTGAGCGTGAATTTGAAGAGACCGAGCACAAGGCCGGAGCAATGATGAACGCGATAGGGATTTTGGGGGTGACAGGATGAGAGTCGTGATTATTGACTGTTTTGACAGTTTCACCTACAATCTCTATCAGCTGGTCGGCATGCTCGGAGCGACTCCCGTTGCCATAACCTGTAATCACGCGATCTCCGATGTGAGGAGTGCTGAACCCGACAGCATTATTCTCTCGCCCGGACCTGGAACCCCCGAAGGTTCAGGGATATGCAGGGACGTTATCCGGGAGTTTAAAGCAGAAGTGCCGATTCTCGGGGTCTGCCTTGGTCACCAGACCATTCTCCATTGCCATGGCGCAGTGGTAAGGAGGATGGAAATACCGGTGCATGGGAAAACCAGCAGGATTATCCATGGAGGGAAGGGGCTCTTTTCCGGCCTGCCCAATCCCTTCACTGCAACCCGCTACCATTCTCTCGAAGCCCGTGAGGAGACAATCCCTGATGAGTTCGAGACCGTTGCCATCTCTGAAGATGATGGATGCGTTATGGGTGTCATGCACAGGGACCTCCCCGTATATGGCCTGCAGTTCCATCCAGAGAGTATTATGACCCCTGAAGGGAGGCACATCATGGAGAATTTCCTTGCGGTGGGGGGTGGCTGATGCAGGTGGCTTTAGAGAGGCTGACGACAGGCCTCTCTCTCTCTGAACTTGAAGCACGGAACGCAATGGAGTACATTGCCTCAGGTAAGGCATCTGATGCCCAGATTGGCGCGTTCCTTGCAGCACTCCGTGTAAAGGGTGAGTTGTCCTCAGAGATTTCCTCGTTCGGGCAGGTTCTCCAGCAGCATGCCATATCGATACAACCCAGGGTTGAGGGGACGCTTGTTGATACATGTGGCACAGGGGGCGACGGATCTCATACCTTCAACATCAGCACTGCCGCTGCAATTGTCGCTGCAGGAGCAGGGGTTCCGGTCGTCAAGCATGGGAACAGGAGTGTGAGCAGTTCATGTGGTTCTGCAGATGTACTCGAAGCCCTTGGGGTGAAAGTTGACCTGCCGGCCAATGCCGTGTGTCGGATCGTTGAGGAGACTGGGCTTGGCTTCCTCTTCGCCCCCGTCTTTCACCCTGCATTCAGGTACGTGGCCAGGACCCGGAAGGACCTGGGATTTCATACCGTATTCAATATGCTCGGGCCGCTCCTCAACCCCGCAGGGGCACCATCAAGGCTCATGGGGGTGTATACACCTTCCCTGACAGGCACTCTTGCAGGAGCCCTTGCCAACCTTGGTATCGAACATGCCATGGTGGTTCACGGTGGGGGTATGGATGAGATTACCATTACAGGTCCAACGAATGTGGCTGAGCTTCGCAGGGGAACTATCGAAGAATACGTGATATCACCCGGGGATTATGGTATCCCCCTGTCTCCCGTCAGTGCGCTCCGGGGTGGAGGACCGGGAGAAAATGCAGCAATTCTCATGAGGGTTTTAAAGGGGGAGCAGGGGCCGGTTCACGATGTCGTTGCAATCAACGCCGGGGCGGCCATTTATCTCGGAGGAAAAGCCGGAGATATGGTGCAGGGAATCGAGCGGGCATGTGACTCCATTGAATCCGGATATGCATTCGCGAAACTTCACGAACTGATCACGGCGTCACAGAGGTACCATGATTCTCGATGAGATCGTAGCAGCGACAAGGGCAAGGGTTGCAGGAATGCCAGCAACATTCCAGGATCTGACCTCTGCATCAGGAAACAGACAGGGATTGTATGAAGCACTGAAGAGAGAAGAAGGGCATAATGCCATTATTTCAGAAATCAAGTTCGGTTCTCCCTCAAGGGGCATCATCAGGGCAGGTGGTGATGCAGCAGGCCTTGCCCGCATGATGGAGTCTGCAGGGTGTTCGGCCCTCTCTATCATCACCGAACCAACCTTTTTCCATGGCAATCCCCATCTGATCCCCATGGTAAGGCCGTGCGTGGAGGTGCCGATCCTTCGGAAGGATTTCATTATTGATGAACGTCAGATTGCCGAGACGCGGGAACTGGGCGCGGACTCGGTCCTTCTCATTGCCAGGATCCTTGGTCGACATCTTGCCGATTTTGTGGATATGGCAGTCGCATACTCTCTCGAACCACTCGTCGAAGTGCACAACGCAGGGGAGGTCCAGGCCGCGCTTAATTCAAATACCAGGATTGTCGGGATCAACAACCGCAATCTGGAGGATTTCAGCATTGACCTCTCCACGAGCAGGCGTCTTGCCCCGCTCGTACGTGAAGCGGGATGCAGGGTAGTGTCCGAGAGCGGGTATGTGTGGCCCTATGATGTGAGGAGCATGAGGAACGTGGTTGATGGGTTTCTCATCGGGACTGCGGTTATGTCTGCAAAAGATCCTGCCAAAAAGCTGGAGGGATTCGTATCCGCGTAAAGATCTGCGGGATAACCCGGCCCGTCGATGCGGTGCTTGCCGATGAAGCCGGTGCAGACGCAATTGGAGTGGTCATGTGTTCGAATTCTCCGCGTTCGGTAAGCGTTGAGCGAGCTGAAGAGATATTCGATGCTCCGGGCCCCTTCCTGACACGGGTGTGCGTATCCCATACCACATTGCTCGAAGACGTGGAGACCATGCTCGACATTCACCCTGACGTGATCCAGCTCTCCATGCCGCTCACACTCCCTGAACATCTCCCGGCAAGGGTAATTCGCGTGGCTATACCGGGACAACCAGTCCCTTCCATCGCGGATGCCCTTATCGTGGATGGAAGTTCCGGCCGGGGCCTCCTGTATGATGCTGATTTTGCCACACACCTTGTGAAACACAGTAAAATCCCGGTCATTCTTGCAGGAGGTCTGCACCCGGGAAATGTGGCGGAGGCGATCCGGAGGGTTCATCCTGCTGCTGTCGATGTGGCAACGGGGGTTGAGGATTCTCCTGGAATAAAGAATGAACAGAAAGTACGGGAGTTTATAAGGAATGCAAAAGGTGTGACCGATGATTGAATCAACCCGCTTCGGGGAATACGGGGGTTGTTTTGTTCCCGAGACACTCATGGCAGCGCTGGAAGAGCTTGAATCCGGTTTCAGGACCATTGTTCCGGGTTCAGAGTTCCAGGGTGAAATGAATTACTACCTGCACGAGTATGCCGGGAGGATGACTCCACTGACATACTGCAGGAATGTGTCCCGTGACCTTGGGTGCAGGGTCTACCTAAAAAGGGAAGATCTCCTCCATTCGGGTGCTCATAAGCTGAATAACGCCCTTGGGCAGGCACTGCTCGCGAAACTCATGGGGAAGTCGCGGCTCATTGCCGAGACAGGTGCTGGCCAGCACGGGGTTGCTACCGCCATCGCGGGAGCGGCACTCGGGATGCGGGTCGAAGTCTACATGGGGGAGGAGGATATCTCCCGCCAGGCCCTCAATGTCACCCGGATGCGGATGCTCGGGGCTACGGTCATTCCTGTGAAATCAGGCTCACGGACTCTCAAAGATGCGATAAACGAGGCTCTCCGCGACTGGGTGGCCAATGTCCGCGACACTCACTATTTGATCGGTTCCGTGGTCGGGCCTCACCCGTTTCCAACCCTTGTCAGGGATTTCCAGACCGTGATCGGAAGGGAGACCCGGGCACAGATACTGGAGAAGGAGGAGAGGCTCCCGGATGCCATTGTAGCCTGCGTCGGTGGAGGGTCAAATGCCATTGGTATGTTTACCCCGTTTCTGCATGACAGGACGGCACTCTTCGGGGCTGAGGCTGGAGGAGAGGGGCTTGAAGGAAAACACGGGGCGACTCTCTGCGGGGGAAAGCCCGGGGTGCTTCACGGAACGTATACCTACCTTATCCAGGATGCATTTGGCCAGATCCTTGAGTCCCACAGTGTCTCGGCAGGTCTCGATTACCCCGGTGTCGGCCCTGAACACAGTTATCTCAAGGACCGCGGGAGGGTTACCTATCGGCCGGTTACCGATCAGGAAGCGATCGATTCGTTCCTCTACCTTTCGAGGACAGAAGGAATAATCCCGGCACTCGAGTCAGCACATGCGGTTTCCCTGGCCCGAGGAATTGCGGGCATGATGGAGAAGGACGATATCCTGGTCATCAACCTCTCGGGCCGCGGTGACAAGGACGTTGCCCACGTTTCCGCATTCGCAGGTGAGTGCCTGTGACCACCCGCATAGAAAAGGCGTTTGCACAGCGCACACGCCCGCTCATGGTAGCCTGTCTCGTAGCCGGAGATCCCGGGTACAGCGATTCGCTTGCGCTGCTCCGGGAGATTGATCGTGCCGGTGCGGATATGATCGAGATTGTGATGCCGTTCTCGGACCCGGTTGCAGACGGACCGGTCATGCAGCAGGCCATCCAGCGTGCCCTTCTGGCGGGTATGAACACAGATGCCCTCTTCTCCCTTATCAGGGATTTCCGAAAGGAATCTGAGACCCCCCTCCTGATTCTTACCTATGCAAACATTCTGGTACAGCGTGGGATTGCTGCCTTCTACCGGGAAGCGGCTGAGGCAGGTGCGGATGGCGTGGCGCTTGCGGATGTACCTCTCGAGGAGGCCGACCCCTTTTGCAGGTCCGCCAGGGATGCCGGTATTGATCCCATCCTCTTCGTCAGCCAGACGACTTCGGACACGCGTCTTGACGAAATCATTTCAAGGGCAGGGGGTTTCCTGTATCTTGTTGCAGCGCTGGGTGTTACCGGGGTAAGGGGAGAGATTGATCCTGCAACCATTGAATGCATAAAGAGGGTTAAACGTATCACCACGCTTCCCCTGGTCCCGGGATTCGGTATAGGATCCCCGGAACAGGTTCAGGCCTACTCACGGTCAGGAGTCGATGGTGTTATTGTCGGATCTGCGATTGTGAGAGAGATCAATGATCATGTCAGCCAGCCTGAGTTAATCAGGCCTTCAGTAAGAAAGAAGGTCCGCGACCTGGTTTCAGCGCTCGGCTGATCTCTCAGTCTACGGATTTTTTTCCCACCGTGGCGCAGTAAATGACAAACTCTTCAATACCATCGATTCCCAGCAGATCTGCAGCCTGCTGGTCATCAAATGCCCCGATGGCGCATGCACCGCACCCAATCTGTTCCGCAGCAAGGTAGAGGTTCTGGCCGGCGTGGCCCGCATCGAGATGCACCAGCCGCCAGGCCCTCTCGGCATAGCGCCAGGACATCCTGTATACAACACAGGTCCAGAGGAATGTCACGGCAGAATTCCTTACAAATGCCTGTCCCAGGCATGCAGCCATCACCCTGTCAGTGATGCCAAACCGCGTGTCAACTTCGAGCAAACGGTGGGAGAATGCGAGATACCGGTAGAGCCCTGGTTTCAATCCATCTACCCGGTTGACCAGAAGATACGTCTCGAAAGAATGGCGGCCTCCGGCGGAGGGGACATTCCGAAGGGTAAAATAGGGGTCCTGGACATGGACTATGCCCTGGGTGCACCAGAGGATATAGGCGAGTTCCTCCAGTGAAAGAGCATCGCGGGAGTAGTGGCGGAGAGATCTCCTGGTCTCGATTGCAGACCTGAGGTCGATCGGCGGGATCTTGATGGTATCCGGGGCAGGAAGTGTGATAAAAATCCCGTTGTCCGGAACGGGCTTCTCAAGGGGTGGCGGAGGAAGTCCCCTGGACTGGTCAGATGTGGAGACATGCTCGTACCTGGTCATCTCCATGAATGT
>CAYNXS010000071.1:4791-7419 GCA_964401215.1 uncultured Methanolinea sp. | reverse complement strand
ACCCCGACCATGAAACGGGTGATCCTCTTCATTGCAATTATCAGCAGCTTCATCACTCCCTTTGATGGTTCCTCGGTGAATATCGCTCTCCCCTCAATCGGGGAGGAGTTCTCGCTGGATGCTGTCACCCTTTCCTGGATCACCACGGCATACCTCCTCTCCATCGCCATACTCCTTGTCCCGTTCGGAAAACTCGCAGATATTTTCGGGAGAAAACGGGTTTTTCTCCTGGGGATCTCCATATTCACTATCGCCTCATTCTTTGTCACGTTCTCTACAGATGTAGTGATGCTGATTGCACTCCGCCTCCTCCAGGGTGCAGGGTGTGCGATGATCTTCGGCACGAGCCTTGCCATTCTCTCGGCTGCGTATCCGCCTGGAGAGCGGGGGAAGGCACTTGGGATCTCCATCGCCGCGGTGTACCTCGGTCTCTCGCTTGGCCCTTTCCTTGGCGGCATCCTGACCGAGACGATGGGCTGGCGGAGCATATTCCTGGTCAATGTTCCCCTCGGCATCCTCTGTATCCTCTTCACGGTGTGGAAATTGCCGATGGAGTGGCGCGATGCTGCAGGTGAACGTTTTGATCTTGCAGGGTCCGTTCTCTGGGCGGCCTCGCTGGTCGCATTCATATACGGACTTTCTATCCTTCCCGATCTGACAGGAATCGCATTGATTGGAGGCGGCACAGTCATCTTACTCTTCTTCATACTCCTTGAAATCCGGAGGCCCTTCCCTGTCCTGAACATGCACCTCTTTCTCAAAAACCGGGTCTTTGCCTTTTCAAACCTTGCTGCCCTCATCAACTACAGCGCGACCTATGCCGTGACGTTCCTCCTCTCGCTCTACCTCCAGATTGCGCAGGATTTCTCTGCTGAATATGCAGGCCTTATCCTCGTCGCACAGCCGGTCGTTCAGGCGCTTTTCTCACCGCTTGCCGGAAAGGTCTCTGACCGGATCGATCCTGGCCGGGTTGCCTCGGCTGGGATGGCACTTACGGTCGCAGGTCTGCTGCTTCTCACCTTTCTCGATGCCGGCACGACAATTCCCTATATCCTCGGATGCCTCGTGCTCCTGGGTGCCGGATTTGGAATCTTCTCCTCTCCCAACACTAATGCAATCATCAGTTCAGTGGATCGGAAGTCCTACGGGGTCGCTTCGGGAATGGTTGGGACCATGCGGCTCGTGGGGCAGATGCTCTCAATGGGCCTTGCGATGACCGTCTTTGCCATGTTCATTGGCAGGGAGCAGCTCGAACTGGCTCCACTCTCCTCATTCATAGAGAGTATCCACGTTGCGTTCATCATCTTCTTTGTCATGTGCCTCCTCGGTATGGCATTCTCTCTTGTCCGGGTGAAAAAGCGATGAATGGTACCTTTTCGAGAGATGGGGCGAGTCAGGACTTAAGCGGTTATCTGCCTCAGTAATGCGCTCAAAGAGCGAATGAGAGATAAAGAATCGAAGCAGCAGGTCAGTTATTTTTTCTCATCCTTTTCTGCGTCCTCTTTCTTCATGATCTTGAGCTCACAGGTGCGATCCCCCGTGCACATGCTGCGCACGAAACGCATGGTATATTCAGGGTTCAGGGCTTCGACGGTCGCGATGGAGAATGCCAGGCAGCGGGAGAGAAGGCACTCTGTCGCTCCTTTCATCGCGAGTCCGCGTGCGATGAACGGGCAGCGCTTTATCATGAGGACGGATCGTTCCGCATTGATCGGTATCTCTTCAGTACGGAGATCCGGCCCAAAAATTACGAGAAATATGATACGGAGGGTATCCATGATGTCCCGCGCATTTGTGGCAGGAAGGCTTGCACTCTCTGCAAATGCTTTTGCCTCACTGGCTACGTGTATCCATATCTCGTGTTCGAGAGTATCGTAGTGATCACCCACCGCATCGCGGAAGGTGATGTCGTACATCACCGGCAGGCTTGTAAAGAGGCGTGATACGACCTGCCACTTCAGTTCGGGGGATATGGGATCCCTGACAGGCATACGGTGGTGTCGCCCGGCGGGCTTATATTCCTTCCCGCGTTCCTGCAATCGATTCCGGGAAGACTCCTCTTTCCGCGTGTTCAAGGTAGGAGCGGTAATGCTCCTCCACGATGCGGGCACCCGCATTCGCATAGCAATACCGGCACAGGTGCATGCATGTCGAATACTGGCCTATGTCCTTGCTCGCGATGCACCCGCACGGCCCTCTCTGGCCGGGATCTTTGAGGTGCCCAAACGGGATTTTCTTTCCGCCCGCCCCTCCAAAAAGTCCTGGTTCTCCCAGGAACTCCATCAACATCCCATCGTCTGGGAATTCTTCCTTTAACAGTTCACCTGATATGCACTGACCCTGCGAAATACCGAATTCCGAGAGATCTTCTGTTTCTCCGCAGGCCGAGATCGAGAGATCCCATTCATTATGTATCCCCTGCAGGCCGTTGCAGAACTCGTGCATCTCCTCGCGTGTGAATTCACGGATTCCTGCCACTTTCTCATGCCGGAGGTTCTGACGCACCCGGGGATATTTCGCGATGTCGATGAAACTGATCACCATCCTCCGCGTGTGATGACGGAGGCGGGCACCGATCCGTTCAACCCTGGAAAGGAGATCGTCTGTTGAGAGGGTATCTGTGAGAAG
>CAYNXS010000071.1:0-4691 GCA_964401215.1 uncultured Methanolinea sp. | reverse complement strand
GAGACATAATATTTTTGCCTGTTCCAGGGATTTTCCCAGGCTGCATATCCACGTTCCAGCCGGTGCATGAACCATTCCCCAAAAAAAGCGGGGATGTCAGTTGACCTGCTGGCAGAGATGATCACGGGAGCTGTTGCGTCCCTGGAAATGCCCCCATCGTCCAGGATTCGTACATGTTCCCATCCTTTGAATCTCCCTTGCATGATCTCTATCCGTACAATACGTAACGAACCCATCCCCAATAACCCTCACGGGCAGCAGGAGGCCACGTTGTCGCATTCAGGCAAGCTATATCAAAAAGGAGGGCTAATCAGATTGATCGGATACATCCGGGCAGGATCAAGGGTGTAAGGGACGGGCAATGGGCATCCGGTTTTTCCGTGGGCAGAAGATAAAATACGAGCACGAATTCGGGCAACTTCGTGAGATAGTCGAGATACTCAGGAAAGAGTATCCCACGGAGCCTGTCTACCTCCTCACCGGGGTTCTTGTCGCAAATGGGCAGATCGACTGCGTGATCCTCACGAAGAACGGTCCCCTCATCCTCGATCTCAAGGCATTCAGGGGGGAGATCACCGGCGTTGAGAACGGGAAGTGGGAGGCAAAGACAAAAGATGGCCCCCTGCCCCTCCCGAACCTCTTCCTCCAGGCAAAGATTCATCGCCAGGATTTTATTGACCGCATCATCCCCATATGCAGGAGCCAGTTTCCCCATGTTGGGGAGGCAAACCTCAGGAAAATGGGGTCGTGGCTCTACTTATGCAAAGGCAGCACATATGCCGAGGGTCAGATCGACTTCCGCAAGGTAAAATGGTTCCGCATTGTCACAGGAGATGACCTTGTCCAGAAGATGAGATTCCTGGAATCAGGGTACACTCTTCGAATCCAGGATATGGATGCCATCGTCAAGGCACTCCGGCTCGAAGAGTACTCGTTTGAGGATGATGCTCCCCTTGTTCCGGCGGCGAAAACCAGGAAAAAGCCGCTCGTATCAAGGACAACGCTCATCATTCTCCTCATTATCCTTGCCCTTTTCTGCATCGGCCTCTTTGTCATCCTGGCATTCCCCGGCGCCAAAGTCACCGCAGCGAATGCCCTGCAGGGATTAATAACCCTGACCGGGGGATGGGTGCACACGGTAGCAAAGGATTCTTTCAAAACAAATTCATCGGTCCAGGACAGCCAGCAGGGAATCATCTATCTCAATCGCCTCCGTGTGGGAGAAGGTGAAACCCCCCTCTCCTTTGACGAACGGGCATATACTCTCGCGCTCGCCCGTGCACGGGACATGGCCGACTTCAAGTACCTCAACTATACCAACCCGGAAACGGGTTCATCCGCGCTTGCATTGAAACGATTACACGGTTTTTCAGAGAATGAGCGCGTGTTCGAGACGCTCTACGGCCAGTGGACTGGGTATACTCCGGGTATCGAGAAGCAGGCTATCGACTCATGGATAACGGACCCCGGTAACCGCCAGAGACTCCTGTTTGACCACCCATCGGGGGGAATGGCATGCGCACAAGGCTATTGCTCGTATATCGGCGTTCGGCTTGTTCCGTCACCGGGAATAACAACGAACATAACGCCTCTGGAAATGAATATATCCGTAAACTCATCGGCGTAACCAGGCTCATGCCTGTTCATTCACCTGCAACCTTCCCATTGAGTGCAGTATATACCCGGAGACCATCGAGCGTCTCTGACACATGAGACTGCATCTCGATTTTTTCTTCCATTCCCCGGATATCTTCAACCCGTGAAGTGGTCGCAGCGATCCTCGGGACGACCGAACAGGCAAGGTCCCCCGGGTGATGATCGAACGTGCCGATCTTCTTTGCCAGCTGCACGGTCTCTTGCTTATCGTAGGCGATCAGGGGGCGGAGCAGGGGGACTGTCGCAGCACCCGAAACCACTGCCAGATTGGCCATGGTCTGCGAAGCTACCTGTCCAAGGCTGTCACCTGTGCAGAGTGCGAGATGTCCTTCTCTCATTGCCAGTTCGCTTCCAAGATACATCATGAACCGCTTGCACAGCACGCAGCGAAGGCGCGGAGTTGCCCTGGCAATGAGTGTTTCATAAAACCGGCTGGCATCTGCATACAAGAATGTCATGGGGAACCCCGAGCACCAGGTCGAGAGGATGGAAAAGTGGCGGAGTGCGGTCGGCAGGACATCCTGCCCTGCATAATCCCCTGAACCGATATGCAATGAATCGACAACGCAACCACGTCGCATCATCTGCCAGATTGCAACAGGGGAGTCTATGCCAGACGAAAGAAGGGCAAGAATTTTCCCCTGGGTGCCCCAGGGCAAGCCTCCCGGTGCCCTGATCCGAGAATCATACACAAGCCCGCCAAAATCCCGGAGTTCCACAAACACCTCATATTCAGGAGAACTGAGGTCAACAGTCGCGGTGGGGACTGCTTGAAGAATTGCAGACCCCACATCTGCTCCCAGTTCCTGGCTTGTGATACCGTCAACTCCCTGGCGGCGGGCCCTGACGGCAAAGCGCTGACCGGGGTGAAGGCCTGTTGTCGCACGTCTCACCGCAGCGTCTTTCACGTCTGCCGGGTCAGGGGGCGTCAGGGTGCATACCGCCACATCAACGACCCCGAATATGCGTGAAATGATCCCGGCCATCTCTTCAGGCTTCTCGCCGTGCAGGATGATACGCCCCCGGTGCACTTCCGCCCTGAAGGAGAGTCCTGCTGATTCAAGTGCCCGCCCGCAGTTCCTGAGAAGAAGTCCCACGAAGTGGCGCTTGACCGGCTCGCTCTTGAGGAAGAGCTCCCCGTACCGGAGCATCACCACCTGCTCTTCCGATGACTCTCCCCCGGGCATCATGACGTGAAACAGATTGGATGTGAATACTGATAATAACAGGGTTGCCCCGGTTGCAGGACCGACAATTCACCAGATGTGGATTGGAAGGGAAGGTATCCTGGGCACAATGCACAATCAGGATTTTTCCAGGCCTGCGGACCAACAAGCCCACCGGTTTTGCTGTCAAATTCCGATACACCTTTAATATACGGGAGAATACCTGTATGACAATGGCGAAAAAGAAGGAGAAAGCGGCGAGTGTCGATGAACCGCTCAAATTGTTCTATATCTTCTACAACCAGGAGCGGTGGGACAACTGGATAACAACACTCCGGGAATCGAATTTCGAGGCTGACCCCAAGAGCGAGGAGATGCCTGAAGGGTATACCACGCTCTACAACTTCTCGATGGATATCACCCTCTCGGTATTAAAAATTGTAAAACTCTTCCAGAACGGGAGGTACACGAAGGAAGAAGCCCTCGAGAAGCTGAATGCAGTCGAGGCCATCGTAATGTGCGAAGCCCCAAAGGACGACATCGAGGAATACATCGAGTCCCTGCAGCTCTCGCTCCTGGTCCTCTTTGCGAGCTGCCGGAAATTCATCGAAGGGGGATACTCAACGGATATCAAGTCGCTCGTCAAGGATGGGAAAAAGACGGTCGAGAACGACATGGAGAAAGCACTCGAGATCGCAGCCGATATCGGGGCCAGCGTGATCCAGGGGGCTTCATGCTGCGGGAAATATGTGAAGGATGACATCGAGCAGCCCACGCTCTTTGACGAATGGCTCATCGAGGTCGAGAGCATGGCCGAGGCGGTCGCCTCGCTGAAGAACTTCGATGAAGAGGCCGGCGAGACGTGATTGCCCAGAAAGCCCGGTTCAGGCATGCCAGGAAACTGGAACGCCTGGCGGGCTACAGGCTCCCTGACCAGGCATTCCATGGCGCCACGCTGGAGGCAGTCTCATCCCGGCTCAACTTCGACCGGCTCGATCATACCCTTCACGAACAGATACTCAATTTCATCCACTCCTTCATGCGCTGTACCTGCCGTGAAACACCCCTCTGCGGATGCCCAGAGAAAAAATTCTCCCGGGAGATCCTTGAACTCAGGGAGAACGGCCTTGATCATCGCCAGACAGCCCAGTATCTCCAGGAACAGTACGGGATTGATATGTATCCTGCCGATATCCTCTCATATCTCGAGGACTCTGTGCACATACTCGAGGCTATCCGTGACATCGCCCATCTGCAGGCGATGCCCGCACTCTCCAAAAAAGCCGATGCCCATATCGAACTCCTGGAACGGTAACTATCCCCGGGTTTCTCCTTTTTTATATGAAAATCGCATCCGCGATTTTCATTCTGTATGCTTGCGTCACAAAGTGAACCATGTAGTTTTTTAAGAGCCGCAAATGAGGTACCTCACCGGTTACATCATGAACCAGAACTCTCTCCGGGGATTGTCAATCAGAATAAGAAGATCGCGGGGATACCCTGCATTCTACATGATGCACATTGAAGCATGAAAGCAGGAGATTTTACTCTCGTATGATGAATCCTTTGATCACAAGGTGTCGCTGGTGAAAAAAATACTCTCCATAACCTGGTCACAAATTCCCGGAGGGAAGACTCCGTGTGTTCTCTGCAGTGACACAGGACTCAACTTTCCCGAACTTATCACCACAATCAGGCCGCTCCTGGAGCAGGACGGCATTATGGTCTCATTGAACGATATCCCTCACACCTCGTCCTATGATCCTGGAGAAACAGGCTTTATGCTCAACGGCCGGAGCCTGGAAGACCTCGTGCGGGAAGCCGACCGGGCACAGTTCCTGTGCCATTCTTCGAAGTGCCAGCCGTTTC
>CAYNXS010000070.1:0-7602 GCA_964401215.1 uncultured Methanolinea sp. | reverse complement strand
GCCCTGGAGAACCCTGTGCCACTCTCCATTGCCTCTATCCCGATGTGCGTGGTCTTCATGCCGTACTGGTCTGCATACTCCATATGGTTTACACCTATTCCCGATTTCCAGAACGGATCGGCGAGAAGGACTCCTTCGCTGGATGATGCCCATACGAAGAGATCCCCGGTAACAAAACGCCCGTTAGGATCGTTGATCTCCGCGAGGGTCTTCTCCTTTCCGTTCGCGTGTGCAAAGGCGACTGCCTCGTTCACTCGCTGGTACAGGTTTTCCCGCGTGAAATACCGGATCTGGATGCCGGTCAGGTTGCCGTGAATGACTCTGGTGTACTCCGGGACAATAATCCCTGAGAAGATCCACCACGTATCGTCCACGGGCTCGGCATAGTCAATCTTTGGTACGAAGATATCTCTCCCGTTCACATCGATTTTTACAACGGTATACAGGAACCCACCCCCCTCTTTTGCGAGATCCCGCATTCCCCGGATCGTCTTGACACCATCCGGGTCCTGGTAGTTGATCAGGTTTATACGATACTCCGGAAGCTCGGGCGAATATGGCGGGGCAGCGAGGTTTGTACCGTTGTAGTCGAATGCCATCATCACGAGCTCGCCCTGGACAAAGCGACCGTTTGGATCGTTGAAGGTGGATAGGGCATTCTCCTTACCGTTTTCCCTGGAATATGCAACGGCATCTTTCACATACCTGACCAAGTCTTCGACAGCGGGGGGCTTTGCGGAAGTGTCCAGATTTGTTGACGGATAGATCTCCCCGTCAGAAGCAAACATCCCAGCACCGACAAAATAGGTCCCGTCAACATCCTCAACGACCGCTATCCTGGGTTCGAATGCATTATCCGTCGCGGGGTTCCGGTAGGTATAACTCACGTAACCTCTCCCGAACCTGGCGGTCTCTGCCAGGTCCTGGACAAGGGAAACCCCGAAGGAATCGGTCATGTTCATGATGTTGGTCCCGACCGCCCCTGGTTCGCCTGCATCGGCAAGAAGCGTACCATTATAGTCAATAGCAAACACCTGCACATTTCCGATGACAAACGACCCGTTCGGGTTTTTGAACGCGGAAATAGCCTTCTCCTTCCCGTGTTCGCGTGCGAATGCCGCAGCATTGGCAACGAAGAGGGCGAGTTCAGGTGTGGTGGTGATCCTTTCGGGATGTGGAGATATATTCATGCCGTTCGTCGTGGGAACCGGGATCGGTGTTCCGACAGGAGTCCCGGCTTTTGGTCCTATTGTTCCGGTACATCCGGCAGCAAGGATAGCCGCGATCAGGAGCACGGTAACAAGGAGCATTTGCCAAATTTCCATACAGCACGGGTCAGTCCCGAGAGGTAAAAGGATTGTGAAATCTGGTTAGGAACGTCAGTGACACACCCCAAATACCGGTTCCTGGCACACCGGATGGCATTGAAGCGATGAAGGAGACGCGTGGTGAATATTTGTTGCCAGGTACAAACCTGGAGAATTCGGGTCACACCTCCCCGATTATCATAACTCTCCACTCGGTGTTATGGAGACCGACGGTTGACCAGTAGGTCTCTTTCCCGACAACCCTCCCGAAACCCGTGCTGAAGAACGAGTAGGTATCATACCCTGTGCGGTTTTCTGCCGTGTGCCTCGCAACCTTTGCAATCTCCGGGAATTCGGCGTACAGTGTCTCGTTGAATGTCTCTTTCCCAACCTCGCCGGGATCGGGATCGTAGAGGATCCGGGCACCGACCTCAAGGACCTGGAACGAATAGGGTGTTCCGCTGATTTCACGTTCCACGATGGGGATAATCAGCGTATGCGGTAAAAACACCATGCTGACTACCCCGAGAAATTCCCCATCAGGTGAATGAACCGGGTGTGCTATCGACAATCCGGTTCCACCCTGTGCCAGTGGGAAGAGATCACTCATCAGGGGCTCTCTTTTCGTTAAAACTTCCCGAACCACCACCTGGTCCGAGAGATTCTGCCCAAGAAGGACCTTTGCACTCTCTGGCTCCGCTGCACGAACTGTACCATTCCCGTCGTAGGTGATCATGGTGAGGATGGCTGGATGGGATGTCGTTGCATCCTTCAGTATAGTATCTGCATCAGGTCCGGAGATCCCGCATCTTCCCAGTGCCACAGCGGTCTCTGACATATTGGTATCGAACCGGATGAGCGATTGCTGGATGGAAGTGGTTACATTCTTGAGGTGTTGTCCCATGATCTCGTGGCGTGGCCCCGATGTGTTCCCGGTCACACCCGGTGCCTCCTGCACCAGGCATCCTGCTCCGATCAGGAAGGAAAGTATCACCACTCCGACTGCGACAAGGCTGAGCCAATTCATCTTCATGGAGGTTGGTGGTTGGGACTGGTTATTGTTGTGTTTGGGGCATCCGGGTGGAGATCGTTCCCGTTCTTGTCATTCTCCCTGAATGACTTCCCGACTCCGATCCCCATAAAAAAGCGGTAATTGCTGATTCTTACTGTTTCAGCTGGAAGGAATGGTTCATTGTCGAGACGACATTTCCGTTCACGATAAGGCTTGCATCAACGGTGTATGTCCCTTCCATGAGCCCCGAGCACGATGAGCAGTGGGGAAGCTGGTGCTCATATACCTGGGTATTCGTTCCCGGTGAGAGGGTTATTGGAATATCCTGGTTGAGCTGGAAATGGCCCTCATCGTCCTTGATACCGCGGAGCCGCAACGTCGCGTTACCCGTATTCCCGTCTGAAGAGAGATCCACCGCGATCTTCATGACCTCGTGCGAATGGTAGAGATCCTTATCGGTGGTGACCGAAGTGATACCTGCACCGCCCGTATCAAGACATCCGGGCACTGAACAGCCTGCGATGATAATTCCGATGAGTGAAAGTATAAGAATGCACCGTTGCATGGAGAGAGGTGTGATTTGATAGTAATTAATATTTGATTTTGTTCACACCCAATTTTGCGAAGCCAATCTCTCGCATGATCACACAAGCTGCCAGAAACAAATGCCGGTCGTCACGCTATTCCAGCGTGAAGTAGACCACAGTTCCCTTGTCCACTTCGCTCTCGATCCATATCTTTCCGCCGTGGCGCTGGACGATCCTGTACACGATCGCAAGGCCAATCCCGGTTCCTTCGTACTCCTTTTCTTCATGGAGCCGCTGGAATACCGAGAAGAGTTTTTTTGCATATCTCATGTCAAATCCGACACCGTTGTCCCGTATGACATACACAGTCTTCCCTTCCTGCTCGGTAGAGTAGACCTCGATGAGTGCATGCTCTCTCTTCCTGGTGAACTTTAATGCATTCGAGATGAGGTTTGTGAATACCTGCTTGATAAGTGCTGCATCTCCGTCGCATGGGGAGAGTGTCCCGACCCTGATATCAACCTTCCGCTGTTCCTGCTGGGGTTTTAATTCCTCAAGGACCTCGTTGACGATCTGACCGGGGTACAATTTCTCCTTCTTGAGGGGTTGCCGCGACATCCGCGAAAAGTTCAGGATGGAATCTATGAGCTGCCCCATCTTCTGGGCATTCATTCTTATCCTCTCGAGGAGATCCCTGATTGCAGGATCGAGCGTGGAGGCATGTTCGGTCATGAGAATGGAAGAGAACCCGTCGATGGCACGCAGCGGCGCCCTGAGGTCATGGGAGACCGAGTAGGAGAACGCTTCCAGTTCGCGGTTGGCAACCTCGAGATCTGCGGTCCTGACTGCGACACGGGTTTCCAGATCTTCGTTGAGCCTGCGGAGTTCATCCTCGACCTGTTTTAATTTCGTGATGTCGACAAGAATACCCCGTATGCCAAGGGTCTTCCCGTCCTTTTCGATCGCTGAAGAGTATACCATGCCAAAAAGCATCGATCCGTCTTTTCTGATCATCTGATACTCGGCACCAGGCTCTTTGTAACCTTCGAGAACCCTTGAGAAATTCTGGATAGCCCTGATCCGGTCTTCAGGAACGATGACCTGGATGAAGCTGATTCCCTGCTCAAGTTCTTCGGGGCTGTAGCCGAACTCGTCGTACGCCGACCTGTTCACGTAGGTGATCTTCCCTTCAAGATCTATCTCGAAAATAACCTGCGGCAGGAGACTCGAAAGATCACGAAACTTCCTCTCACTCGCGATGAGATCCCCTTCGATCATTTTCTTCTCTGTCACATCCCTCCCGACAGTCTGGTATTCGATGATCTCTCCTTCCGGGGAAAAGATTGCCCTGTCGTTCCACTGGAGCCAGCGTATCTCGTGCCTTGGGGTAGAAATCCGGTATTCGATAGACGCGGTCGGATTCTCAGGGGAGAGTGACTGGTAATGCTTCCTGACGCGAGCCCTGTCCTCCCAGGCAATCTGCGGCCACATAACCTTTCCCATAAGTTCGTCGCAAGGGGTCTCGAAGTAATGACAGTACGCATCATTCACGAAGACGTGCGTTCCGTCAGGAAGGAAACGGGCAATCAGCTCGGTCTGGTTCTCCACGACGGTCCTGTAATTCTCCTCACTCTTCCTGAGATCCTCCTCACTTTTTTGGAGCCGTTCAATCATCCCTTTCAGGGTATTCACAAGCGAGGTGGTGCTCTCCTCGATCCGCGTGAATTCGACGATATCAGTCCGGGAGATTGTGTGGTCGAGGTCCCCTTTCGCGATGGTATCGATGTCATTGACCATCTGTGTTATCGGCTTTGTGAGTACCCTCGAGAGAACAATCGCGATCCCCGCACTCAAAAGCACTGCAACAAGTCCGACAAGGGAATGATACAAGACAAGGTTGTTCAGCTGGGCCTTCATTTCTGACTGGTCGTATACGAGCTCGATGATCCAGCTGGTATCTGAGGCATACCCTTCTCCTGAAAGGTCGACAAGGAGGTATCGTATGATCGTCTCGTTTTTCTGATCTTCCACCTCGAGTGTCCTCTTCTGATCGACCACCATGTACACTTCTGGCGGGGCAGTTCTCCGGTTCTCCTTCATCTTCCCGATCTCCCGCCCTACTGTATCAAAAGATGTGTAACTGATGATATTTGGATTATTAAAAGCGATTTCGCGCAGCGGTTCCTGGAATTGGATAGCAGGCCGATCCCCGATTCCTTTTTCTGTCATACCGAGTTCGAGGATAAACCTGTGGTCCGGGGTGGGCATGTATGCATATTTTCGCAGATGTCCTGTTGAGACCTCATACACCACCCTGTCAGGGAAGAAGCCATCTTTTGGTAAGAGGTTTTTCAGGAAATTGTAGGAATAAGGCCACTGGCTGAAATCGAGGTTCTGATCGGGTGCATAGGTCGTGAACTCCACCATGACCGACTCGTTGATGATGTAGAGGTCCATGGTATCGTTCATTGCCTTCTTGAGTCCCGGCAGATCCATCCTTGAAGGATCCCGCCCGGACCGCTCGTATTCAACGAGAAAGAGGGAAAAATCCTTCTGCATCTGGAAATTGAGGGAATTATCATACATCTCGTAGGAATCATCAACGATTTTGATTGTCTGTGTGATTGCCTGCTCGGTCTGGTCCTGCATCTGGCGGGCACTCTTCTGGTAGGTCTCTTCTGCCTGCCGGTAGTCGAAGTAGGTGATCCCGATCGCAAGAACGAGGATGAGAAAGATCATGGAAATGAGGAGATAGTGAGAGAATGAAAAGAGTGGTTGCCGGATATCTCCCCTCTTTCCCCCATTTCCAGCCATGTGGTCAGACTCCACGTATTCCCGGATCCCTGATCTGTATGGAGGGACAGGACCATTTCCCAGACCGGGAGGAAGGACGCTCGAATATCAATACTTCTGCTCTCCTCTTCAAGGGAAGAACATGGAAGTTCAGTGAGTTATTGTGCTATTCGGGCTCTCTTTCCGGATCCCCCATACGTCCCTTGCTCTATACTGAGTCACAAACCGGATAAACCTACTGCTGGAACCATGATGCAGGAATTCCTACCCGGGAGACGAATATGAACAGGCCTGATAATGGACCGGCAAGATAATTTGATATCACCACTCCCCGGGACTCTTGTCGTGTATGCTTTCTGTCCATCGATGATCCTATTGCAGTGTTCCACATCCATCATTCCCAGGGATACACCTCCTCCACTTTCACACTCCATATGGCAGAACATGTTGATATCATGGGCCGGCTTCTCTTCCCATGCACGATGAGATTCCACGCATCAGGTGCCCGGCCTGCCACTCTGCACTTGTGGCACCCTTCGGGGAAAAGGGGCTATGGGAGTGCCGGTACCACTTCTGCAGGGCTCTCTTTGCGGTATATCCACGAGGTGGCCGCGACCAGGTGCCGCTCGTGAACGAGGATAGGACTCTCTATCGAGCGGAAAAATGGTGAACGGACATTATTATGACTGAGTTCAAAAAGCGTTTAATCCTGCTTTTTTTTACAAAAAAACGTGAAAAATAGCGGGAAAAGAAAAGATGTGCGGGATTGGATCATTGAAAATCAGTTTGGATGGCAGTTATAAGTTCTTTTTTGATACACACCCCACACATCGGTTTGGAGGGGATTTCAGGACAATTTTGGGCAAATCAGGGGTAATTTATTTATACTATTTAAGCGTTTATTGATTTGAGGTAATCAAGGTGGCAGATTTACCTATTGCGGCAGTCGTTAGGATTGCCAAGCAGAGTGGAGCAGAGCGTGTCGGTAGCGACGCAGCTGCTGCTCTTGTCGCAAAGTCAGAAGACTACATTGCAAACCTGGTCAAAGAGGCGAACAAGCTCGCAATACACGCCGGGCGCAAAACCATCAAGGAAGAGGATGTGGTGCTCGCGGCAAAATCTGCCTGAACACCTCAACCCTTTTGAATTGTCCTCCCTTCACCAGGTTTCCTGAAAGGAAATTTTTTTTGGGATCCACTGGAGCACTCCCGATAGTGGAACCTTCAGGGGTTTGGACATTCCCCCTCACGGGCTCTGCGATACGTGCGAAGTTATAATTGTGTGAGAAGGCTGAAACTGGTAGCGAAGCAGCAGGATCTCATACGATGACCTCCGATATACCGGATACAAAGTATTTTGCCACGTTCTCTTCTGATGATGTTCTGGCGCATTTCAAAAGTTCCTTTCATGAAGGGCTCTCTTCGGGAGAGGTATCGCAGCGGCTTGAAAAAGCGGGCTATAACGAAATTTCTGCCAGACAGGTCCGGTGGTGGGAGATACTCCTCCGGCAGTTCAGATCAGCGTTCATCTACCTGCTCCTTGTTGCTGCGGTTATTGTCCTTGTTATCGGGGAATACGTTGATGCTGGAGTCATAATCGGGTTCGTGCTGATTAACGCTGCACTTGGATTTTACCAGGAGTACAAATCAGAGCAGTCACTCCGGGCGTTGCAGCAGTTTATCAAGCCAAAGTGCAGGGTGAAACGGGATTCATCGTGGCATACCATTGATACCCGAAACCTCGTGCCGGGGGACGTCATAAAACTCGGGACCGGCGATGTGGTTCCGGCAGATATCCGGGTACTCAGCACCCAGAACCTCGTCGTCAACGAAACCGTTCTGACAGGTGAATCGGTCCCCGTTCCAAAAAGTACGGATGCCATCCCTGTGCAACCGCAGACCATCTACGAATCCCATAATCTCTGTTTTTCCGGGACCTCTGTGGTCGGCGGCGAAGCCGTTGC
>CAYNXS010000069.1:6317-7907 GCA_964401215.1 uncultured Methanolinea sp. | reverse complement strand
AGGATCAAAACCATCGGGATTCATCGGCCAGTCTGCATACTCTTTTAGGTCCTGAATTCCCCGGGTTTACCGCATTGGAATACCATATTGTCTCTCCTGATCTGTTCTCCATATCCCAAATACGCCCTTTTTGGCCTCCGTTTGCTCCAATGTTACCCTGAATTTCCGATTCCACTGGAAATAATGTTCACCCGCATGAAAAAGTGTTGTTAAATTCGTTCTTTTCGAGAAAAATCCATTGTGCATCAAGGAAAAAAATGCTCTTTATTGCCCCGGATATCATGACTCTTAAGACATGGGTAGTTTTGCCTGTCCGGAAAGAGAACGCCTGCTGGAAGCGTTCTATGGAGAGGTCTGAAATGACAGGTATCCGTGCACGATTGCGGATTTCTCTGTAGCGGGTGCTCTGCTTTTCCACCTCATCCCGGCTTTGACATTCAGCCCGTTTCCTAGAGGCGACCGCAAGAGACTTGGCGCGATAAGAGATACGTTTCATCGCAAAGGTTCAGGTTTTTTATGAACGAAATCCCGCCGGGATGCGGACAGCCGTATCCCTGTACGCTACAACAATTCGGATGGACGGATGAATGTGAACAGGCTTTCTCCAGGTATTCCGGGCCCTATATCCCAGGGAGGATTGCCTGCCGACAGAAGACCTCCTGGGAAGTCCTTATCGACGGCGGCTCAATCAAAGCCGGGATCTCAGGCGCCCTCCGAAAGCTTGGGAGGTTCCCTGCCGTCGGGGATTTCGTCGTCCTGCTCCAAAAGCCCGAGGCCGGGATCTCCACGATCGTGGACATCCTCCCCCGCAAGACCGTGTTCACGCGGGGAGCGGCCGGACGGGAAGGAACCGACCAGGTCATCGCGGCCAACGTCGACACGGTTTTCCTGGTCACAGCCGCCGGCCCGGACCTGAACGCCAGGAGGATCGAGCGGTACCTCGCGATCGCACACGCTTCAGGAGCACGTCCGGTGATTGTCGTGAACAAAGCCGATCTCGCGGACGATCCCGCCTCCCTCGTCCGCCAGATGACCGGGGTCTCCCCCGGAATCACGGTGATCGCCGTCAGCGCACTGACGGGCGAAGGGATCGATCGGATCGAACCGTTCCTTGCACCCGGGCAGACGATCGTCCTCATCGGATCCTCGGGCGTCGGCAAATCAACATTGATCAACCGCCTGCTGGACCGTCCGGTGCAAGAGACGAGCGGGATCCGGGTTCACGACGGGAAAGGCCGGCATACCACCACCGTCCGGCAGCTCTTCGTCCTCCCGGGTGGGGCGCTGATGATCGACAATCCCGGGCTCCGGGAAGTCGGGATCGGGACGGCCTCGGCAGGAATTGCCGACACATTCCCCGATATCCTGGAACTGGCGAAGAACTGCAAATTTTCCGATTGCCGGCACGAGCAGGAGCCTGGGTGCACCGTCCGGAAGGCGGTGGATGCGGGGACTCTTTCGTTGTCCCGGCTCGAGAACTACCACCGGCTCACGCGGGAGCTCGCGTTCGAGCAGGAAAAGGCAGAGATCGGTCTGGTCCGGATCGAGAGGAAGCGCTGGAAAGGAGTGGGAAAATTGGCCAAAGAGTTT
>CAYNXS010000069.1:0-6217 GCA_964401215.1 uncultured Methanolinea sp. | reverse complement strand
CACGGGAGATCAGACTCCTCATTGGATGTAGTATTCTCTCAAGGGAATATTTAAAGAGGCATTTTTCTGGTTTTCTCCATTAACTTTCACCCTCCCCCCCTTCCCCTTATAACCCATCAGACTCCAAATAGGAACTGAGAATGAGACTCATCCACATCGCCGACACTCACCTCGGCCTCTCGCAGTTCAACAGGCTTGATCCCGAATCGGGGATGAACCTTCGCGAGAAGCAGATCTATGAGAATTTTCTCGCGGCAATTGACGGGATCATACGAGAGAAACCCGATGTGCTCGTCCATGCCGGAGATCTGTTCGATACGGTGAAACCGAAGAATAAAGCCTTTTCGACGGCCATGGAAGCACTCGAACGGCTTCATGAAGCCGGGATCCCCCTCGTGGTCATCGCCGGCAACCACAGCATGGTAAAGACCCGGTACACGACCTCGCCCTTCGAAGTCCTGACATATCATCCGGGCGATATATTCGCTGCATATTCCTTCCGGTATGAGCATGTGGAACTCGGCGACACAGTATTTCACCTCATCCCGAACATGCTCCGGCCCGCGGATTACAGGACGGCATACGAGAGCGTTGAACCTGCCCGGGACCATCACAACGTACTTGTGACCCACGGACTGGCAACGCAGATCCGGGACAAGCGGCTTGCAACTGTTGCCGAGCACGAGCTTGACAGCACCATCCTCTCCGACGAATTCGACTATATTGCACTCGGGCATTACCACCGCCAATCAAAGATCACCGAAAACGCCTGGTACTCGGGATCCATCGAGTACCTGACGTATGGAGAGATATCCGACCCGAAGGGAGGACTCCTTGTCGATCTGGATGAGACTTCAGGTAAAAAACACCCCGACCCCATCCCCATCGATCTCCCGGGGACACCGATGATCGACCTCGGCACCATTTCCTGCGAAGGAATACCCGTGTCAGAAATTCCCGGCGAGATCCTCTCGCGTGTCAGGGATCGCGAGATTCCCGCAC
The DNA here is from genome assembly GCA_964401215.1 of uncultured Methanolinea sp. Taxonomy (GTDB): domain Archaea; phylum Halobacteriota; class Methanomicrobia; order Methanomicrobiales; family Methanospirillaceae; genus Methanolinea_A. The sequence goes on along the minus strand of CAYNXS010000069.1, from coordinate 5,215 downwards.
TCTCCATGGCGCAGGTCACGCTTGAAGGCCTGACGAAAGGGCATGGGAAACGTCCGGATATGAGGGCACTCTCTTCCGTCCGCGAACACCTTCTCGACCTGAAAATTCGCGTCATGCCGCATGACGAGGGGGGGGCAGTCCCACTCCAGCAGGACATACAGTCTATCGATTACCTGAAAGAATTTTCTGCATTCCTCGATTCGCAGCAGATAACCGCAGTACAGAGGGAGTACGCGAACAGGTGCGGGACCAGAGTGCTCCAGGCCGTCATGGAAAAGCACCGGGAGGAACAGGTGTGATACACGGACACGGATCATTGCGTACTCAAGTCGCATGCTGTGGCATGTCACCAGGGTGGGCGCAATGATCATCGACCGGCTTATCCTGAACAATTTCAAGCGGTTCAGGCACCAGGAAATCCAGTTCAAAGACGGGATAACGGGGATTCTCGGGAGTAACGGGACCGGCAAGAGCAGTATCGTGGAGGCAATCTTCTTCGCGCTCTATGGCGTCCAGGCAACCGGGATCCAGCCTGACTACATCGTATCGTCGTTTGCCGGCCCGAAAGAGAAGAGCGAGGTCCGGCTCGATTTTCGCGTGGGCGGAGATGAATATTCGGTTCTCCGGACATTTAAAAAGGGGAAGACGGTTCAGCATGATGCCTCGTTCTATCGGGCGGGAAAACTCCGGGCGACAGGGGTGAGCCAGGTTGCGGTCGAGATGGAAAGGACGCTTGGTATGGGTCCCGCGGATTTCCGGAACACTGTGTACGCCGCCCAGAAAGATCTCCTGACGCTCCTTGAGAACACCCCGGGGAAGAGGAAAGAATGGTTCCTCCGTGCGCTTGGAATCGACTACCTGAAAACAGAGAGCGACAGGCTCATGAAAGAGCGGATTGATGCCCGGGAAAGGGACCTGCACCTCCTGGAAGGACAACTCAGCGGACTGACAGGACGAAGGGATCCGGAAGCCCTGGAGCAACTCCGTGCTCTGGTAGTAACGATCCGGGCAACCCTTTCGGACCTTGACCTTCGAATCAGCCACCATGCACAGAAGAAAAAAGAGGCGGCCCTGGAACTTGAGAAATTCCGTGAGAAGAAGACCGAATATACCCGCCTCGCTGAGCGACAGCGAGCCATCAATGCAGATATTGAATCACTTTCGAAAAAGAGGGGCCAGATCGCAGCACATGTCGCCACCCTGCCCATGATGGAAGGGGAGTACCAGTCGCTCGCAAAGAAACTTGATGGCCGTGACGGGAAAAAACAGGCCCTCGACAGAATGCGGAAGACCAGGATGGAATATGACCGGCTCGCAGCCGAAGCCCGGTTTGCACTCCGGGAAATTTCAGTCCTGGATACAAGGGCGATGAAGGAGAGGGAAAAATTACATGCCCTCGATACTGAAGCATCACGGCTGGAGGAGCACCGGCAGCGTATCAGCGAACTCTTTCACATAGGGCCGGACATCCCTGATGAAAAACTCGACCAGGAGGTTCTCTCGATGGAGGCTGGCCTCAACCGGAAGATTGGGGCGCTCTCCGGGAAGCTCGCACAGCTTGTCAATGACAGGAAAACACTGGTTTCTGACTGGAACACTCTCAAAAAGGCGGGTCCTGATGGCATATGCCCCCTCTGCCACCAGACTCTTGGAACGCATTTTGGGAGGATTGAAGAAGAATTTTCATCCCGCCTCGACCAGCTCCAGGAGGAGGCGCTGCACGCAAGTTCCGAGGAAGATCGCTTAAACACAGAGAAGGAGCGGATCCAGCAACAGAAACCAGCACTCCACGAGATCCGGGGGATCGTTGAGAGGCGGAAGGCCAGGGGCGGTATCGAGACGGAGATCCGTGAGATCGAACGCCAGCACAAGGAGAAGGAACTTCTTCAGCGCGACCTTGCCGAAAAAATACGCGCTCTCGGCTTCGATCCGGCTCAATATGCTGATCTCGAGGCGGATCTTTCAGAAATGGAACGGTTCCAGGCACGGTTTATCGAAATCGGGAAACAGATTGCACACCTCACCGCACTGAAAGGGCAGGTTTCGGACATCGATCTCCAGATCGGGCAGAAGCAGGAAGACCAGGAACAAATCCACATCCGGATAGGGCATACAGGATTTCTCAAAGAAGAGGGAGTCAAGATCGAGCAGGCACTTGCAGAGATCGAATCAGCACTGAGAATATGCGAGGCGGAAAAGGCAGGCACTGCCGAGCGGCTCAAACATACTGAATCGGAGATTGAAAGGCTGACACGCGAAGAGAAGGAGATTGAAGACCTGAAAAAGAGGAACGCAGTACTGGAAGAGGAGATCAGCCTTCTCATGCTCACCAGGTCCCTTATCGGCCAGTATACCATCCACCTCATGCAGGTCGTCAGGAGCCGGATAGAGGGGGAGGTGAGCCGTCTCATCAGTGAGATCACCGGTGGCAGGTACGAGCAGGTGCTCCTCGACGAGGATTTCAACCTTCTTATCCGCGATATTGACAACGATTTCCCGGTCGAGCGTTTCAGCGGGGGAGAGCAGGATGATATCGCGGTCGCCCTGCGCATTGCACTTTCCCGCTACCTGGCTGAACTTCACCAGGTGCACGAAAGCACGCTCCTGATATTCGATGAAATTTTCGGGAGCCAGGACGAAGAAAGACGAACCAATCTTCTCTCTGCCCTCCGGACACAGGAGTCGCGGTTCCCCCAGATCATCTTAATCTCGCACATCCCGGATATCCAGGGTGAATTTACCAACACGCTCATGGTTGAGATGGGGACCGATCTCTCGAGCAGTGTCAGGGAGGTCAGTTGATGGCACGGAATTCCGAATTCGTCCATGCCGCGGAGGCCATGGCTGAACGGATACGCCGCATCGTTCCCGGAGATCTCGTGGATCTTTTTTCAGAGGCGAGCGGATTTACACCAGAAGATTTCCGGTCCTGCACGGCATCTCCGTGCGGAGAAGTATGCGCTGTGGACGGGAGTAACGCCTTCCTCCTCGAATCGGGAAATATGGCAATTGCGGCAGTCAGAGCCGCCCAGAGCACATTTTACAATATGGAGAGGATCAGGCGCTCTCTCACCCCTCTCCATCTTGCCCTTATCGATAATGAAGAGGAAAACGACGATTTCCTCTGCCTGTACATGGAATGCTTCGGGCAGAGACCGGGAACCCCGCTCAGCAACGATGATCGCACCCGGACTGCAGGAATCCTCCGCGATACGGTGGAATACTGGGTGATGGCACAGATGACATCCACGCTCAGTCCCGGCGCCCTCCTCCTCCGCGACGGGCCACTCCGGGTCTCTCACGCGAGCCATGATCCTGTCCTTTCCATGATCGATGAAGAATGTGGGTCGAAGCAGATAGACCTTGCAGGAGTGAGCAAGCAGACCCCTGCCACATGGGGAGGCGGCCACCCGCTCCTCCCATCGGTTGCCGGTCTTGCAGATGCACGGGGAATCACTGCTCCCTGGTGGATCCGGATAGACCCGGAATTGCTCGATCGCACACAGTTCCCCCAGTGGCAGCACGGGCAGATGTATGTCGCTCTTCTGCGCCCCAGGGCAAAATCCCCGTTAAAGATCGAGCTCCAGGTTGATCTCCCGGAACATGATGTGCAGCGAATCATGAACCGTCTCGCGGCGTCTTCCGGCGACGGGAGGATCCCGGGATACCCATATCCCCTGTTCGATGCGCACCGGGCATGTGTCCTCACCAAAGAAATCGTAGAGGATGCGAGATCGGCACTGATGAACCGGATCGCCTCGACCGGCATCGGGCGACATACCTATGAGATACTGTTTGGAGATTATCATGATGAATTTGCGCGATACTGATATTGGTGATCATTCAAAATTCCGCCTGATCGGGAGATCGGTCCTCTCGTATCGTTTTATCGCTCCCTACGATGCTACGCTCTATATCGGCGAGATCAAGAAGATCACGGATGCGACCAAGGGGATCACATTCTTTGCGAAGGTCACCGACCTTTCCCATGATAGTAACTTCGCGGATGGGAGATGGGATACCCGGGTATATGCCGAACAATTCTACGGTCTCGGCGAGGACGTATTTCTCACCATCGATGCCGTACCTCTCGGGTATGTGGACAGCACAGACGGGAAATTCCACAAGCCCCGGACAATCCCATCGAAATTTTCGATCGTGGGTGAGCCGGATGCAGAAGACTTCAGGTTCCTCACGGATCTCATGGGAGAAATTGAAGTCGGCCTGATGAGGAGCGGCCAGGATGTGATACGCGACGTTGCGGTCAGGATCCCCGCACGGGTGCTCCCCCAGCACATGGGGGTCTTTGCGACTACCGGCATGGGCAAGAGCAACTTCATGAAGACGTTTTGTGCGTCCTGCATGAAGGAAAAGAAGTTCGGGCTCCTCGTCGTCGACCCTCACGGGGAATACGTGAGCGGGGGAAAATCCTCCATCGGGGAGCCAACGATGGGGCTTGTCCATTACACCGAAGGAAAAGACGGGCTCGCTATCTTCACCATCCGGCCGGAATCCGACCGGAAGAAGTACGGGATGAACCGGCTCTCGATCGAATACGACGATTTCAGGATCGGGGACCTCGCAATCCTGTACGATCTCTCCGCTGCACAGTCCGAGATCGTGGAGGCATTCTCTGGTGTTCCAGGAAAGGAGGTGATCGGGTTCTTCAAATCCATTGATCCCGAGATCTTCCCTGTCAGGGACCCGGGATCTGCCGGTGTCGCGGAAGGCAGCCTGGCATGGAAGATCAGGAACTCCATGGGTGGGCCCGTCAGGGTGATCAAGAGCCATATCGATAATATCGTCAACGGAAACAGGGCGTTTTTTAAGGCCCAGGGATCCTCTCTTCGCGAGATCATCGAGAACTTGCATGACAACCGCGTCGTCCTTATCGATATCCCTGATATGAGCGAACGGAGCGAACTCTTCGTGCTCTCGATCATCACCCGGACTATCATGGAACGGCACCGGTCGGAGACAAGGGGATACGGGATCGACGAGCGGCATGAGGCATCTCACCAGGTCCTGATCACCATTGAGGAGGCACAGAGGGTGCTTGCAAGCGGAGGCTCCTCGACCCAGGTGTTCCGCGAATGCGCGATGGAGGGCCGTAAGTTCGGCGTCGGCCTCTGCGTGATCACGCAGCAGCCGAAGAATGTTGATCCAAAGGTGCTTGCCCAGATCAACACCTTTGTGGTCATGGGGCTCGGCGATC
>CAYNXS010000068.1:0-7998 GCA_964401215.1 uncultured Methanolinea sp. | reverse complement strand
ATACCGGGTTTGGGCTCTTTCTTGCACGTGAGATCCTCTCGATCACGGGGATGACCATCAGGGAAACGGGAACCGAGGGCAGGGGAGCCCGCTTCGAGATCCATGCCCCCAGGATGAACTTCAGGAGGACATCACCAGTAGGTGAGGGAAAATAAGTATCCCTGATCATGTCCATCCGGGTGGTTTACCGCGGGCTGGTCCGAGAATGATAATGGGTCTATAGATCCCCGGTTTGAGTTGTGCCGATTCTTTGTGCGTACCCTCTGACGCGAAATCACTTCTTTGTCAGCGAACCGAGGATGCCCCGGATGATCTCCCTTCCGATCTGGGTCCCTGCAGCCCTGGCAGCGCTCCCTGCCATTTTGGTGAGGGTATCTGTTCCCGTCTTCCTGGAAGAGGTGCCTGTCTTTTTGGAGGAACTCTCTGTCTTCCTGGTCTTCTGTTCCATCCTTGCTTTTTCTTCCTTCTCCTCGGCTGCCGCGGTTTTTGCCCGCTCGGCGAGAAGCTCGTAGGCAGAAGAACGGTCGACTCCAGACTCGTACTTCCCATAGACCGGAGAGGATCGGATGATGGATTTCCTCTCATCCGGTGTGAGGGGGATGAGGCGGCTCTCGGGGGGGTGGATCATTGCCCGCTCCGTGATCCCGGGGATGCCCTTCCCATCGAGGAACGAGACGAGGGCTTCCCCGGTGCGAAGCTCGGTGATCACGGTCTTTGCGTCGATTTCAGGGTTCTGCCGCATCGTCTCTGCCGCCGCCTTCACCGCTTTCTGGTCCTTCTGGGTGAATGCCCGGAGCGCATGCTGGACCCGGTTGCCGAGCTGCCCGAGGACATCGTCCGGGAGATCGAGAGGGTTCTGGGTGATGAAGTAGACGCCCACACCTTTCGACCGGATAAGGCGGACCACGAGCACGATCTTCTCCCGGAGGGCTTTCGGGGCATCGGCGAACAGGAGGTGGGCCTCATCGAAGAAGAAGACCAGTTTCGGTTTCTCGGGATCCCCGACCTCGGGCATCTGCTCGTAGAGTTCGGAGAGGAGCCAGAGGAGAAAGGTCGAGTAGAGCTTTGGCGACAGGAGGAGCTTATCGGAGGCGAGGATGTTGATCGCACCTTTTCCTTCGACGTCTCGTATGAACATCCCCGGTTCGAGCGAGGGCTCCCCAAAAAATTTCGCGCCGCCCTGCTCTTCAAGCGTGATCAGGCTCCTCTGGATCGCACCGACCGTGGCCGGCGATATGTTGCCATATTCCGTGCGGAGCTCCTTTGCGTGGTCGCCTGCATACCGAACCATTGCCTGGAGATCTTTCAAGTCAAGGAGAAGCAGCCCCTGCTCGTCCGCGATCCGGAAGATCAGCGCGAGCACGTCGGCCTGGGTATCCGAGAGATCCAGGATCCTCGCAAGCAGAAGAGGCCCCATCTCGGAGACCGTGGTCCGGACCGGGTGTCCCTGCTCGCCAAAGACATCCCAGAAGACCACCGGGAACCCCTGGGGGTTAAATCCCGAGAGGCCGAGTTCCTGCACCCGGGCGGTCACGTTCTTGTTCTCTCCCCCGGGAAGTGCCATCCCGGAGAGATCTCCCTTGACGTCAGCCATGAAGACGGGGACCCCTATCCGGGAGAACTGTTCGGCAATCACCCTGAGGCTGACGGTCTTTCCTGTTCCCGTAGCGCCGGCGATGAGCCCGTGCCGGTTCGCCATGGCGGGCAGAATACCGAGCGGGCCCTTGCCGCGGGCTACGATGAGTGGTTCGTACTGGTGTGGCATAGGGGTCTTCCTGGATCTACTATGAGGGATGATTGGCAATTAATCGTATCTTATCATGGGCACAATCATCGCCTTCCCAGAGGGTATCCGTGCCCACGCGTATCCCCGGGAATGCCTGCGCTACGTGAGGTTCCCGCCAGCAGGATCGACAGCCGGAAAACTATATCACCATCCCTGCCCTCTATGCCTGCACATGGAGAATGGGGACGTCGCGTATGCTCTATCCATTGCCGGTTCAGATTCCGGGGGGGGAGCAGGGATCCAGGCCGATCTGAAGGTCTTCCAGGCGCTCGGTGTGTGGGGTCTCTCGGTGATCACCGCCGTCACGGCCCAGAACACCCGGGAGGTCAGGGGTATACGAGTCCTCGATCCCGGGATCATCTCACTCCAGATGCAGGCAGTCTCTGACGAGTTCCCGATCAAGGCGATCAAGACCGGGATGCTTGCAGATGCCGCCACGATACGTGCCGTGGATGCCAGTCTTCCAACGGGGATCCCCCTCGTGGTGGATCCCGTGATGGTGTCCACCAGCAGGCACGAGCTTATGGAGAAGAGCGCGAAGTCGGACCTGGTCGAGCTCCTTCTCCCCAGGGCAACGATCGTCACTCCCAATACCCACGAAGCGGAACACCTGTCAGGAGTGGGGCCCATAAAAAATCTCGAAGATGCACACATGGCCGGGATGCACATCCTCGATCTTGGGCCCAGGTTCGTGCTCATCAAGGGTGGGCACATGCCCGGGGATGAGGCGGCCGATCTCCTTGTATCAGCAGACGGGGAATGGGTGATATCCACCCCGCGACTCCCGCTCACGGTCCACGGTGCGGGATGCTGTTACTCGGCCGCGATCTGTGCCCACCTGGCCCGGGGATGCACGGTGCAGGAGGCATTCGCCCGATCCAAGTCATGGATAGATCGCCTCATCGGGAGCGCAATCCGGGCTCCTTCTGGAGTCTCAATACTCTTTCCCGCCTGTTTTGAGAGTTTCAGGGACTGATCGGCGGTTGGGAGTGAGATCCCACCGGCATGTTCATACGAGAGGCGTTATAAAACCAATCACTCATGGAGAGATCGTGAGCGATCCTGCTGATGCGAAGTCCGAGGTGGATGCGGGGCGTATAGGGCAGGTTGTTCTCGAGGCGATGCCTGCACCCGTCTGCGTGGTCGACGGCGAAGGAATCATTCTCTACGCAAACCCCGCCCTTGCCACGCTCTGCGGGGGAACCCGTGCGGAACTTCTCGGAAAACCCGCCGGGGTGGTGCTGGGAGTCCTGCCGTCGGGGGTCAGGGACTCGCTCTTCGAGGCGCTGCGAGAAAGGAAGAGGCTGAAGGTTGCCGTCACCTGGGATGGGAAGGGAGGAGAACCTGTTCTCCTTGACGGGGAAGCGTTCTTTTTCTCCCTCCCCGGACCAGGTTCACCGCCTGCCGCAGCATGGACTGCCCGCGTGCTCCCGTCATCGGTCCCGGAAGCGGAAGTCGCCGCAATCGCGGCATCCCGCAAGAAGGCCCGGGAACTCCTCTCGGTCGTCAGGCACGATATTCTCAACCAGCTGACCATCCTGATAGGGTTCCTCCAGTACTCTGAGGATTTCATCGAGGATCCGCAGCTCCGTGAGTTCCTCTCAAAAGAAGAGGCGGCCGGGCAGGCAATCCAGGCATTGATCGAGTTTACCCGGGACTTCCAGGATATCCTGGTTGAGGATCCCCGCTGGATCCCGGTTCTTCCCCTGATCAAATCCGCCATGATCATGACAGATGCGGGAAATGTGAGTATCGAGACCAGAGTGAGCCCTATCGAGGTGTATGGAAGTCCCCTTCTGCGCCACGTTTTTGTGACCCTGATCAAGAATGCGCTTGACCATGCCCCCGGGCTCTCCCGCATCACTCTTTTGGAAGAGAGAGACGGATCCGATCTCCTGCTCGTGTGCGAGGACGACGGCCCGGGAATTCCCGCAGCCGAGAGAAAGGCGCTCTTCGACAGGGGGCATGGCAGGAACCGGGGTTACAGCCTCTGGCTTTCGAGGGAGATCCTTGCCATTGCTGGAGCAACGCTCAACGAGAACGGCCGGGAAGGGAGTGGGGCACGGTTCGAGATCAGGATTCCTGCCGGGATGTGGCAGTGCCAGAAAGAGAACCCGTCTCCCTGATCAGGCGATCTCCTGGACCATCTTGCCCTCCTTGAAGATGGAGATTTTTCCCCCGCTCTGGGAGAGCACGATGCCTATCGCGCTCGTGACGAGTGTGATCCCTGCGACGGATGAGTGCCGGGTGCCGAGCCCCTTGGGGATTCCAACCCTGCTGGTATCGATCGTGATGTAACGGGCGGCAGCCTCGATTCTCCCGTCACCGCGGACAATGAACGCCCCGTCGAGCTGGGCAAGTTCCTTGATATTTTCCTTGATATCGTGGTTGGTGATCATCCGGTCTGCGGCGGGATGGCCCTCGAACGGGTTGAGGATCAGCTGCTTTGACTTCACGAGCACCGTGTCGGAATCGCCGACGATGAACGCGGTCCCCACCTGCTTGCCCTCCCTCCCCTCTCTCGAGATCTCCATGCAGATATGGAGCACCGCGTCGAACACCTCCTCCCTGATGTCGGTGCCGTTGATCACGGTATCGCGCCACATGGCCGTGCTGATCCTGCGACGTTCACGGTGCTCGTGGTCGGTGATGTCGTGGCCCACGCAGACAACCTCGTCGAGATGACCGGCAGCGTCGCGGACAGCCCTCGTGTGCCAGGCGACCCAGACCGATTCCCCCCCGCGGAGCATCATCTCGTTGATCCGGAGGTTCGCGTTCTCCTGCGGGGTGGAACTCTCGGTGGCAAAGCCCTGGGCGCTCTTTCTCGCATGGGGTGGGATCAGGGTGTCGACCACCCGCTTCCCCAGGAGTTCGGCTTCGGAGTAGCCGAAGAATGCCTGGGCATGCTTGTTGAAGAACGTGATGGTGCCCCCGGGGTCGATCTTGATGATGAGGCTTGCCGCGTTCTGGAGAAACTCCCTGTAGCGGAGATCGCCCTCTTTCTGTGCATCGAGGAGCCTCTTGTACTCTGACAGGTCTTCGCAGACCAGGAGGTGTCCCCGTGCGGGATCCTCCGGGTCCATTGCCCTCATCCGAAGCCTGCACGGGACCAACGATCCGTCCTTCCGCGTGAAGGTGGCTTCCGCATGGCCCCACCCCTGGGTATCGAACGCGTGACCCAGTTCACGGAATGCCCTGTCGCAATCATCCCTCCCCGGGAAGAGCACCTGGATCCCCTGGCCGGTGAGCGTTGCCGGATCCCTGCCGAGCTCCTTTGCCATGGTGGAGTTTACCCATTCGATGGTTGCGTTTCTCACCTGGCAGAGCCAGAGCGGCGTGACAGAGAGGATGGAAGAGAGCAGGTCGCCGCGAAGGGCCTGGTCACGCTCAGCCTTCTTCCTGAGCACCGCCTGGTAGATCATGTCCCTCATCTCCGCGACAGGAGCACGGGATCCCCTCCCTGTTGCCGCGGCCTCGGCCGCATAATTGACGTCCTCGACGATGAGGGTGTCCCGGTCGCTCCTGTGGTAGAGGATGAAGGGTATCCCTGCCTGGGTGCTTTTCAGTTCTTTCAAGAGCTCGATTCCGGTCATGTCGGCCAAAAACTCGATGCCGTCCACCTCGGGAAGGCGGAAATAGGAGATGATGATGTCGTATCTCCTGCGGCCGGCCATCTCGAGTGCCTGCTTGGTTGAGTGGACGGCATCGATGCGTATCTCGCCCATCCGCTCGAGATAGGCACGGGTGCTCTCTATCGCGTCGGTATTGTCATGCACGAGGAGGACTGTGATCATGGTGCGATCCGGGGCGTATTTTCCGGGCTGTATGCAAAATGGTTGGGATTTCCCCAAATTAATAATTATTGGTGAGAAATTCCCGATTCAACGGTGCAGGCGGCGCATTTTGTATTGGGGAGGCCTATCTCCTCCGGGCCCTTCCCTGCGCAGGTTCCCCGCCTGATCCCGCCTGCATCCTGAAGAGGGCGGCAGCAACCTCGAGCGAGGTGTGCTCCTCTCCCATCACCTGCTTGACCCGGGCAATGTAGGGTTCCAGGTCCTCGGAGTCGATGGTTCCCCTGATCTTCTCCATCATGTTGATGATCCTCCGTTCACGGAGGTCCTCTTCGGCAGGGATGGCATGCCGGGCGATGCGGATCTTCGCAAATTTCTGGATGTCCCGAAGTTTCCACATCTCCTTCCCCGAGACGAAGGTGAATGCCTTGCCGGTCTTTCCCGCCCGCCCGGTCCTGCCGATCCGATGAATGTAGTACTCGGGGTCCTGCGGCACATCGTAGTTGAATACGACACCGATCTCCTCGACATCAATGCCGCGGGCGGCAACATCGGTTGCCACCAGGATATCGGATCCGCCGGACCGGAACCGGGACATCACCCGCTCCCGCTCTTTCTGGTCCATGTCGCCGTGAAGGGCTTCTGCAAGGTAGCCCCGTGCCTGGAGCTGGGAGCACACATCGTCCACCTTCCTCTTGGTATTGCAGAAGACGAGCGATGACTTCGGGTTGTAGAAGTCAATCAGCCTTGATAAGACCTCCACTTTGTCCGACTCCCTCAGTTCGAAGTACCGCTGCTCGATGATAGAAGGGACCTCGAGCCTGCCATGGACAACCTTGACCATGCGGGGGTCTTTTAAGAACCTCTGGGTCAGGGCCAGGATCTCCTTCGACATGGTGGCCGAGAAGAGGACGTTCTGCCGTTCGACCGGGACCTGTTTCAGGATGAGCTCGATGTCATCCCGGAATCCCATGTCCAGCATCTCGTCCGCCTCATCAAGGACTACCATCTTGACCTTCGAGAAGTTGATGGTGCGGCGGTTCATGTGGTCGATGAGCCTTCCCGGTGTGGCGATGACAATCTGTGCACCTTTCCTTAAGACCGAGATCTGCCGCTCGATGGGCTGTCCTCCGTAGACCGGGAGGATGGTAATCCCCCGCAGGAAGAGTGCGAGTTTCCGGAGTTCCTCCGAGACCTGGATGGCGAGTTCCCTCGTGGGGCAGAGTACTATCGCCTGCACGTCGGGGCGGGAGCTATCGATGCGTTCCAGGAGCGGTATTCCATATGCGGCGGTTTTTCCTGTCCCTGTGTGGGCCTGACCCACCATGTCATGGTGGTCCCGGATGACGGGGATGGCGAGCGATTGTATGGGGGTGGGCTCTTCGAAGCCCAGGTCGAGAATAGCCCGCATGAGGGGTTCTGGGATATTCAGATCGGTAAATGAGAGTGTCTTCATGTGGATGTTCCATAGAGTGCGGTAGCACCCGGTATCATGCCACGGTTCATATGAGTGGCACTCCGGGATCGCGCTGAAGGAATAATGCCCCTCCACGCTTTAAATCAATTTGTACTGAGGATGCCCCCGGACTTCCTCATATGCCATTGATGAACCACGAGTTGTGCGGGGTTGATTTTCGCAGGAACGCCGGGGTTCATGAAGGTTACTCCCTGATTATCACGGACGCTTTCTCATCGAACGGGTTGGTGCGGACCGCAAGGGAGTAGAGGTAGGGGTACTGCCTCTTCAGGGTGCCGAGGTACACGACCCACTCCATGACAAGCAGCCTGTAGACCCGGTTGAGGTCATTCGAGAGGTGGGCTGAATCAGCCCGTGGCAGGTCACAGAGGACCTCGCGGGCCGAGAGTTCCTGCCAGAGGTGGAGGAGTGCCTGGAGGAGATCGGTGAACCGGGAATGCTCCTCGAGGTCGGGGTTCTGGAGGAGGAGGGTGAGAAGGCCGAGTTTTCCTCCCAGGGTGTCCCGGAGCGTTGCGAGATCGAGTTCTCGGCAGTCGAGCGAGTAGGTCCGTGACTCGAGTGCGGCCGTGATCCGGGCAGGATCCGGCGCAACCTCCCCGCCCTCGCCAACAATGAGCCGGGCGAGTTCCTCTTTCCCGGGATCGAGCCGCGAGCAGATCGAGAGGAGGGAGGTCCCCATCTCCGTGTAGAAGAGGCCGACCAGCATGTTCGTCTTCTCGCGGCGGCGGGCACGCTCCTCGCGGTAGGCCATGTTCTCGACCAGGTTTGCGACCACGCCGAGGAAGCACCCCACCCCGGTCACGATCAGGAGGATCGCGAGCATCTTTCCCCCGGCAGTCACGGGGTGGATATCGCCATACCCGACGGTCGCGATGGTCACCACGGTCAGGTAGAACGAATCGAGGAGCGAGAATCCTTCGAGCCAGGAGAACCCGGCGATGCCG
>CAYNXS010000067.1:0-8251 GCA_964401215.1 uncultured Methanolinea sp. | reverse complement strand
GTGTTGTGGGGAATGCCTCCCTCGATAACTTCAACCTTGACTGTCATTTCTGCACCTCACATTGCCACGATCAGAATGGCGACCATCCCGCAGAGTGCGGATGCAACTGCAGAGGCCACGAGTGCCCGGGGGAACCGCTTGAACTTGGGGTCGTGTGGGCCTTCAATCGTCCCGGTGATGTTATAGGCAGTGAGCACTGCGTTCACCAGGAACATTCCGACAGCGAATATGCCAGCCAGGCTTACCGCGATAGGCAGTATCTGGGCAGGGAGTGCCTTCATCATTCCCGGGAGTGCTTCTTTGTACACGTCCAGGAGCATGATGTAGATGAGTGTTCCGCCGCCTCCACCGAGAAGTCCTCCGATTACACCGCCAACGTAGGAGACGAACGGGAGGCCATGCCCCTCTGTTCCCTGGGACTTGAATTCTGCCTGGGTGTCCCCGGTGATCGGGTCCTTCGCGACTTTTCCTGAAGCACAGGGGATTCCCATGCCGAAGACGTAGATGAAGGTGACGAACATGCAGGTGATTGCCATCATCAGGCCGCCACCGACTGCTCCGGTTACCACCGCGACGACAAGTCCCTGTTCTGCGGCCCACGCTCCTCCGAAGAGGCCTGCGAGACCCGCACCGGCAGCAAGCATTGCCACACCGGTCGCGATACCTGGCGCCTGTCCCATTGCAGCGGGTGCTCCGCCGACAGGGACGAAGTGGACGCCGAATGCGATAGCCAGACCGCCAATGACGATCCCGATGAGGGCCATAAACATCAGGCCGGGACCTACGAGGAAGTAGGTTGCACCGATGATCACGAGCAGGAGAATGATACCTCCGATGATTGCGGGAACATCCATTGCCCCGCCCGCTTGTGGTTTTGCACCAACAGCACTCATGTTCAGGATCCCTCCTCAGTGGGCTTTGCATACGGGCCGTAGTTCTTACGGGCCCAGACCTCGATATACCGGTCGATCACCGTGAAGATCAGGATGATGATGACGCCGACGATGATGGCTCCCCAGCCGGCACCCATGTGCTCGAAGAGCACGGTACGCCAGATCTCGAGGAAGACGATCAGCCCGAAGCACAGTCCTGATGCGGGACCGCCGAGCTTGGCTGAGAACCAGCCGTTGTCGAGAGAGTTTCTCTCACCCGCTTCGGCATAGCGGACGATATTACCGGATGCGGAAATAGGCACACCGGCGCCGAATTTCTGGGACTGGTACTGACGCTCCTTCCCATAGAAGGGGTTTCCAGTCGCGGATCCGGCAGCGCCGAGGGCAATACCCCACACAAGCCCCAGCAGGGGCAGTGGGAAGGGGTGGCCGAGAGCGGCGTTGATCAGGTGACACATGGTCACCGTGGTGAAGATGGCTACAAACGCGTGAGCCATGGTCACCGTGGTCATGGATTTCAGCACATCCACAAAGACGGGCTGACCAAACTTCGCGAGACTTGCAGTCCTGCCGAGGTATGCAGTGGTTGCATACACGCCCTGGACGAATACCGCCAGAGCGCTTCCCAGCACGATTGCAAGTACCGGATTGATCTGCATGGCCATGAATGCCCAGGCGATACCAGCGCCGAGACAGATCCACAGTCCATAAGCAGGTGGCTCACCGGCAACGGCCTTGTTGAAGATGCGGTGAAGGAACCCCATCTGGGGTGCGAGCTGAACCTGTGAGTTCGGATCACCCTGTGATCCGATATCAGATTCAACGTTTTCCGCCGCACCGGCCACTGTGGCAAGAGCTCCTGCCAATGCAGTTATTCCAATGCCAAACGCAATACTTTCCATTTAGCCTCCTCCCTGCGTGCTTAGAAGAGTGCACGAGAGTGTTCGATACACATTGCCACTCACATCGAGTACAAACCCTTTGTGGTTCATCTAACAGTCGATGATGGACAAGTTAAAGGTTTCGAAATTTTTCCTTATATACGGGGTTAATGTGCCCGAATCGCCAAAAAACGGCGTTTTTTTGGGATTTACACATCTCAATTTTAGTTAAGGCAAAGAAAGTTGTGCTGGACTCAAGCTGGCTGGGGATCGAATGAAAACCGCCTGTAAAGATGATAAACTGTGTCTTGGATTAAACCACACTTGTACAAAGAAGCCCGAGCAAAAGGCTCCTTGTGTAGCGGAATGGTGAGGCGGGTGAGACTACTCATGACCAGGAGTCTCTGAGAGATTTTCGCAGGAAGCGAGTCAGGTCATGAAGAGTGCCGTTTTCACGCATTTTTTTTATGAATTCTTATTCATGATCGCAGGAGTGACCGTCAGTATGGTGGCAGCTCGACACGCCCGGTATTATCCGGCCGGCAATGAAATCCTGGGCAACAAGGTCAACAGGCCCGGAGATACCAAGGACAACCTGGATGCCATGCTGCTGGAAGAGATCCACCGCACGCGGCCCCATGCCACCTGCAATGACATGGGTTACGTCATGCGATGCAAGGAATGGCGGTAATGCACCTGGTTGGTGACCCGGGCTCTGGAGTTCTTCCCTTCGGAATATCACTCCGTTCTCTACCGAATAGAGCGAATAGGTGCTGCAGTGGCCGAAATGCTCTGAAACCCTTGAATTTTCACATGCAATTGCAATTTTCACGATCTCACCTTTTTCAACCCTGCTGGTTGTATGCACCCCTCGACCGGCACCATCCGTTGCGCATCCCGCATCCGCGGGGAATACCTCCCCTTCCCAGGCCATATTCAGTGCGATATCCTTGGGCCGGTTGATCGGCATCCTGTTCAGAAAGCAGTTCTCGGGTACTTGCTTCAAGGGTGGTTGGAGACAGGGCTGCACTGCAATGCCCATTCCCCCGCCCGGTCCTGGGGCCACGTCCATCGGGCCCACGTCTGTTAAATCCCGGCATATGTGTTCCTCATGGTACCTGAATACGCACCATATCTACTCATATGAGTATAATTACTTAAAGGATCTGAATTTGGCAATCCTTATTCTGGCGTATCCTGGTTATCAAGAGTGTCTGAAGGTATCGGTTTCATTGTCCGGTGACAGGTGCCCCCGTTTTCCTGTCTGCACATTGTATACCCCGTGTGAGGGCAATATCCCCGGAGCTTCCGTGAGCACCCGTTAACACGGATGGATTTTCCATTCAGGAGCGCATCAATGATCATGCGCCTGGCTTCGTGGATATCCCGCCAGACCGTTTTTCTCGATATACCCATGAGTGCTGCCGCCTCTTCCTGCGTGAATCCCTTTACGTCGATTAAATCCAGCACAGCCATCTGTTCCGGGAGGATCTCGACGCTGTCTCTCTCCTCGTTCGGATAGCACTGGGGTTCGTAACAGCGCGGTGAGGGGCTCCCTGCAAGCGACTGGTTCACACGAGGCCGTCCCCGGCGTCTGCAATACTGCTCTCTGTCCTGTGTATCCATCATAGCCCCCTGATCTCTTGGATAAGGGTATCTGCCAGTGCCTGAATAGCCATCGCTGCCGGGGAGGTATCGAAACGTGTGACCGGTGTGCAGTTCCTGACCATCGCGGTTATCTCGGGATCAAAGGGGATCTTACCGACGACTCTGCAGCCTTCCTCGCGGCACCATTGTTCGATGAGGCTGGTGAGAGCCTCCTCCAGATCGAAGCGATTGATTGCAACCGTAATATGTGGGGTATACTGTCTGGCAACCTTAACCACGCGTGCAAGGTCATGGAGTCCGGACATGCTTGGTTCGGTCACGACGAGGACTGCATCTGTCCCGGTCAGGGTTGAGATAAGGGGGCATCCAATCCCCGGAGGACCGTCGATCAGGAAGAGATCCTCATTCCTGTCCGGTTGGAGTGCAGTTTTTTTTACTGCATGAACGAGAAGCCCGGAGTTACCTGCCCCCGGTTTCAGCCTGCCATGGGCGAGAAGTCCTGCGTTGGTGGACGAAAGGCAGATCTCGCCTGAGATCCGGGGCTTGAGTGATACTGCATCTGCAGGGCAGACGAACACACAGACCCCGCACCCTTCACAGCGTAGTTGACTGACAGAATATTCCCCGTGTTCCTGTTGTAGTGCCCTGAACCTGCAGTGATCGTAACATTGTCCGCATTGTGTGCAGAGATCGGGGTCGATCATCGCGGCATTCATGCCTACGAAGGGTTCTGTGCGGATTCGTGTCGGTGAGAGTAAAAGGCCAAGGTTGGCAGCATCCACATCGCAGTCTGCAAGGACGAGAGTGCAGGGGAGGAGTGACGAGAGTGCTGCGGTAATGACCGTCTTCCCTGTACCGCCTTTCCCGCTTATTACGGCCAGCCTGATCATCGGACTCCCCCCGCAATGTCATGACAGCGAGCAATGAGCTCTGCAAATCGTGCCTCCCATATCCTGCTGGTTCGGATGATGAGTGTACCACGGTTCTGAAGTGTAGCGATCTCGCGCTCGAACGGGATCGTCATCAGTACAGGAAGATCCTGAGATTCGCAGAACGCGTGGGTCTTTGCGTCTTCCCCGTCGCTCCGGTTGATGACGACCCCGGCTGAGATATCGAGCAGTCTCACAACCTCGGCCGCAAGACGGAGGTCATGAAGGCCGAACGGGGTTGATTCCGTGACAAGGATACACATGTCGCACCCGTCCAGGGTTTCTATCACAGGGCATGCAATTCCCGGGGATGCATCGAAGATGACGTGGCCGGAGCTACCGGCAGACTGCTCTTTCACTGCTCTTATGAGGGGGGTTGCATGGGGCCTGCCTTCATCAAGGATTCCTGAAATGAGCGTGAGGTTTGGGGAGGGGTGCGCGGTGCCTGCCTGTCCGATCCGCACCGGCTCTTCGTCGATGGCACGTTTCGGGCAGACAAGCGAGCATCCACCGCAGGAATGGCATAACTCTGGAAAGAAGAGCACCCTGTCCGGGAGAACCGTGATTGCACCGTACTGGCAGAATTCAGCGCATGCACCACAGAGGTCGCAACGTGAGCGAATGAATACCGGCATTGGCACGGTAACATCAGTAAAGGTGGCAGGCGTATCAAAAAAGAGTTGAAGGTTGGGCTCTTCCACGTCGCAGTCCACGAGGGTTGTATTCGATGTGTGCGAGAGAACTTCTGCAAGGTTCGCAGCAACAAGAGTTTTTCCTGTCCCGCCCTTTCCGCTGGCAACTGCAATATTCATGAATGCTCACACACCCGGCAGATTGACAGCATTTGCCGTCTGTCCCGATCTCTTTCCATTCCCTACTACCCGGAGCATTCGAGTGTTCCATTCTTGAACTGTGCCAGGGCTTCCCTGACGCTCCCCGCGTTGCGATAGGTACAGATCCTGACGCCTGCCGCGGTGAGGACATCACGTGCGTTTCCGCCAACCATCCCAGTGATCAGGTGTGATGTACCATGTTTGATAATCAGCTGAGCGGCCTTTGGACCGATACCACCAGCACCGGCTGCAAAGGGGTTTGCAACCGATTCGAAGGTTTCAGTCTCGCTATCCACGATGATAAAGAATGGTGCCCTCCCGAATCGTTCTTCGACCGGGGCTTCCAGGGTATTCCCCTGTGCGGTAATGCAGAGTATCATAATGCCTCTTTTATTACTCATATGAGTAAAATTGTTATTAACCTGTTGTATCTGGCAGAATACGGAATACGGTGTTCCCAACAATAAAAAAATCCGAACTGAATGCGGGGAAAAAAAGAAAAAATGGGGTTTCTGATCTTACCTTGCGGGGATGATCAGTGAGCGCTCTCCGGCGGGCATGAACTCGCGGATTGCACCACGTGCGAACTCGCGCCTGGGCTCGGCGAAGTCGAACTTGAGCGAGGGGTCGGAGAAGGTGATCTTGATCAGCGGGTTGAGTGACCAGGCATCTCCACGGGTGAAGTGGGCAGCACCGCAGATGGCGGCGTACTCTCCCTGGTGTCCCACGTTCATGGCGTAGTTCGGGTAGTTGGCGCCACGGAGTTCTCCAACACAGCCCTCGTCCGCACGGTAGGACTCGGTGTTGGCGGAACCGCACTGGTCCTGCAGGTCGTAGCCGTAGAACCCGAGACGTGACCAGCCTTCCTTGTGCAGGAGCATGGACAGGTACCAGCCGTTCAGGCCGGCGTTCGAGTTCCCGGTTGCGATTGCAGTGGATAGACCGGATGCTGCTGCGAGCACGGATGCACGCTGGGAGCCTCCGAAGTGGTCCTCAAGCGCAGTGGGGTACTGCTCGTACTGCTCCATACCGTAGAGCGTGACCTCGGTCGCGATGTCGTTGACGACATCCTGGGTTGCCTTGACCTTGTCCTTCTCGCCGGGGTTCTTGAAGTTGACCTTGTACTTGTCCTTGATGTAGTCCATACCGTAGTAGGTGTAGTCATCGAGGATGTTGTCGGTGTATGCAGCGGTTGCATACTGGGTGAACCCGACACCACCGGACATGTAGGATCCGAGCCAGATCTGGTCGAACAGCATGGTCCCACCACCGACAACTTCAAGGGATGCCTTGGCGGGGTCGTGCGGGTACTTCCTGTCGGTCTGGATCATGTCGGCGAAGTGGCCGAACTTGATGCCACCGGGCTCGTTCGGTCCACGGGCACGGCGGGCGGGCAGGATCTCTGCCATCTGGATAACACCAGCGTGCTTTGCGGCGAATGCGAGGTCGGCAGTTGCGGCTTCTCCGGCGCACATGTGGTAGGCACCGATGAAGGACATACCGAGCTGCATCGCAGACCACCTGGAGGTGGTGCCTCCGTCACAGGTCCTTGATACGATGGTCGGGATGTGGATTGCCTGCCAGAGGGACTTGCCGACAGCTGCCTTCAGCTGGGCTGCCTGCTTGGCGGGGAAGAGCTTCTCGATGGGCAGTACGAACTGGGGCTCCAGGTCGTCGGCCATCTCGTCGTCGCCGGTGAAGACCTTGACGTAACAGTCGTCCACGAGGCTTGGGTGAGTCTCGACCATGTGTTCCTGGACGACGGCTGCACCGGGCATTGCGTGGTTCAGCACGTGCAGGAACTCGTTGATGGTCTCGGGGGTCACTTCCTTGCCCAGACGCTTCTGCAGGGTCTGGTGGGCGAGGTCCATGTTGACGATGATCGTCCTGCGGATGTCGTCCCACATCTGCTGCATGGCAGCATTGTTGACGAAGTGCAGGTCGTCACCCTCGACAAAGACGCCGGTGCCGGAGACCTCGTAGGTCATCAGCTGGCGCTGCCCGAGGGGGATACCGCCAATGTGGCAGCGGACGGGATCGTACATCGAGATGCCGCGGGCCATTGCAGCGGCGTTCCCTGCCTTGACGAACTCCATCTTCCTCGGGGACTGCTTCAGGCCCTCGCGGGCGAAGACGGTGCTGGTGCTCTGGGGGTCCTCGGCGAACTTGCCGCGGAGGGCTTTCAGGAAGAGCTTCTGGGTTCTTTCAATCTTCTTTGCCATGTCAATCACTCCTCCGGACGGTAGCCATATTTGGTCCTGTTCGAGTGAACACGCTGGACGTATTCAACATACTCCGCGTCTGACCGGAACGGAACGCCTACAAGCGAGTGGAACATGGTGGTGTGCGCCTTGAGCCACTTGTCGTCCATTGCCTTGCCGACCTTGACCTCCTTGTCGAGGGGCTCGGAGTTCTGGTTCTTGACGTACTTGACTATCCCGGATTTCTTGTCGAGGATGCACCTCTGCATCATGTCAAACATCATCCCGTCCTCAGCAAGACGGAGAGAGTGTCCGTGCACAGTCGAACCGCGAACACCGGTGCGGGCTGGGTCAAAGAGCTCGGTTCCTACGAGTTCCTTGGCGAGTTTCTCCAGGTCACGCTCGCGGCACTCCACGATCTGACGTCCGGACAGGGTTCCCGGGTCCACACCACGGTACCTGTACGATGCGACGTAGGACCGCTGGTAGGGCTGGCAGGGGGCGTTGTACATGGAGTCTGCGAACTGGATGAACCTGATGCGGTCTCCATGCTTTGCGCCATCGATGGGGACGACCATCTTCCTGATTGGGCAGTCGGGCTCCTGCTGCTCGTTGAGCGGTGGGTGCATGGTTGGGTATGCTGCACCGGGAGCCTTGTGTCCCATAATCAGTACGATGTCCTCATCGGAGATGTCGCGGACCTTCTCCAGCTTCTTGCTGGGGTCCATCTGCTTCCGCCTGTTCTCGGCGATAGTAGAGGTGCCGGGTCCAAATTGTGGTTTATAAGCCATTTTTATATCACTCCTTTGTTTTGATCAACCGCATTACTGCATGAATGACATCCGCCATCTTCTCCCGTGTGGGTGTCTGGCCGCGGGTTACTCCGCCGACAATGGCCATGACCGT
>CAYNXS010000066.1:4212-8384 GCA_964401215.1 uncultured Methanolinea sp. | reverse complement strand
AGAGACAGGAACTGAGGGTGCCCACCTCATATGCAGGCTCACCAAGAAGGACTGGGAACTCCAGCGTGCGGTCAGGGAGATCGCAAAACAGCTCTCCATTTCCCACCGGAGAATCGGGTGGACCGGGACCAAGGACAAGCATGCGCTGACCACCCAGCTCATCTCTATCTATGGTATCGAAGAAGCAGATCTCTCCCGCATCCGGCTCAGGGATCTTGAGCTAGTCCCTGTCGGGCGCTCGTCCTCCCCACTGGCACTCGGTTCCCACCAGGCAAACCGGTTCTCGATCACGATCCGGAATACCTCGTCCCCCGATCTCACATCGATCACGGCAGCCGTTTCAGAAACCTGTAAACAGGGTCTCCCTAACTACTTCGGGATCCAGAGGTTCGGGGTGATCCGGCCGATAACCCACCTCGTCGGGGAGAAGATACTTGATGGAGACATACAGGGCGCTGTTGACTGTTATGTCGGGGCTGCCTTCCCCGATGAGCCAGAGGATGTTCGCATGGCGAGGACTGCCTACTCCGAAGAAGGGGATCCCCTCCGGGCCCTCCGGGCACTGCCGGTACCGCTCACCTATGAGCGGGCGATGCTGCACCACCTTGTCTCACACCCGGGTGATTACAGTGGTGCACTCCTTTCCCTGCCTCCGAGGCTTCTTTCCATGTTCGTGAGCGCCTTCCAGTCGTTCCTTTTCAACGTGGCACTCTCCGCAAGGATGGAGAGGGAACCGGAGTTTTACCTCCCGCATCCAGGAGACCGTCTCATCTTCCCAACCGGGCGGGACGATATCGTGACCGAAGGAACCCTCACCGCAGCATCGATGCAGGTCAGACGGGGGCGCTGCCGTGTTGCGATCATGATGCCGGGAAGCAGGGATATGCATGAAAAAGGAGAGGACGATTCTACCATTTCTTCCATCCTCGCCTCAAAGGGAATCGATCATGAATCATTCTCCCGTGCATCCACCCTGGTTCATACGCGGTACGACGGTGCGCTCAGGCCAGTCTCCCTCAACACAGAGATTTTGTCTCTCACAGAGGGATCGAATCTCAAAATTTCTTTTTCCCTCCCCCCGGGCCACTATGCAACTACCGTATGCAGGGAGTTCATGAAGGCTGATCCAAGAGATATGATTTGAATCGTTCCCGAACCGGTCATCCTGATGAACAACACCCGGAATGCTCTTGCATCGATCATGGGACAAGCGGCAGTGTCCCTTATTACCCGACCAATGTGGTCCATCACCACTACCCATCGCTACAGATTTAGAACGGAATGACAGGCTATTCGATCCATGAAAACAGAAATACCCGGATTATCGTCCAGGCAAACACTACAATACTGGTAGTGGCACCTTACTGCTGGCCAGGCATTCTCCAGGAAAAACCAGAACACCCCGGTTCTTTCGCAGGCGCTTCTCTTCAGGACTGCGTAATTCCTGCATCCCCGGTAGTTTCCCCGGTGTAGCAGACCCGGTACTCGGTTACAAGGTTGGTCCCGCAGAGATAATGGTCCTTCAGGATCAGGCGGATCATCTGGCTTTCATCCTCGATGTGCATCCCTCCCACCAGTGACGGGGTATCCGCACCCCCTACAATGAAGGGGAGATGGATGAGGCGTATCTCATCGACGAGATGATAATGAAGCATGTGCCAGTTGAGGGTGGGACCGCCCTCGATCATCATGGTGCGGACAGAGAATGTATCGTAGAGCTGCTGCATGAGAAGCGGCAGGTGTACCCTGTCCTCTCCCGATACCAGAACATGAACACCCCTGTTCCTGATGGCCTCGACTCTGCTTTCTGGAGCCTTTGCGGCGACTGCAACCACGGTTGGGGCATCAGGCCCGAGCACATTGGCATCGAGAGGAATGTCGGCTTTGCTGCTCGGGATGACCCGGAGTGGACTCTTACCCTTCACGTGGCGGACCGTGAGGAAGGAATTGTCGATTTTTATCGTGTTTGAGCCAACCATGATGGCATCGCATACCGCCCTGGTGCGGTGGAGGAGGATCTCGGTTGCAGGATCCATGTACTTCATCAGGATCTTGCTGGATGCCCCCTTCTTGAGGGTGAGCTTTCCATCTACCGTGATCTCCGACATCATCAACACATGCGGTCTTCTCTGTTGTTCCGGCACTGCAGTTCCTGTCTCCTTGGAAGAGATATCGTATTGCTCTCATATAGAAGTTGTCTGGCCTTTTTCATGGTTGTTTTGATAATTTCTCTTCACTCTATCGTGACTGCGAACATCAGGAATCCCCCTTCCCTGAAATACAGTGGAATGACAATTATTATTGGTCCACCCGGCGTGGTACTTAGGCATGAACATTACTGCCCTCCGGCCGCGGTTCACACGGTACCTCGAGCCAGTGGCAGCGTTTTTCTGCCGTATCGGAGCTACTCCCAACCAGGTATCGCTCCTGGCACTCCTTTTCGGGCTCCTTTGTGCCTATCTCTTCTCGCAGCAGATGTTTGCAGAGGGAAGCGTGGCCCTGTTTCTCTCTGCAGTCCTTGACCTCGTTGACGGAGCTGTTGCCCGCGAGACTGCGAAGCAGACCCGGTTTGGCGCTGTGTTCGACTGGATCGTGGACAAATATGTCGATGCGCTGGTCCTGCTCGGCATCGGTCTCTCCGGAATAGCCATTCTCACGAGGCTCCTGCCATTACCCCCAATGGCAGATTTTGCCGTAGTCGCATTCGCAATCACAGGGTCACTGATGAACACCTTCATCAAACCCGTGGTGTATGCCGAGATAGGGTATCAGGAGAGGGTTGATGGGAAGATCGAGGATCCCCTGGAAGGAATCGGGTTCTTCGGACGCCCCGAGACATTCCTCGTGCTTCTCATCGGAGGCCTGACCGGGCTCATATGGGCCTCGGTATTGATCATCGCAGTATGTACGAACCTCTCAGCACTCCAAAGAATCATGTACCTCTACCGAAGACTTTCATGACATCACGGGTATACATCTGCACCAGCCTGATGGCATAATCTGCAAGATCCGGGATCAACCGGAAGAGGCCCCATGCAATCCCGATCAGCAGCAGGAGTGCAAGGCCCTCTGCGATGACATTGTGCGCCCAGAAGAAGCTCTCGTACCCGAATTCGCCGTTCCCCGCAATCTCCGGGAGGTACGGGAACCACTGCTCGGTGTAAGCGATAATGACCGATGTATTCCGAAGGATATTCAGGATGTAGATAGTCGGGACCACAAGGAGAAAACCGAGTACTTTCTGCCGGGCAGTGGTCTTCACCGCGCTTATCACTCCGAGCATGATAGCGATTGCCTGGATTCCTGTGCAGGCGAGGATGATCTCAACCCTGAAATTATTCCTGGATATCATGTTCCAGGCCTCGTGAACGGGGGGATATCCGAATGCCTGGAGCATCCATTCAGTCTGCCCGACAACGACCGAGATGAGCCAGTCCCCAAGTGGGGAATACGCAAAGGGGGCGTAGATGAGAAATGCCACGGCTGCTGCGGTAGAGAGCTGGATGACCAGCATCTCCCGGGCGAGGAGGTGCTTGGCGGTAATCAGGAGAAACGGGATCGAGATTATCGCCATCGCAGGGTAGAGCATGTTGTTGATAGAGAGGTAATAGGGGATCTCTGCGAAGAGGAAAAGCACAATGAAGGTCCAACCAAGGACCGCACAGTAATGACGGAATCGCCAGGGGATCAGGAAAGCCAGGAAAAACAGGCATGAGAAGAGTACCAGGAGCTCCTTCATCGCTCCTTATTTGGATCGCAAGGGAGAAAAAGAGTGCGTTTACACCCTCCCTTCCCTATCGGGCGAAAAATCAGTGCTTTTTTTGTGCAGCAACGAACCAAGCCTTAATCTTGCATGCTCGCGAATAATAATGCACCATGTTCTGTCCGGAGTGCAAGAGCCTCATGATCTCGTCTGCAGGTCAGCTGAAATGCCGGAAATGCGGGTATATCCGGAAGATCGGCAAGGATGACCAGATGCTGATCAGGAAAGAACGGCGCGAGCGGGAGATCGTGATTGTTGAAGAGGAAGGGGGGCTGATTCGCACGCTTCCCACCATTGCCACGAAGTGCCCGAAATGCGAACACAATCTTGCATTCTGGTGGCTTCGGCAACTCCGTGCTGCAGATGAGAGCGAGGTCCGTTTCTTCCGCTGCTGCGAATGCGGGCATAC
>CAYNXS010000066.1:2386-4112 GCA_964401215.1 uncultured Methanolinea sp. | reverse complement strand
TTTATATACTGTACTGAGGCATTTATAAACATGAAGGTCAAGCCAGAGGACTCTCTCAAGATTGAAAATATCGTTGCCTCAGCCAAGGTAACCGATTACCTGGATCTTCCCGCCCTGGCCTCCCAGATCAAAGATGCCGAATACAATAAGAAACGTTTCCCTGGCGTCGTCATCAGGATGCAGGAGCCCAAGATCGCGGCGCTTGTCTTTGGTTCGGGAAAAGTGGTGCTGACCGGTGCAAAGAGCATCGAGAGCCTCTCCGAAGGGCTCGAGATCCTCGGGAACCTCCTGCGTGGACTGCAGATTGACATCCCGAAGAAGCTGAGTTACAAGATCCAGAACATCGTCACCTCCGCCGATCTGGGGTCCGGGATAAACCTGAACAAGATCGCGGTGGGGTTCAACCTCGACAGGATAGAGTACGAACCGGAGCAGTTCCCGGGCCTCGTATACAGGCTTGAGAATCCGAAGGTTGTAGTCCTGCTCTTTGGTTCCGGGAAGCTTATCATCACCGGGGGGAAGGAGCCTGAGGATGCCCGGAAGGCAGTCCAGAAGATCCTGAACGATCTCAAGAACCTTGGCCTGCTCTGATCAGGCCTCTGTAATCCTTTTTTGTAGGCATCTTTAATGATATTTATATAATAATAATCTTTTTATATACTGTGTGCTAATAACATAATACGAATCGGTGCACACCATGAAGTCAAGAAATGTTATGTATTTTACACCAAAAGAAGAGGAATTCGCCGACCTTCTGGTGCGGATCGGACTGAAGAAGAACGTCGCAAAAGTCCTGGTCTACCTGGCCCATACCACCGAGGCTACATCGCGGGATATCGAGCGCGGCACCGACCTCAGGCAGCCTGAAGTGAGCATCGCGATGGCAAGCATGATGGATCAACAGTGGGTCGTGAACAGGGAGACGAAGGCTGAGAACAAGGGAAGACCGGTGAAGATCTACAAGCTCTCCCAGCCGATCGGGGAGATCATGGATGGCATCGAGCAGGAGAAGCGGGCTGAGGCGACCAACCAGTTGAACCTGATACAGCAGCTCAGGGACTATATAACCTGACCACTTCACACCTCAAGAACCCGACAACCCCCTTCTTCTCCAATTATCACGGTTGTTTTCTTTGCATACCGGCAGAAAAGGCCGCATTCCATGATACCCGGAATAGCAGTGAGCGTCTCTTCGAGAACCCCGGGATTCAGAATCCTGCCGAAACGACAATCAAGGATGTAATTCCCGTTGTCAGTGATCACAGGTCCGTCTTTTGCTTTTCCCTCGCGGATGACCGGATCCGCTCCCAGTACCCTGATTGCGTTCATGACGGGGGTTATGGCGAAGGGGATCACTTCGACCGGGACGAGCCCTGAGAGCTGCGATACAAGTTTTCCCGAGTCAGCAACGATCACCAGCCGGCAGGCTGCCTCTGCAACAACCTTCTCCCTCGTGAGCGCCGCTCCCCGTCCCTTGATAAGCCTGAGTGAAGGATCGACCTGATCTGCCCCGTCAATCGCCATGTCGATGCATGGGTGATCATCAAGCGTGGTCAGGGGTATGTGAAGTTCCCTGGCCCTGATCGCGGTCTGGAGCGATGTGGGGACTCCGGATATGGACAGGTGCTCCTCAGCCCTTCTCGCAGAGAGCCTGACCATGGCATGGTACGCAGTTGATCCCGTCCCGAGCCCGAGAACCATGCCGTCCTCAACACACTCCGCTGCA
>CAYNXS010000066.1:0-2286 GCA_964401215.1 uncultured Methanolinea sp. | reverse complement strand
TTCTCCCCCAGCCGGGTCACTTCGTAACTCCCGGTTACTACTGACGGGATATTCACATTGATGACATCAGCCCCGGAAGGGAATGGGCAGTCGAGAAAGGTCGAGCAGACTTCCCTGATTATCCGCTTTGACTCCTCAAAACTCTGCGCGTGATTCCGCGGGTCGTCGAACTTGTCCCCCTGGTCCTTTACCTGGAGCGAGAACGCGATGGCAGGAGTTCCCTGGTTGGCCGCCTCAAGTGCCGCCCCGACGGTTCCCGACGTCATGATGGACTCAAACGAGAGGTTCTCGCCGATATTGATACCGCTCACCACCATCGCCGGCTGGAGATCGAGGGCATAGAGACCGATGATTACTGCATCGGTAGGCTTCCCGCCAACCGCCCAGGCCCTGACACCGTGCATCTCAACCTCGTTCGCACGGATGGGTTCAAAGATCGAGATTGATCGTCCAACCGCACTCTGCTGGGTGGCGGGTGCCACTACCGTCACATGGGCGATGGGGGAGAGGGCCTCGTACGCAGCCCACAATCCGGCAGAATTGATACCGTCGTCGTTGGTAAGCAGGATCCGGGGTTTCATGGTCACCTTCCCATTTGTGGAGAAATGAGAAATAGCTGACCGATCGTCATCCTCATCTGGCCTCATGATCCATGCTGTATGATGAAGGCACTCCTCGCAGAATATGCCCAATTCCATGATCCTCACCTTGCCCCTGAAGGCGAGGTGATGCTCAGAGTGCTCGGCGAGAGCTTCTCGCGGTGCGGGTATGAGGTCGTCACCCCGGAAGATGGGGACTTCCTCAACGAGATCAGGAGACTTGCCCCTGACTGTGATGTCGGGCTCGTCATAGCCCCGGACCACCTTCTCTTCTCGTTCAACTCCGTGCTCGAACAGCTGACCCACAACATCGGGTGCGGGAGCATGAATGCCGCAGTATGTGCCGACAAAGAGCAGTGCAGCCGGATCCTCGCGCGAAACGGCATCCCCGTGCCCCTGGCGGATCCACCCGGGAAAAAGGTAGTGAAACCTGTCCGGGGCTGCGGATCGGCAGGTGTACGGCTGACCGATGACGCTCCGGGAAAGGGGGAAATTGCCCAGGAATACATAGAGGGGGAACATCTGAGCGTGAGCCTCGTCGGGAGCCGGGTCGTCGGCGATGCCTGTTCCTTTTATACAGGAAAGCCCCCACTCCTGCTGGCCGTGAACCGCCAGAATATCTCGATTGGAGCTGATGGTGCCTTCCAGTACATGGGAGGGGAGACCCCCATCTCGCATCCGAAACAGGATGAGATCGTTGAGACCGCAATAAAAACAGTGCAGGTTCTCGGATGCCAGGGATACGTGGGCATTGACATGGTTGTCGGAGACCAGTGCTTTGTGGTTGACGTCAACCCGAGGATCACCACAAGCATAGTCGGGATTGCCGCATGCATGCAGGAGGAGATCGCCGATATCCTCGTCCAGGCGTCAAAAGGCGGGGGTCCTGACAAGGTGCATCTGGAGGGACAGGTCAGGTTCGACTGCCACGGGAAGGTGGAACGCCTTTGATAGGTATCGATGTGGGTGGAGCCAACGTGAAAGTGGTCTCAGGTGACCGTGCTGATACTATCTACTGCCCGCTCTGGCAGGAGGCACCACTCGGGGATGTACTCTCGCGGTATGACTGCGCTGAAGGGGAAGACGTCGCGGTTGTCATGAGCGGGGAGCTCGCTGACTGTTTTCTCACCAAGATGGAGGGGATCCGTTGGATCGTGGAGACTGTGCAGGAGGTGTTTCCCGGCGCCCTCTTTTTCGGGACCGACGGGAAGTTCCATGACTCCCCGGTACCAGCCCTCGCGGCAGCTAACTGGCTTGCATCTGCCACATTCCTTCACTCCCTCTACCCTGCAGGCCTGCTGGTGGACATGGGAAGCACCACCACGGATATCATCCCTCTGACCGATCCCCCTTCCCTCCATGGCCTCACTGACCTCGTACGGCTTCAGAAAGGGTATCTCCTTTACACGGGGCTCCTCCGGACCACAATTCCTGCAGT
This sequence comes from uncultured Methanolinea sp., assembly GCA_964401215.1. GTDB lineage: Archaea > Halobacteriota > Methanomicrobia > Methanomicrobiales > Methanospirillaceae > Methanolinea_A. Next base: position 249 of record CAYNXS010000066.1, on the reverse strand, counting down.
CATCCGGAGCGTCGTACTCGATGATATCCCTACACCGGTGAGTGCGGAGTATTTTGCGGCCAGTGCGGATGCCCACCTTGTGCTGGGGCATATCGTATCATCCGGCTATACCTTTGACACCCCGGACGGAAAAGGAAAGGACCGGGAATCCTGCCTCCGGAGACTCGCCCGGGTCGTCTGTGCAGACCTGGATGAGATAGGTGAGGATGGAGCGATGCAGGTTGCAGGTGCGTTCTGGGATATGCAGCG
>CAYNXS010000065.1:6852-8407 GCA_964401215.1 uncultured Methanolinea sp. | reverse complement strand
GGATTGCTTGTCGCGAAATGTGTATTCTGCGCAAAAAGTATATAATTCGAGGAAAACAAGAATAGAGCATGCAGGGGGGATTTTTCTCGGAATGGCTCAATCGTTACCGCCACTACCTGAGAATGCGCAATTATTCCCCCCGGACCATCCAGAGCTATGAACAGGTTGTCAGGCATTTTGCCTACTATATCTGGCTGCGGAGAAATATCGATCCCCAGAAACTGATGGTGTACTGGGAAGACCTCTCCCATGCACGACTCGAGACGAGCGTGGATGTGGAACCGGTTCTCCTAGGGGATTATTTTACCTTCATATCCTCCATGCGGACCTACAAGCCAAAGACCCTGCATCGGATCATCTCGACCTTAAGTTCTTTTTACCGGTACCTCAATACCCAGGGAGCAGTCTCGAACAATCCCATGCTCGGTGTTGAGCGACCGAAGATCAAAGGACAGGAACTCCGGTATCTCAAGCACAGCCAGGTGATCCGCCTCATCGACTCGATAGAAGACCATAGAGATCGGCTCATCGTGAGGGCGATCTATGCGACCGGGGTCAGGGTCTCGGAACTCTGCAATATCAACATCGAGGATATCGATTTTGAGGATGGCACCATAAAGGTGAGGGGAAAAGGAGATAAAATCCGGATTGTATTCGTTGATCCGGACACGCTGACCGAGATGGATACGTTCATCGGGTCCCGGATTGAAGGACCGCTGTTCATCGGCCAGCAGGGCCACCACATCTCCCCCAGGGCAGTGCAGCATATTTTCAGGAAATATGCCCCCGAGGGAATCACGCCTCACAAGATCCGGCACTCGTATGCGAGTGAACTGTATCGCAGGTCAAAGAACCTGCGGGTTGTGCAGGAGAACCTTGGTCACACCTCGATCAAAACCACTGAGATCTACCTGCATACGGACCTTGAGGAGCGAAAACGGGTGTACCAGGAGTTTTTCCCCCTTTCCGGACGAAAGCCCGGCGAAGAGAAGAAGGAAGAGGTATAGGGGGATCTGGCATTCTGGTTTTCGATGCTTTGGCGGAGAGGATTCTTCCATAGAGATACTAACCTCCAATACTCCGTTTCCAGGATAGTCCACCAGGCATTGATGAATCTTTGATGACCTATGGTTCAGGTCCATGGTGCCATCCCCGCGATTTTTTCGGGGGCGGTGGGGGCACCCGCACATGAGAGGTGAAATCCAGAACCTGCACTTTTTTACCTTGATAAGAATGACTCAGTGTTCCTGCATTTTTCGTCATGACGTGTTTGCAAGAGTGGGTGCCCACAAGAACACGGTGCCCCGGGCTATCCACATCATGATTTTTCCCTCTATGGAACCGCAGTGGTCGTTGATTATCCTCTAAAAAAATTCGTGCTCTCTTTGCTGTCTTATCAGATGTATTTCAGCCAAAATTTGTTTTCAGAAGAAATTCACCCTCCTTTGCGTTTGAAGAAGATACTGTGCTGAAAAATTAATAAACCATATATTGCTATACAACAAAAGGTATTTCAAAATCAGGGAACCAGCATCTCCTGAGTGGGATTTGGAAC
>CAYNXS010000065.1:4855-6752 GCA_964401215.1 uncultured Methanolinea sp. | reverse complement strand
ATATCCCCGTACTCTCACTTGGGGGAAGGATGGATTCGACAACGTCCCCTGACGCGGAGGCACATCTCACCCGCCTGATCGGGGAAGGAGCACAAAAAATCGTGGTTGATTTCAAGGATCTCGAATATATCAGCAGTGCAGGCCTCCGCGTGCTGCTGGCAGCCCAGAAGAGACTGAAACAGGCTGGGGGTGCCGTGTTTCTTTCGGCACTCAGGCCAGAGATCCGGAAAGTCTTTGATATTGCAGGGTTTAACAGGCTCTTCTCCATCTATCCCTCCCTCGAAGAAGCCCTTGGAGCAGGCCAGGGCAGGTAATCACCTGCCAGACGATCACGCACCTCACCCACGATTCACATGGCCTCCGAACCGATTACCGAGTTCATCGTCCTCTTCCAGATGATGTGCGTGGTGGTGGTCTTTGCGTACCTTGTGACACGATCGCAGTGGTATCATGAGGTCCTCGATGGTATCCTTTCGTGGAAGAACCAGGTGTTCCTCATCCTGGTGTTTGGGGTCGTCTCGATCTATGGTTCGATGAGCGGCATCGAGATACTCGGTGCTCCCCTGAATATCCGTGATACCGGCCCCATGGTCGCGGGATTTGTCGGGGGTCCCATCGCAGGGATCGGGGCGGGGCTGATCGGTGCTGCGTACCGCATGACGCTCGGGGGCTTTTCCATGGTTGCGTGCTCGGTTGCAACCGTGCTCTCCGGGCTGCTTGCCGGGTTGATCTTCCTCGCCAACAGGAGGAAGATCCCGGCTCTTGTCCTTGGCGTGGCAGCTGCAATCATCATCGAGGGGATTCACATGGGCCTTGTACTCATCTTCAGCAAGCCTTTCACCCAGGCGGTCTCGCTCGTCTCTGATGTGGCATTTCCCATGATTGCAGCCAATGCTGCCGGGATATTCATCTTCGGGTACATCACCCTCAACCTGAAGAAAGAGAAGGAGACCGCGAGGGAGCGGGACCGTTACCAGGGAGAACTGCAGAGGAAGAATGCGGAGCTCCACATCGCCAGGGAGATCCAGGAGAGCTTCCTCCCCCCCGCACTCCCTGCCCTTCCGGGGTATACCCTCGCAGCAGAGAGTCGTCCTGCGAGGGAAGTTGGGGGGGACTTCTATGATGTCCTTGCCTCTCCCGGAGGGAGGGTAGGGCTCGTGATCGCCGATGTCTCTGACAAGGGAGTCCCTGCGGCACTCTTCATGGCACTCTCCTCAACCGTCATGCGTGCGAGCGCCGCCTGGCACCAGCAGCCCGGTGATGCCGTGCGTGACGCGAATACCCTGATAGCAGGGGAATCAAGATCGGGGATGTTTGTCACGCTGTTTTTCTGTATCCTGGACCCTGAGCAGGGCACCATCACCTATGTAAATGCCGGCCATAATCCCCCTCTTCTGGTCAGACACGACGGGACAGTTCATTCACTGTCCATGACTGGCATGGCACTTGGTGCCGATCCCCAAGAGTCCTACGAACAACGAACGCTGGGGCTCTGTCCCGGGGATCTCCTGGTTCTTTATACTGACGGGGTGACTGAGGCCGAGGATTCCTCGCAACTCCAGTTCGGGGAGGAGCGCCTTGCTGAAGTGTCCCGCAGGGAGCGATCGCGTCCTGCGGGTGAGGTGCTGGCGTCCATCCAGGCTGCAGTGTCAGCCCATACGGGAGCGATGCCACAGTTCGATGACATGACTATGGTAGTGCTGAAGGTGGGAGCATGATCCGCAAGACCCGGAGAATGACTGTTCCTGCGACCATCGAGCACCTGGAAGCGTTGACTGGAATGGTGACGGATCACCTGAGCGATCATGCAATCCCGGAAAAGTTGGCATTCGAATTGGACCTGGCAGTGGACGAGGCATGCACCAATGTGATCAGGTATGCATATGGCCCATCAGGG
>CAYNXS010000065.1:2174-4755 GCA_964401215.1 uncultured Methanolinea sp. | reverse complement strand
CTCCTGAAGAAGAAAAATCTGATAATTTATGAACAAAGAGCACCAAAACGAAGAGTAGCGTGGCACCTGAAATTGTTGTCCCGGATGAATGGGTCGCGGTCTATCGCGTGCTCCGGGAGAGGGGATCAGGAATTCTCTATATACTCGGTGCTGCCGACAGGGGAAAGACCACGTTCTGCAGGTGGCTTGCGGGCCGGCTTGCCGGAGATGACCTCACGGGATTTCTGGACTGTGACATCGGGCAGTCAACGCTTGGGCCCCCCGCGACGGTTGGGCTTGCGCTCTACAGGGGCGATCTCGAGACCCCGGAGGCCACATATCTCAGATTCGTGGGCGCGGTCACCCCCAGCGGTCACATGGTCCAGGAGATGGTGGGAGCACTCCGCCTGAAAGAGAAAGCGCGTGAAGAGGGAGCTCCCTTCCTGATCGTGGACTCCCCCGGGTGGGTGGTGGAGCCCGCTGCACAGGAGTTCCATGTCCGCATGATCGACCTCCTCCAGCCCGATTTTGTACTGGGCTTCGAACGGGGGCCTGAGCTGGAAGGGATCCTGGTGAACTTCCGGCGCCACCCGAGGATCCGGATTCTCGAGTGCTCGGTTCCCCCGGAGGTCGTGGAGCGGAAGAGAGACTGGAGGCGGCTGTACCGTTTCCAGCGTTTTTCACAGTATTTTGCAAATGCCGTTCCCCATGCCCGTTTTCTCTCAGGGCTTGGAGTCCATGGCAGGATGCCCGAATCCTTCCGTGAAGAGTCCTGGCGTGATCTCTTAATCGCGCTCTGCGATGCGGAGATGATGGTAGTGGTGCTCGGCCTTGTCGACAGGCTCGACCTTGTGACCGGAACGCTCACCTTCCGTGCACCACCCCATGATGCCCATCGCGTGGCAACTGTCCACGTCGGGTCGCTCCAGCTCGATCTCTCTAATCCTCCGGGAAGGGCTGTACAGGGAAACCGGCCGCGTTCAGGGCGGCAATCAACCCTTTCAGATGAGACCGGCCCCTCACCTCAAGTTCCAGTATCACCCGCATCTGGTGGACCGGCAGGTCGGGGGCACTCCGTTCCTGACCAATTCGGCTGATGGAAGCCCCCTCCCGGGCGAGCGTCTCCAGGAGCAGGGAGAGGCTGTGGATCTCCTCCTCGACCGGCACGCGGAGCTGCACCATTCTTCCGCTCGCAAAGAGCCCTTTCTTGAGGATCCGCTCGAGAAGGAAGGTGTCCACGTTTCCCCCGCTAATCACGAGCACCACGTGCTCTCCCGTGTGGAGATCGATCTTTCCAGAAAGGAGTGCCGCAAGGGGTGCAGCCCCGGCACCCTCCGAAAGGACCTTTTTCCGTTCCAGGAGCTGGAGAATTGCATCGACAATGGCCTGCTCATCGACGAGCACCATCTCATCGACGAGATCCTTCATGATCGGGAAGGTAATATCCCCAACCCGCTTGACCCGGATCCCGTCGGCAATGGTGGGGAGTGCCTCGACGGTCGTCGGGAATCCCGCATCCAGCGCGGATGCTGCCGACGGGCACGCATTGGCCTGGACACCCACGATCCTTGTACCGGGGCGCTGGGATTTGATCGCGGTCGCGATCCCCGAAATGAGGCCGCCGCCACCCACGGGGACCACGACCAGGTCGGTTTCCGGGAGATCTTCGAGGATCTCGAGCCCGATTGTCCCCTGCCCGGCAATCACTCTTGGGTCATCGTAGGGGTGGATGAATGTCATGCTCCCGCGCTTTGCAAGGGTACAGGCTTCCCCGATGCTCTCCTCGAGGTTGTTTCCCCTGAGGATCACCGTTGCCCCGTACCCGAGCGTGGCTTCCTGTTTTGAAAGGGAAACCCATGTGGGCATGACGATGGTTGCCGGTACCCCTGCCATCGAGGCCGCGACAGCAACTCCCTGGGCGTGGTTCCCGGCGGATGCCGCGATCACTCCTTTTGGACCTATCTCGCTCACTGATGAGAGTATCCTGTTCGCAGCACCGCGGACCTTGAAGGATCCGGCCTTCTGCATCGTTTCGAGTTTTAAGAAGACCTCGGCGCCGGACATCTCCGAGAACGTGGGGGAGTAGATGAGCGGAGTCCTGATCACCTTTCCTTTCAGGAGCAGGGAGGCAGCCTGGATTTCCGCGAGGGAGACCATGGGTGAAGATTCTGCGTGGTTCATGTTAAGGGTTCGGCCCTGGCCTGGGATCATTTCATCTCTCACATGCCTGCAGCTGCCCTTTCATTGCGGACGCATGATGATCATGTGGTTTTTGTAGCATGTGGCCCAAGTGATGAAGGAGGATTTTCATGCACTACGTTGTGAGCGGGGGTGCCGGGTTCATCGGGTCACATCTCTCGGAGGCACTCGTATCTTCAGGGCATGACGTGACGATCATCGACGACCTTTCAACCGGAAAAGAGGAGTTCCTCTCATCCATCCTCACACATCCGCGTGTCACGTTTATCAGGGATACCGTGCAGGATGTCACCTCGCTCACCCGCCATTGTGAAGGTGCTGACGGGATCTTCCACCAGGCAGCAATGGTCTCTGTCCCGGGATCAATCGAACATCCTCTGCGGAGTCACGAGGCGACACTGAC
>CAYNXS010000065.1:0-2074 GCA_964401215.1 uncultured Methanolinea sp. | reverse complement strand
CCCCGGCAGGACCCGCGATCTGATTATGCTGCGGTCATCCCGAGGTTCATTGCACGGATCAGGGCTGGTGAACCCCCTCTTATCTACGGTGACGGGATGCAGACAAGGGACTTCGTGTACGTAAAGGATGTTGCAAAGGCGAATATCCAGGTCATGGAAGCGGGGAGCCAGGGTGTTTTCAATATTGCGTCCGGCAGGGAGACCAGTGTGAATGAACTGGCGGCGATTCTCCTGGATCTTTTCAATGTGAAGTATGAGTCAGAATACTGCCCTGAAAGGCCCGGCGAAGTGACGCGATCCGTCGCGGATATTTCCCGTGCGGTGCAGGCATTCGGGTATCACCCGCAGTTCAGCCTGAAAGAAGGGCTCCTGGATACCATATCGCACCTGCGTTGATGTGGATTCAGCTTGGTTCATTCCACAATCCTTATGCGTACCGGTCATGCAACCGTCAATACATGAATGCCCGTATCGTACTGCCCATTCTCATCGTGGTTCTGGCGCTCCTCGTTGCCGGGTGCACCACACCGCGTGGACCTCAATCCCAGGATTCCGCTGAGAATGCAACGCTTCACAAGGCTATTGATGCGATAAACGCGGAACTTACCGTTGTCGGCGACCAGAATCTCGCCAGTTCCCGGCTTCTTTCGGAGACGGGTCTCACTGGATCGGGTGCCGAGGTAATACTCCAGCAGAAACTGGATGCACTCCCGTGGGCGCTCTCCTCTGTGACAATCTCGCCGGAGGGGATCATTGTTGCCGCGATCCCCGAGCATTACCATGGAATTGTAGGGAGTGATGTCAATTACCAGGCTCCTGTCCGGGAGGCCCTCGCGATGAAGGTCCCCCGCGTGAGCGAGGTCTTTATGATGGAGGAGGGATTTGTTGGGATCTCGCAGAGTGCACCGGTCTTTGCGAAGGACGGATCGTACCTTGGGTATACTGATGTCACCTACCGCCCTGAGACTCTCATAGGGAGATCAGTGCTCCCGGTCATCGACTGGACCCAATATAGCCTCTGGGTAGTCCAGACCGACGGCAGGATCATCTATGATGTGATGGAGGAGGAGATTGGGAAGAACCTCTTTACCGATCCATCCTACCAGGACCCTGGTCTCAAGGCAGTCCTGTCACGGATCGTCTCTGAACCTGCCGGGAGGGGGACGTACCGGTACTGGGATCGGGACTGGGAACGGGAGATCGAAAAAGAGGCCGTCTGGGGGACTGCCGGGATCGACGGGGCCGAATGGCGGGTGGTGCTGACCCTTGAAAGAGGTCCTGCGAACACCAGAGCAGTCTCTTCCGCGAGGAATGCATCACTGAACGAGGCAGCGGATCTCGATCGTTATGTGGACGAGGCTGCGATCTTTGCCCGCGAGAAGGGCAGGACAGAAGCACTGCGGGAGTTCAACGACCCGAAAGGCCGCTTCGTGGACGGCGAGCAGTACATTTTTGCCTATGACATGAACGGGACCGTACGTGCATTACCCTTCCAGCAGGGCCTGGTTGGTGTCAACCGCCTTGAAGTGCAGGATGCCCACGGGGTTGCATTCATAAAGGCGATGCGTGACGCTGCAACCCGCGGCGGGGGGAGGGTGTATTACGTCTACCCGAACCCGGCTGCAGGATTTACCGAGCAACTCAAGCTTTCCTCAGTCGTCCCTGTTGATGGCGACTGGTTTGTGGGTTCGGGGATCTACCTCTCCCACATGGAGGCCAACTTCACCCAGCAGGAGAAGGATGCCCTGATGCAGCGGGTGAACGCGGCGCGGGACTTCGCCCGGCAGGTGGAGAGGGATACCGCTCTCGCCTCATTCAACGATCTGTCCGGGAAATGGGCGCCGGGTAGCGACTATATTTTTGCCTACGCGATGGACGGAACCACCCTTGCACTTCCTCACCAGCCAGAAGTGATCGGAACCAACCGGCATGGATTCAAGGATCACTACGGTGTCGGGATCATAGACTGGGAGATACGTGTTGCCCGTGAAGGCGGAGGGTTTGTCTATATCGTGTACCTGAATCCTGACACGGGTTATGAAGCCCTCAAGCTCTGCTACGTGGTTCCTGTCGA
>CAYNXS010000064.1:0-8436 GCA_964401215.1 uncultured Methanolinea sp. | reverse complement strand
GTCGCAATCATCATCTCGCTCTTCTCGACTATCGGATTTGTCCGTATGGCAAGGACGGGGAGTTTTGGTGAGGCATTCAATTTCAGTGCAATCCTGGACACGATCAGAAAAATTGGATGGGGGAGTTACATCCTGGCGCTCATCATCCTTTTCATCGTCGCAGGAATCGTCGGGTTTGTCCTGAACCTCCTGACAGAGATTCCCTATGTAGGCTGGGTACTCTGGATCATCCTTATCCCCGTCCTGATCATCTTCGAGGCCAGGTACATCTGCAGGATATACGAATCATCAGGCGAGACGTGACCCTCATTCTCACCTGCCTGAACTCAATTTTTTTCAACACAGTAGATACACTATGTTCATGAACATGCATGCGTGTACCCGCAAGAATATGCGATAGTTTTTTCGTTTCCCGTCATCATCTGGCGTGTTCCTGATCCTATTTTTATCCCCCGAATGTCAATAGAGATCAGTGATGCATATGGATTATGGAAAAATGATTGGAGATTCATTTGAGTATACTAAGGATGGACTTACAAAGAATCTGAAGACCTGGATCATGCTGATAGTCCTGACCCTCCTTCCCGTGATTCCCTTCATCCTCGTAGTGGTATTCATGGGGGCTTCATTGATGGGGTACACTGAGGCAGACATCCCGCCGTCGCTCATCCTCACATTCATTGGTGGCTTTATCATTGCATTCGTGGTAGCCATCATCCTGGGTGCCTTTTCCATGGGGTACCTGCTCAGGATTCTCAGGGGCGAAGTCCCGCTCCCCGAAGTCACCGGTTTTGGCAGGATGTTTGTTGATGGGATCAAGCTTCTCATCATTGAAGTTGTCTATCTCATCCCCGTGATGATCATCCTCGCTATCACTGCAGGTGCCGCACTCTTCAGCGCGTTGCCTATCCTCATGTCAATGCCGACCGAACCTGACGTTGAAGCACTGATGCCTGTTCTGATGCCCATCCTTGGCGGTGTGATAGCTGGCGTCCTGATTGCAGTCATCGTAGCAATACTCCTCTGGCTCATTGCAGTCGTCGGTGTTGTCCGGTTTGCCCGGACGGGAAAAATCGGAGAAGCCTTTAATTTCAGTGCAATTCTGGCCACGATCGGGAAGATCGGATGGGGATCCTACATCCTGGCACTGATCATTGTTGTGGTGATCATTGCGGTCGTCGAGGTAATCTTAAGCATCATTCCCTACATCGGTTCAATCATCCTGATCCTCATTTCGCCATTTATCATGGTTTTTATGCACAGGTATGTCTGTATCCTCTACGATTCCGCACAAGAACCGGCCGATGCAGTTTCAACCCCTTACTCCTGATTTTTTTTGGTGTTTTTGCCGTTTTTTTTTGCATACTTCAATTCTGTACACCCAACACGAATCGGTTCCTGCACATCGCGTTGAAATTCCATTCTACCCCGGAATTTTTTCTCACCTGATCCCATGTGCGTGCGAATCCTCTTTCACCCACCTTTTTTTATCACAATCGTATCCGCAATTTTCTTCTGACTGCGTGGCTTCACCCAAGTGAACCATGTAGTTTTATACCTGCGGACACAACAGTACAGTCAGTGATGGTATTTCCATGACAGATCGTTTTATTCCCCGGTAAAATCCGGTTTTTTGATACCACCCTCCGGGATGGGGAGCAGACCCCCGGGGTCTCGCTGAATCCTGCGCAGAAACTTGAGATCGCATCCACCCTTGCAGCGATTGGTGTCCACGTCATCGAGGCAGGCTCAGTTGCCGCATCCGAGGGCGAAAGGGAAGCACTTCGCCTCATCGCAGATGCCGGGCTCACATCAGAGATCTGCACCTATGTACGGGCTGTGATCCAGGACATCGATTATGCCGCTGAGTATGGTGCGGACTCGGTGCACCTTGTCATCCCGGTAAGCGACCTGCACATCCAGAAGAAGATGCGAAAGACGCGGGCACAGATCTGCGACATGGCCTTTTTCGCAGTGACGTATGCGAAGGAGCGGGGTCTTATTGTCGAACTCTCAGGCGAAGACGCCTCGCGGGCAGATCCCGATTTTATACGAGAGATATACTCAGGCGGCCTCGAAAGAGGTGCAGACCGGCTCTGCTTCTGTGATACCGTTGGACTGCTGACGCCGGATCGGGTTGCGGAGGTTATCCCCGGTCTCTGCCTCGCACCCCTGAGTATTCACTGCCACGATGATCTTGGAATGGCCATGGCCAACACTGTTGCGGCGCTCCGTGCCGGGGCGACGTGCGCCCATGTGACGGTCAACGGAATCGGGGAGAGGGCGGGGAATACCCCCCTCGAAGAGCTGGTCATGGCCCTCGAACTCCTGTACCAGTACCCGACCGGTATCAGGACCGAGGACATTTACCGCCTCTCTTCCCTGGTATCCCGGATGACCGGCATCCCCCTTCCCACGAACAAATCGATCGTGGGGGAGATGGCGTTCACTCACGAGAGCGGCATCCACGCCCACGGCGTGCTCCGGGAACCCAGCACCTACGAGCCGGTTCCCCCGGAGAAGGTAGGGAGAAAGCGGCGGATCATGCTCGGGAAACACTCGGGTTCGGCGTCTGTTGAGGCTGCCCTTGCCGAGATGCACTACCACCCGGATGAAAACCAGTTGAAAGAGATCCTCAAGAGGATCAAGGCACTTGGAGACCAGGGGGCACGCATCACCGATACCGATCTCATTGCGGTCGCCGAAGCGGTGATGGCGATCGAATGCCGCCCCGTTCTGAAGATGAAACAGTTCACGGTCGTAAGCGGGAGCAACGTCATCCCCACCGCGTCTGTCACACTTGTGGTGAAGGGTGAGGAGGTGACAGGTGCATCGACAGGTACCGGGCCCGTGGATGCTGCCATGGAGGCCCTCAGGCGATCGGTTGCCGCAGTTGCCGACATCCACCTCGAGGAATACCACGTCGACGCCATCCACGGCGGGACAGACGCCCTTGTGGACGTGACGGTAAGATTAAGTAAAGACGGAAAGATAATTACGTCTCGCGGCGCCCGCACGGACATCATCATGGCAAGTGTCGAAGCGGTGATCGCCGGCATGAACAGACTTCTGAGGGAAGAGAATGAAGACCGGAGCCAAAATACTCATTGAAGGGCTACAGCGCGAAGGGGTGGAGACTATATTCGGCTACCCCGGCGGTGTAGTGTTGCCGATCTATGATGAACTCTACAATTCGTCATTGCGGCACATCCTTGTACGGCATGAACAGGCAGCCGCCCATGCCGCTGACGGGTTTGCCCGTGCCAGCGGCAGGGTCGGTGTATGCCTTGCCACCTCCGGTCCGGGGGCATGCAACCTCGTCACAGGGATCGCAACCGCGTACATGGACTCGGTTCCAATCGTTGCACTGACCGGGCAGGTCCCGACGAGCCTGCTTGGAAACGACGCCTTCCAGGAGTCGGATATCACCGGGATCACCCTTCCCGTCACCAAGCACAATTACCTTGTCAAGAGGACTGAGGACCTGGGGCATGTCATCCGGGAAGCATTCTACATCTCCCGGACAGGGAGGCCAGGGCCCGTGCTGATCGATCTCCCCAAGGATGTCAGCACGAAGGAGATCGACTACGAATTCCCGGAATCAGAGCAGGTGAATCTCCGCGGGTACCAGCCGACCTACAAGGGTCATTCGAGGCAGATCGATAAGGCGATTGACATGATGATGGAGGCCGAGCGGCCTCTCCTGTATATCGGCGGTGGCGTGATTTCCTCGAATGCGTCGGAGGAGCTGATCAGGCTCGCCGAGATGCTGGGAATTCCCGTGACGACCACCCTGATGGGTCTTGGCGCAATCCCGTGCGACCATCCCCTCAACCTCGGGATGCTCGGCATGCACGGGACACGGTATGCCAACTACGCGGTGACCGAATCCGATCTCCTCATCTCGATTGGAGTCAGGTTCGACGACCGGGTTACGGGCAAGCTTGATACGTTCGCATCACAGGCACGGATCATCCATGTCGACATCGATCCCGCGGAGATCGGGAAGAACAAGAAAGTGGATGTCCCGATAGTGGGGGACTCGAAATCGGTCCTCCAGGACATGCTGGCCAAAATCCAGAAGAAGAAGACATACCAGGCATGGCTGTCACGAATCCACACCTGGAAGGAGAAATACCCGATGAAATACCGGGAGGACAATGTGTTGCGTCCCCAGTTCGTCATCGAGCAGCTCTCCGAACTCCTCAAGGGAGAAGGGATCATCGTGAGTGAAGTCGGGCAGAACCAGATGTGGACGGCCCAGTACTTCTGTTTCCGGCACCCGAGGAGCTGGATCACGTCCGGTGGGCTCGGGACCATGGGGTATGGATTCCCCGCGGCAATGGGGGCACATTTCGCCCGTCCCGATCAGGTGGTCTTTGACATTGCCGGGGACGGCAGTTTCCAGATGAACATCCAGGAACTGGGGACGGTGTCCCATTACCAGATCCCGGTCAAAGTGGCAATCCTGAACAACCGGTTCCTCGGGATGGTGCGGCAATGGCAGGAGCTCTTCTATGACAGGAGATACTCCTACACCGAGCTGCCCCCGGTCGACTTCGTCAAGATCGCCAATGCATACGGGATCGATGGAATCAGGGTGGAAGACTGCAGCGATGTGAAACCTGCGCTCAAGGCCGCCATCGAGACCGAAGGACCCTTTGTCCTGGACTTCCGGGTGGAGCGGGAGGAGAATGTGTTCCCCATGGTTCCGGCAGGAGCTGCCATCAACGAGATGATCGGGGGGAATATCGAATGAAGCCGCACACACTGAGCGTACTCGTTGAGAACAAGCCCGGGGTCCTCACCAGGGTGGCCGGGCTCTTCTCGCGACGCGGGTTCAATATCGAGAGCCTTGCAGTCGGCGTGTGCGAAGAACCCGGGATGAGCCGGATCACCATCGTCTGCATAGGAGATGACGCCCAGATTGAGCAGGTGATGAAGCAGCTGAACAAGCTGATCGATGTGATCAAGGTTTCTGACATCACCGAGAACGACCGCGTAGAGCGCGAACTCGCCCTCATCAAGGTCGCCGCCGAGCCGGGGAACACCAGGGCAGAAATCATGCAGATCGCGAGCATCTTCCGTGCCCAGATCATCGATGTGGGAACAAAGACCGTGGTTCTCTCTGTTGTGGGGGATACCGGGAAGATCGATGCTCTGGAAACACTGCTGCGCCAGTTCGGGGTCAAGGAGCTCGTCCGCACAGGGAAGATTGCGATTCTCCGGGGATCAAAGACCGTGAAAAGCGCCAAATAAGAAATATTTCACTTTTTTTGGGTATGGCGGTAATCTAGCCACCAAAATCTACCTCAAATGGTGTGACTAATGCCCGTGATTGAGGGCGGTTTCCCTGCTTCTGTATGAATTTCACATGAGGATTTGGATCTTATTCGTGAATATACACAGAAATCGATCCGCCGCCGGGGCGCCTGTCGGGGGCAGCTGGCTCGATCGCATATGAGAGGTGAAATTCAAGACCTGCACTTGTTTATTCGAATTATTGTGAGGTTATTTTCTTGGAATTCACTTCCTGATGTATCCGCGAGATTGGTGGTAGAACTATCATTATACCCTTTTTTCGAGGGAATCCAGATGAGAACCTCTCCTGCGGGTATCCCCCCCTGTAAGAATAAATCCCACGTCATCAATCCTTTGCCCTGAAGATGAGCCATTCCTGCTCTCCCGCTTTCCTGAACCTGACAAGGAGATATCTTCCCTGGATACGGATCCCGTCAAGTATCACCTCGATCCGATCTTCTCCCCATACGGTGGTGGAAAAGATCCCCCGGTCCCAGATCATCACCTCACCTGCACCGTACTCCCCTTCCGGGATGGTTCCCTTAAAATCAGCATATGCCAGGGGATGATCCTCTGTCCGTACTGCCAGGTGCTTCTTTTTGGGCACTTCAGGGATCCCTTTTGGCACTGCCCAGGATACAAGGACTCCTTCGTGTTCCAGCCTGAAATCGAAATGATGGTGGCGGGAAAAATGTTCCTGGACAACAAAGACCGGGCCCTCTTTTCCCCCGACGCTCTCTCCAACGGGTTCAGGAGTCTTTGAAAAATCCCTCTTTTCGCTATATTCCTTCAGGGTCATGGGCACTACTCCGGATTCCAGAAGTATGTCTCCTCCCTGGCCTCCCATCCATGGGCGCGGGAGGATGCATCTCTGTATGGTCAACCATATTACCCTTCCCGGGAAATAGTAAGATCGTGCGTACACTCATCCTGGGAGGGGGATTGACCGGCGTCACGCTTGCCCGCCTGTTGCGTGAGAAGGGACATGAGGTGCTCGTGCTCGAGGCAGAGCCAAGAATCGGAGGGCTCTGCCGGTCCCGGACTGATCATGGTTTCACCTTCGATACTGGGGGTTCACATATCATCTTCTCCCGGGACAAGGAAGTGCTGGACTTCATGCACAGAGTGCTTGGGTCCAACAGGGATTCACGATCAAGGAACACAAAGATTCTCTACCGGGACATCCTTCTGAAATACCCGTTTGAGAACGGCCTTGCCGCACTCCCAAAGAAGGACCTGTATTTCTGCATCAGTGAATTCATCAAAACCTATGTCATGGCCGAGAAAGGCGAGATCCCGCCTCCGAACAATTTCCGTGACTGGATATATGGAACCTTCGGACGGGGGATCGCCGAACTCTACATGATCCCCTACAATGAGAAGATCTGGAATTTTCCCTCGGAACAGATGTCGGCACACTGGATGGAGGGACGGGTACCAAGACCGCCGGTCGAGGATGTGATCAAGTCGGCAATCGGGATCGAGACCGAAGGGTATACCCACCAGTCGGTCTTCTCCTACCCTGTTGACGGAGGCATCGAGGCTCTCGTGACCTCAATCGCACGTGGTCTTGAAGACTCCATCCTGACTGATTTTCGTGTCACCTCACTCGTGTTCAGGGATGGCATCTGGGAGGCGGGCGATGGGACAAGGACGGTATCGGGCGACAGGGTGATAAGCACCATCCCTCTCCAGCACCTCGTCACGTGCCTTGAAGGTATCCCAAAAGAAGTAACAAACGCAGTCAGAGCACTCCGGTATAACTCAGTCGCATGCATCCAGGTGGGAATCCGTGGAAAAGTCCCCGATATCTCCTGGATGTATATCCCTGACATGGACCAGAGCCTTGCGAACCGAATCTCGTTCCCGTCAAATTTCAGCACCCGCGTTGCTCCGGAGGGGCATTCCGGCATCCTTGCCGAGATCACCTACAACGAAGGGGATACCGTATCCCGCATGACCGATCAGGAGCTCGTGAGCCACACGCTGCAGTCGCTGGAGAAGATGGGATTCGTCAACCCGGAACAGGTGGTCCATACTGCAGTCGACAGGCAGAAATTTGCCTATGTCGTGTATGACCTCGGATATCTCGAGAATATCAGGATTATCCGCGAATATTTCCAGTCCCGAGGGATCACGCTTGAGGGAAGGTTCTCCCTCTTCGAGTACCTGAACATGGATGGGTGCATACGCCACGCAATGGAGTGCGTAAAGGAGTGGGAATGAAGGTTAATTTTTTCGTTGAAGACCTGCTCTTCCTCCGGTACATCGGATGTGCGACAGTCGCGAAGACATTGTACCGGCAGCTCCAGTTGGAACCTGGGATCGAGGTGTCGTGGAAAAAATATGCCAACCACGCAGATGTCGTGCATTACCACACGTTCGGTCCGATCGCGGCGCTCAACCGCCGGATGGCAAAGGGAAAGAAAATTCTCACCGCTCATTCCACTCCCCGGATCAACATGGGGAACATCGCCCTTGCACGGGCAATCAATAAGCGATATCCCAAGATCTACAGGAAGTATGATCATATCATCACGATCTCCCGGCCGTGCCACGATGAGGTGACTGCAATGGTCCCCGAGATGCCGGTCACGCTGATCCCAAACGGTGTCAACAGGGATTTCTTCCGGAGGGATGAGGAAAAGAGGGCAGCATTCCGGGAGGAATACGATATCCCTGACGACCAGGACGTGGTGCTGACGGTTGCGCAGCAGACGCCCCGGAAAGGCCTCTACGATTTTTTAGCCCTTTCACAGGAATTCCCCGACAAGAAATTCATCTGGATAGGGGGCTCTCCCTACATGGCGCTCTCGAAGGATTACGGGAAGATCAAGCAGATGAAGCTGCAGTGCAGGGAAAATGTGCTCTTCCCAGGGTACATGAACGATATCATCAAACCCTACAGTGCCGCGGATATCTTCCTGATGCCCTCGTATGCAGAGACGTTCGGCCTCGTGATCCTCGAAGCGCTCTCATGCGGTCTCCCTGTCATTGCGAGGAATATCCCCGAATTCCACGATATTTACGGGGATACAATCCTCTATTTTTCAGGGAAAGAGGATGCAATGGCCAGGATGGAAGACCGTCCTTCGCTCACGCACTGTGCCGCGGGTGCAAGGGATTTCTCATCAC
>CAYNXS010000063.1:0-8469 GCA_964401215.1 uncultured Methanolinea sp. | reverse complement strand
CCCATTCCCTTGGTGAAGAATATCCTGCTCGGGACCTCCATGAGATACTATTTGATCTTTTTAATCACTTTAAACTTTTTATTTTTTAAAAAATAACGTATTTTTTCTTTTGATTCACATTTCAGGCATATAGAAATCAAGAATAAAGAAAATCGCCTTTCTTTCATCCCCTGATACTTCCTGTGCATGAACCGGGGAGAAAGGATTCTGGATTTCCAGGTTTCTTCTTTTCAAAAAAAACACCGTTTTTCGGGTCAAATGGGGATAAATTATATATAGGGGAAAAACGAATAGGAGAAGGCTGAATTTCATATGCTTCGCAAAATGAAAGCCATTTTAGCGATATTATTACTTTTTATCCTGGTAATTGCTTTAACAATCCCAGTCCAGGCTGAAGTACCGGAACCGTGTAAATATTTCGGGAAACTTACCATACTCGGGAATCCGGCACCTCCAGGAACCGTCGTGGTGGCAATGATCAACGGTCAGGAGAGGGGCAGGATTGTCACCCAGACTGAAGGCATGTATGGGAGCACGTGTATGTTTGGAGCAAAACTTGTCGTTCAACCTGCTGAAGGCGAGTATGCCAGGGGAACCATTCTCAAGGTTGAATTTTATGTGAATGGTGTGAACGCGGACCAGAGTGCAGTCTTCAGCCCCGGAACGATGAAATGGCGTGATCTGTCCGTCACCAAAATCCCCACGCCTGAACCCACGGTTCCGCCCGAACCAACGATAACCACACAGCCAACCCCGACGAGTACGCCCACACCCTCCGTAGCATTCAATGCGACACCACGTACAGGGTATCCGCCACTCATGGTCACATTCACCGATCTCACCGTGGGAGGTGTCAACTCATGGTCATGGGACTTTGGAGACGGCAGCAACTCAAGTGGGCAGAACATCACAACACATCTCTACCGCTTCCCTGGAAATTACTCTGTGAATCTCACAATATCGAGCGCGAGCGGGAATTCGTCGCGTCTGTTGCCTGAGTATATCATGATCATGCAGCCCGGGATAGTCATACTTCCCAACCAGACGTCATTGCCCACGGATCCTGACCTTGACGGATACTATGAAGACCTGAATGGGAATGGCCGCCTCGAATTCGATGATATCATGGTCTATTTCTCTTCGATGGAGTGGATGATGGAGAATCCGCCATTCAACCATTTTGATTATAATGCGAACGGGAGGGTGGAATTTGATGATCTCTACTCCCTGTTCGTGGAGATCTAATCCCTTTTTCCAAATTCCGATTTCCACGCATACACAAACCCTGTTCATAACAGGATAGTCCCCCGACGTAATTGTGCCATTTTTTTTGGATCCAGGACAAGCCCGACACCTATTAAAACTTCTCCTGTACACCATATATGGAAATCATGAAGGCGGTTCTGGGTTTAGAAGACGGCACCTGCGTGACCGGGGAGGGGTTCGGTGTGGAGGGGGAGTGTTCAGGGGAACTTGTATTTTCAACCCAGATGGGCGGCTATATGGAGGCGCTCACTGATCCCAGTTATCACGGGCAGATCCTCATGTTCACCTTCCCGACCATCGGCAACTACGGGGTGGACAGGAATAATTTTCAAGCCCCGAAAGTATGGGCCCTCGGCTGCGTGGCACGGGAGATCTGCAGGGACCCGGAACACCTGCCTGTTCTTAGAGAGTATTTCGAAGAGAACGGACTGCTGGGGATAGAAGGGGTGGATACCCGCATGCTCACCATCAAGACCAGGGTGCAGGGGACCCTCCGCGCTGCACTCATTGTGGGTGATGATCGCCCTGAGAATGCGGTCGAACTCGCGAGAAAGGTGCCCCCCATCTCGGACAAGGAACTTATTTCCGCCGTCTCATGCAAAGAGCCCTATCACATTCCCGGAAAAGGAAAGAGAATCGCCGCAATTGACCTGGGGATGAAGAAGAATATGGTCGTCAGCCTTCGTCACCGTGATGCCGATCTCCATGTCTTTCCGCACAATACTGCCCCGGACCAGATCATGGCATGCAAACCCGATGCCCTCTTCATCAGCAACGGCCCGGGGGACCCGGTGCATGCCAGGGATGCCATCCGGTGCGTGAAGGAACTCGCCGGAACCATCCCGATATTCGGGATATGCATGGGAAACCAGATCTGCGGGCTTGGACTCGGGGGGGAGACCTACAAGATGAAATTTGGCCACCGCGGGACCAACCAGCCTGTCCGTTACAAGGACGGGAGCATTTACATCACCACCCAGAACCACGGGTTTGCGGTTGCCACTGAGACGCTCCCGGAGGGATGTGCGGTGCTCTACTCGAACGTGAATGACGGGACACTCGAGGGATTCGAGGATCCCTATCTCGAGATCACCTGCGTCCAGTTCCACCCTGAAGCACACGGCGGCCCGAGGGATACGGAGATTCCTTTCTTTGATACCATGTTCAGGAGGCTCACCTGATGCCCAAAAAAGAGCATATCCGGAAAGTGCTTCTGATCGGGTCGGGTCCCATCCAGATAGGCCAGGCAGCCGAGTTTGACTTTTCCGGCTCACAGGCATGCAGGGCGCTCCGGGAAGAGGGAGTAAAGGTCGTCCTGGTCAACTCGAACCCCGCAACCATCCAGACAGATCCCGAGATGGCCGACGAGATCTATATCGAGCCGATACGATCCGAGATCATCAGGAAGATCATCGAGAAGGAGAAACCCGACGGGATCCTGAGCGGGATGGGCGGGCAGACAGGCCTGAACATGACTGCCGAACTCGCCGAGAAAGGCGCTCTTGCAGGAGTCGAGATTCTCGGCACACCGCTCGAAGCCATCTACCAGGGAGAGGACCGGGAGAAGTTCCGAACCCTGATGGAGCAGATAGGTGAGCCTGTCCCGAGAAGCATGATCCTCAACCGCATGGACCAGGTCGAGGAAGCACTGAGGACAGTCGGCCTCCCTGCAATCATCAGGCCTGCCTATACCCTTGGTGGTTCGGGTGGCGGGATTGCCCACACAAGGGAGGAAATGATAAAAATCGTTGAGATCGGTCTGACCAGGTCAAGAATCAACCAGGTCCTCGTGGAGGAGTCTGTTGTCGGATGGAAGGAGATTGAGTTTGAGGTGATGCGCGATGCGGGAGATACGTGTATCATCGTCTGCGGGATGGAGAACGTGGATGCCATGGGCATCCATACCGGTGAGAGCGTGGTGGTGGCTCCCATCCTCACGCTCCGCGACGATGAGTTCCAGACACTGCGGACCGCGGCCATCAAGATCATCCGTGCACTCGATGTCCAGGGAGGCTGCAACATCCAGTTCGCCTACAGGAACGGAGAATACCGGGTGATAGAGGTCAATCCCCGGGTCTCCCGATCTTCGGCGCTGGCTTCCAAGGCCACCGGGTATCCCATTGCGAGGGTGGCAGCGAAGATCGCCATAGGGCTCAGGCTTGATGAGATCACCAACAGTGTCACGGGATGTACTCCTGCCTCGTTCGAACCGGCAATCGATTACATCGTCGTCAAGGTTCCCCGCTGGCCATTCGACAAGTTCAAGAATGCCGATCGCACGCTCACAACTGCCATGAAGAGCACAGGAGAGGTCATGGCGATTGGGAGGACCGTTGAAGAAGCCTTCAAGAAAGCGCTCCGCTCTCTCGATACCGATACAGAGGCCCATACCAACCCGAGCGAGATCCGGATGATCCTCTCGAGACCCACCGATGAGCGGTTTGCCACGCTCTTCGATGCATTCCGCGCCGGATTCAGCCTTGAAGAGGTTGCAGATCTCACCCACATATCACCATTCTTCCTGGAGAAGATCCAGCATATCGTGAATCATGAGAAGAAATTACATGATGCTCCTACTGTTGAGGATATCCGGCTGGCAAAACGGTATGGCTTCACCAATGCTGAAATTTCCAGGGATTCAGGGTTTCCGGTTGAGAAGGTCAAGGAAATTGCAGGAGAACCCACGTTCAAGATGGTGGATACCTGTGCCGCAGAATTTCCCGCAAAGACCCCGTATTTCTATTCGACATGGGATACCGAATGCGAGATTCCCAGGAACGATCGCCAGAAGATACTGATCCTCGGATCAGGCCCGATCCGTATCGGACAGGGAATAGAATTCGATTACTGCACGGTCCACGCGGTAAAAGCCCTCCGTGAAGAGAACGTGGAAGTGCACATCGTCAATAACAACCCGGAGACGGTGTCCACCGATTTCGATACCTCGGATCGCCTCTTCTTCGAGCCGATGCTCCTTGAAGATGTGATGCACATTCTCATGAAGGATAATTACATGGGGGTAATGGTCCAGTTCGGTGGCCAGAACGCGGTCAACCTTGCGGTTCCCCTCGACAAGGAATGCAGGAGGCTCAATCTCCCGACGAGAGTGCTCGGGACATCCCCCGATTCCATGGATATTGCAGAAGACAGGGACCGGTTCAGCGTCCTCCTCGATACGCTCAGCATTCCAAGCCCGCCGAACAGTTCCGCGTATTCGCTTGAAGAAGCGAGGAAGAAGGCAGCAACGATCGGGTATCCCGTGCTGGTACGGCCGTCCTATGTCCTTGGCGGCCGGGCAATGGAGATCGTCCACGATGAGATCGAGCTTGAGAGTTACATGAAAGAGGCGGTACGGGTCAGCAGGAACCACCCCGTCCTTATTGATTCCTTCATCCAGAACGCTATAGAACTTGATGTGGATGCCGTGTGCGATGGCGAAGAGGTTCTCATCGGCGGCATCATGGAGCATATCGAGCAGGCAGGGGTTCACAGCGGTGATTCGGCGTGCGTGATCCCTACTCAGTCCCTCAAACCATCGATCCTGGAACGCGTAAAGGAATATACAAAAAAGATTGCGCTGGGCCTGGGTGTCGTGGGACTCGTGAATATCCAGCTTGCGGTCAAGGATGATATTGTCTATGTGCTTGAGGCAAACCCGAGGGCGAGCCGCACGGTTCCCTTCGTCTCAAAAGCGACAGGAATCCCGCTTGCAAAGATCGCCGCAAAGACCATGATCGGGAAAAAACTCCGGGACATGGAGTACAGGGACAAGCCCTACACTCACGTTGCAGTCAAAGAGGTGCTCCTCCCCTTCAACAAGCTCCCCGGGGTCGACACAGTGCTCGGACCTGAGATGAAAAGCACGGGGGAGGTCATGGGAATCGACTACGACTTTGGCCGTGCCTATTACAAGGCAAGTGTGTCAGCGGACAATACGATCCCCCTTGAAGGGAACATCTTCATCTCCATCTCAAAGGAGCAGAAGGATGAGGTGATCCCGATTGCGAGGAAACTGAAAGAGATTGGCCTCTCACTGTATGGGACATCCGGGACGGTTGATTACCTGACAGAGGCAGGAATCCCTGCACAGCTTGTACGAAAGGTCCAGGAGGGTTCGCCCAATGTCATAGACCTCCTCCGGAGGGGAGAGATCCGGATGATCATCAACACCCCCACTGATAAGCAGTCGCGACAGGACCATTACCAGATCATGAGGGTCGCCGTGGACTACGGTGTCCCCTATATCACCACCATCCAGGCAGCGCGGGCAGCGGGACTTGCCATCGAAGCTATCAAGAAGGAGCGGATCACCATAGAGCCGCTCTCGCATTACCTTGGTGCCTCGTGATTGGAAGCCACTGTTTACCAACCCCCATTCATCTCATAAAAATTCACAATTCTCATCATGATCTTTAGGATTGGAATTCTTTCTCAATGCCTGCATTTTCACTTATTCCGGAATTCTGTATCCGCAGCCCGGAATACCCTTTATACTGCGGCAGAGGTACATGAATAGGTATCACCAGGAGAATCATACCATCGGAGTGAGTGAATGGGAAAAGGAACCATAGTAATGGCATATTCCGGCGGGCTCGACACCTCGATCTGTATCCCGCTCTTAAAAGAGCGATACGACTATGACAGGGTGATCACGGTCGCGGTCAATGTCGGCCAGCGGGACGAGGAGATCAGGGTAGCCACCGAGAAAGGGAAAAAACTCGCTGACAAGCACTACACCATCGATGCCCGGGAAAAATTCGTGAACGAATACATTTTCCCGGCAATCAGGGCAAACGGGTCCTACGAGGGCTACCCGATGGGCACCGCCCTCGCCCGTCCGCTCATTGCAGAAGAAGTCGCGAAGATCGCCGCACTCGAGGGTTCAACCGCCGTTGCTCACGGATGCACCGGAAAGGGGAACGATCAACTCAGGTTCGATTTCATCTTCCGTATGGCAGGTCTCGAGGTCATCGCCCCCATCCGGGAGCTGAACCTGACCCGGGACTGGGAGATCGGGTATGCAAAGGAGCATAATATTCCGGTCCCCGTCGCAAAGGACAAGCCATGGAGCGTGGATGAGAATATCTGGAGCAGGAGTATCGAGGGAGGGCAGCTCGAGGATCCTGCATACCATCCCCCGGAAGAGATCTATGCATGGAGCGTATCCCCTGAAAAAGCTCCAGCCAAGCCGGAGATCATTTCGATCGACTTCCACAAGGGTGTTCCCCACCGCCTGAATGACAAGGAGTATGCAGGATACGACCTGATCCAGAAACTGAACGTGCTTGCCGGAACGCATGGTATCGGCAGGAACAACATGATCGAGGACCGCATCCTCGGCCTGAAAGCCCGGGAGATCTACGAGCACCCGGCGGCAACTGTGCTCCTCGCTGCACATAAGGACCTGGAACACCTCACCCTGACCCGCCAGGAACTCGCATTTAAGCACACCGTCGATGAAAAATGGTCTGAA
Source organism: uncultured Methanolinea sp. (assembly GCA_964401215.1). Taxonomy (GTDB): domain Archaea; phylum Halobacteriota; class Methanomicrobia; order Methanomicrobiales; family Methanospirillaceae; genus Methanolinea_A. The sequence goes on along the minus strand of CAYNXS010000063.1, from coordinate 1,730 downwards.
CTCGCCTACATGGGTCTTGTTCATGAACCCCTCTTCCACGACTTGAATGCATTCATCTCCCGTTCCCAGGAACGAGTATCGGGAAGGGTGGATGTGCAGCTCTACAAAGGATGCTGCAGGGTGCTGGGACGTTCATCCCAGGAGGGCATCTACTCGGGAGACCTTGTCTCGTTCGATACTACCACTATCGACCAGTGCCACGCAATCGGTGTCTCGGCATATTACGGGATACAGGCAAGGCTCGTCGAGCAGGGGAAGAAAAAGAAGGAATAAATCTCTTTTTAAAGGAGCTTCTTCCCGGCATGGGGTCCGGGATTGCATTCAAAGACCTCGGTGATCTTCATCACAAGGAGAGTTTTTGCGGGGAGTCCCGGTTTCTTCTCATGCACCATCTTCTTCATCTTCTCATAGTCCGGCCCGGCCGTCTTTATGTCGATTGATCCCTTGATCTGGAAGCACCTCTTCAGGTAGGAGTCGTAGACGTATATCGCCGCATGAGGATTCTCCTTCACATTGGCAAGAGTCTTGTGCATGAAGTTATCAGCAAGCCAGAGTGTCTCATCATCCACCAAAATCACGAATGCAATGGGGGCAACGTTTGGGACACCCTTTTTGGATGCGGTTGCCACCGGGAAGAGATTTACCTTGGAGAAGGTTTCTTTCATCTCCGGAGTGAGTGTTACCATTTCAGTCAAACCTCCATCTGGCTCATTCCTCTTGGGAAGAGTCGTTGGTAGTCCTATATCGCTCGCCCTTTATGTGCTTTCCCACATGGAGTGAATGCGCCCTGGATTGTTCCTTATTTTAGAGGGTGAAAATTCCTGTTCACATAAGAAAGAATACGGAAAATAGCAGAATCCCATATCCTTTAGAGACCCCCCCTTGAAACCATAGGCTTCCAATGCATGATAGGACCCCTCGTCCATATTGCGGTACCTGGTTTTATTAGAAGAAAGCAGCATGATTGTTTCATGCCAAACACTTCTAAACGGAGTCGCAGATCTTTACCATGGTGGTGCCATCCTATCTCCAACTTTTAAAATCCGGTGAACTCTCCAGACGCGTGGAGGCCGCCCGGGCGATGCTCTCTCCCTGCCGGGTATGCCCGAGAGTATGCGGAGTCGACAGGCTCGCCGGTGAAGTCGGGTACTGCAGGAGCGGCATTCTCCCGGTCGTCTCGTCATATGGCCCCCATTTCGGCGAGGAGCCGCCACTCGTGGGAAAGTACGGCTCAGGGACAATCTTCCTGACCGGCTGCAACATGCGGTGCGTCTTCTGCCAGAACTACGAGATCAGCCAGGATCGATACGGGAGGGAGATTACCTGCGAAGAACTGGCAGCAATAATGGGTGATCTCCAGGAGAAGGGCTGCCATAATATCAACTTCGTCTCCCCGACCCATTTCGTGCCGCAGATACTTGAAGCGATCCTCATTGCGGCTGAAAAGGGCCTTGATATTCCGCTTGTCTATAATACCGGCACGTATGATTCAGGAGAGACCCTGCAACTGCTTGATGGAATATTCGATATCTATATGCCGGACGCCAAATATGGATGCAACGAGGTGGCTCTCTCACTCTCAGATGCTCCGGGATATGTCGACATCATGAAGGGGGCAATTATGGAGATGCAGCGCCAGGTGGGAGACCTTGTTGTTGCCAGTGGGATTGCAGACCGAGGTCTCATCATCAGGCACCTCGTGCTCCCTGACAGGCTGGCAGGCAGCGAGG
>CAYNXS010000062.1:0-8484 GCA_964401215.1 uncultured Methanolinea sp. | reverse complement strand
ATCACGATGATTGCACCGGGTATTCCCCCAAGAATGCAGAGCAGGACGTTCACGAGCGAGTACGGGATCTCGGGTCTTCCAAGGCTCCCCATGATGTTGAACAGGTTCATGAAGAAGAGGATCAGGAGACCCAGGATGGAGTTGATGATAAGTTTCGTTATGTCTTTGAGAAGGAAGAAGAGTGCTACTGCGATGAGAATTCCCGCAATCAGGACCGCAATATCAACATTCATGCTTAACTACCAATGATCGCCAGGTTTTTTAATTGTATCTCAGGGAGGACCATGGAGCCGACAACCCTCGTGTCTTTTGAAATTCCCCCGGTCTCCATCAGGACATCGAATACATTTCCGGAGAGCATCGCCTTTCTTACCGGGAATTCGACAGTTCCTTCCTGGAGCACATACGCGTTCGAGAGTTCGACAGAGAAATCTCCGGTGAGGGGATTGGCGGTATGAGCTCCTACCACGTCGTTGACATGGATCACGCGGCCTTCCCGCAGGTTTTCCTCTCTCCCGTCGAGCGTTAATGTATGGGTCCCGATGGTCGGGGCTCCGCCGTGTCCTCCCCTGACCGCACTTCCTGTAGTCTTCTTTCCGTACCGGTATGCAGTCTTAAGATCGTACGCAAATTCCCTGAGGATGCCGTTCTCGACGAAGTTCACCACTCTTGTGGGAGTCCCCTCGCCGTCCCACCTGCAGCTTGAGAGACCACGGGGGTGGAAGGGGTCATCACGAAGGGAGAGCGTTCTGTCCATGACCTGCTGCCCCTGCAGGGATGCGAGGCGGGAACGCCCTGCGTGAACACTCTTCCCACTCAGTGCGGGAAGGAAGACTCCCCCCAGCAGCTGGGCGAAGGCCATCGGGGAAAGAACAATGTCGTAGTGGCCGGACGCGATATCCTTTCCGTTCTGTGAAGTGTGTGCCAGGCAGGCTGCCTTTTCACCCACGCTTTGCGGATCGATGTCCATCTTCCATGAAGTATCGGACTCGTATCCTGTTGATTGCCCGATGATCGTCTCCACCCCGACGCTCACCATGCTCTCCATGTCGTGGTAACAGAGTCCACGGGTATTGGCAAGGATTCCGGTATACCTTGAGATCTCGGCACTCCCTGATGTGATCTCGACAGGATAGGCTTTCGTTCCATCAACCAGTTCTGAAAGAAGCGTTTTCGCGGTCTCTGCATCCGGCGTGACATCGGGATCAAAATTCACCGGCGTCGTATCAAGGTCCTCCGGACCCGGAAGTCCTTCCCAGTCCTGGGGTGTGGCGAGTGAGGCACTGGCGATCGCAGCATCCATGCAGGGCTTCCAGGTCTCCGGGTTCATGGTTGCAGAGGTCCCGATATGCCCCTTGTGAATCACCCGGAGAGAGAGGCCCTGCTGCTGTGCTCCCGAAGCATAATGAATCTCGTGCCGTGTTAACCTGGCGGTGACTGAAAAACCCGAGAAAAGGTAGACTTCAAGTTCGTCAACCCGTTGTTTTCCTTCGTGCAGGATCTGATCAATGAGTTCCACTGCCACCCACCACCGCATCGATGAGGAGAACATGGGGTGCCCCATCGCTCACCGGGACGCTCTGTCCTCCCTTCCCGCAATATCCCTGGTGCATTTTCTTATCCCCTGCGCAGAGTGAGATGGCATGCAGCGTTGTGAGGATCTCACCCGAGAGCGACACATCTCTCACCATCTCCCCGAGTTCTCCATGCTCGATCAGATACCCGTACTCGGCATTGAACTGGAAGATTCCCCTGCCGGGATCAACCTGCCCTCCCCTGGACCCTTTGAGAAGGATCCCTGACCGGCACTCACTGACGAGTTCATCGAACGAGCTGTCCCCGTTTTCAATAAAGGTATTGCTCATCCTCACCTGGGGAGGCTCTCCCGCCATGGCCCGTGCATTTCCTGCATGGCCGTGTCCTACTGCGGCAAGTGTCTCCCGGTTGTGCAGGAAGGCCTGGACCGTCCCATCCCTGATGATCTCAGTCCTTCCCACACGGCTGCCTTCGGCATCAAGCGGTTCGAATCCGAACTCCGGCAGCGAAGGATCGTCGACGATGGTGACCGAAGGGCTCGCGATCTGCTGGCCAATGGTGCCCGCAAGGACCGACCCACCCTCCTGGACGAGATCGGCCTCGCTCGCATGGCCGACTGCTTCGTGGGCGAATACCCCTGCAAGTTCGGGATCGAGTACCGCATTCATTGCACCCCCGCGTGGCGCCCGGGCATCGAGGAGTGCAATCGCCCTCAGCGCCGCAGCGTTCCCGCATTCCTGGCGGTGCCTGAGGTTGAAGTCCTGGAGGGCATGCTTTCTCACATACCCCATCTGCATGTCACCTTCCCGTTCCGCGATGGCCATGATTGAGAACCCTGACCTGCACAGCGAATACGAATACTCATCGCCAGAACTATTCTCGAACTGAACCTTCTCGATTCGTTCGATGTAACTGGCCCGGGTGCTTTTGATACCGTCAATGCGTGCGTTCTTCTCGATCCCTGAGAGGAGCTCCTGCTTCTCCTCCAGGTCAACATCCCCGGGATCCTCCCTGAGTCCCGGGACAGGGATTATCCCACCGGGGACCTCGGCGAGAGATACTGTATGACCCGTGAGAGATGCAAGGCTTCCTGCCCGTTCCAGCAGTTCGTCAAACGACCTGCCGTTCGGCCTCGTATACGCGTCGATTGCGAGGATGCCCCAGCCCTTATCACCAAGAACCCTGATGATGGCACGGTCGATGAACGAGGTTCCTGCGGATTCGACCCTGGTATTGTCGATGTCGATGTGGGTGACCGTGCCCGTGACGTGCCGAACATCAAAATAGCGGATGCCCTCCATAGCTTCACGCCGTGGAGGTTGAAATTCCGGTGCTGTCGAGGAATGGTCCGGAAGGGGTTGATGCCATCTTCCGGAGCTTTGAGAGGAAACCCTCGCGGTTTTCAGGCACGAGTGCAATCTTCAGCACGTCCTCGATGTAGTCGACAGGGATGATGGTGACAAGGGATTTGTAGCGTTCCTCGATCAGGACATCGTCGATGTTTGCTCTCGGGATAAGCACAGTTTTGATCCCGGCCTTGGCAGCTGCTTCAATCTTAAAGGTCACACCGCCCACAGGGAGTACATCCCCCCTGACAGACAGGGATCCCGTCATGCCGATATCCTGGCGAACAGGGATGCTCTCTATCGCGCTGATGACCGCGGTTGCCACGCTGATCGAGGCTGAGTCGCCCTCTACCCCGCCGTAGGTTCCGATGAACTGGATATGGACATCCATGTTCTTGATGTCCTTTCCCGTGAATTTCTTGAGAATCGCACTCACGTTCTTGATGGATTCCTGGGCAATCTCCTTCAACATACCCGTGGCGATCACCGTACCGCTCGCTCCCTGTGCAGGGGTGACCTCTGCCATGATCGGCAGTACGGAGCCTGAGTCGCTTCCCATCACCGCGAGCCCATTCACGCGGCCAATCCTTGTTCCTTCGACGACCGTGAGTTCGTACTCCCTGCTCCGGTGGATGTATTCATCGGAGACCTGATCCTCGATGGATCTCGCGGTCTTCTTGGCGGCAATCACGTGATCTGCCGTGGTCACCTCGGACCCATCCTGACGTGCGAGGTCTCCTGCGACGCGGATGAGTCCCCCGATATCCCGGAGTTTGAGCGTGAGGTGGCCTTTCCGGTTGGATCGCCTCCGGGCTTCCCGGATGATCTCCTCCATCGCTCCCTTGTCAAAGTGGGGGATTTTCCCGTCATTTTTCACTTCCTGGGCAATGAAACGGATGAATTTTTCCCTGTTCTCCGGGGTGTCAAGCATGCTCTCGCTCATGTAGACTTCGTACCCGTATCCCCTGATACGGGAACGGAGCGCCGGGTGCATCCCCTGGATGGCGTCGAGGTTTCCTGCCGCGATCATGATGAATTTGCAGGGGACCGGTTCGGTCCTGACCATGGCGCCGCTTGACCTCTCACTCTGCCCCGTGATCGGGAACTCCCCTTCCTGGAGGGCAGTGAGGAGGTTCTGCTGGGAATGGGGGGTCAGCGTGTTGATCTCGTCGATGAAGAGAACCCCCTTGTGGGAGCGGTGTATGGCTCCTGCTTCCACCCTGTCATGGCTGGGAGTCTCGAGGCCGCCGCTCTGGAACGGATCGTGCCTGACATCACCAAGGAGTGCCCCTGCATGCGATCCCGTGGCATCGATGAAGGGAGCAACCGTTGTCGTATCGTTTGAGACGAGGAGTTTCGGGACCATTGACTCCTCCCGGGGAGTGGCATAGCGAAGTGCCATGAATATGAATGCTGCAGCAATGACCCCCATGAGCCACTGGTAGGTGAGGAAGGCATAGCCGATGATACCGATCATGAGGAGCATAACGAGGGTATTCCGGAGCTGGATCTTCTTCCTCGCCTCAGCCTTGTGTGCACCCACGATCTGCTTTCCCCTGCCTGCGGGAACTGTCCTTACGATGGGATTGTTCTGGTCATCCGAGTTCGGGTACACCAGGATGTCCTGCATCTCCTCTTTGGGGAGCAGTTCTGCCATGGCCTTTGCCAGCATGGATTTCCCGGTACCGGGACTCCCGATCATCATCACGTGGCGCCTCTGCGTAGCCGCCTTCCTGATGACCTCGACAGCATGTTCCTGGCCGATTACCTGGTCGATGAGGGACGGGGGAACTTCCACCTGCGAGGAGTTCTCCATAGCAACTTCCACGGGGGTTTCCTCATCCTTACTGTCTTCGACACTCTGATCGGTTACCATGCGAAAAATGACCTCTTCTCTGCCTGAGATAGAGATATAATTTATTCCTGCTCGTTTAAGTACTTTCAGCCTGAGGTAGAGGATATGTTGGTTGTAGGCACGGAATATTCACAAATACTGGCTGCACACGTCGCACACGCCCTTGATTGCCGGCTGGGCGGGGTGCGGTTCACCCGTTTTCCCGATGGTGAACACTACCTGCGGATGGATGCTCCTGAGAAAGAGATGGTCATCGTGGGAAGTGTTCCCGATGCCGATGCACTGGTCCAGCTCCTTCTCCTCATTGACGCATGCGAAGGTTCGGAGTGTACCCTTGTGGTTCCCTACCTTGGGTATGCAAGGCAGGACAAGAAGTTCAATCCCGGTGAGCCACTCAGCGCCCGGGCGATTGCACGGGCGCTCTCGTGCGGGGTAGCAAAAGTCTTCACCGTGAACGTGCATGACAGGAGGGTGCTTACCCATTTTCGTGTCCCTGCACAGGATATCAGCCTCGCAGCAGAGATCGGCCGCTACCTCTCCTTGCAGCCACGTCAAAATCCCCTCATTTTGGCACCGGACGATGGTGCAGCGGAATTCGCGTCGCAGGTTGCCGGCACCTGCGGCTGGCAGCACGATCATCTCGAGAAGGTCCGCATTACCGGTGATGAGGTTCGCATCGAGCCCAAGCACCTTGAGGTGAAAGACCGCGATGTGGTGATTGTTGATGATATTATCTCAACAGGAGGAACACTCGCGACTTCTGCGGCAATGCTCGGTGCACAGGGAGCAAAGAGTGTCTCCTCGGTGTGCGTGCACGGAGTCCTGGCAGAGGGGGCGTACCTCCGGCTCCTCGCAAAGGGAATTCGGGAAGTGACCTGCAGCGATACCCTTGAGCAGGCATGCAGCCGTTATACCGCGGGCACTGCAATAGCCGAAGGGATTCGTGGTAGTTTCTGACCGCCAGAACAGTACGTGAAGGTTGATGGGATATGCGACGGGTGCTTGATGCAACGGCATTCTTTCTCGAGATTCCCTTCGAGGGAGAGATCTTCACCACTCCTCTCGTCGTTGATGAACTCAACGATGCCAGGTCCCGCTGCAGATTTGAAGCCCTCTCTGCATCAGGCCTCAGGGTAGTGAGCCCTGCCAGGGAATCTCTCGAGAGGATTGAACAGGCATCGGCTGGGAGCGGTGACAGGGAAGTCCTCTCCCTGGCAGACAGGGAGATACTGGCCCTCGCACTCGAGATCTCCGCAGGGGTAATCTCCGATGATTTTGCCCTCCAGAACGTTGCGCATCACCTTGGTATTCCCGTAACTTCCCTGCAGCAGCGAAAGGCGAGGAAACGGACATGGAGGTTCAGGTGCCCGGGATGCGGGAGATATGCTGATGGCCCGGATGAATGCCCCGTCTGCGGAGCCTTGCCAAAAAGAACCATTAAGTAGCTCCAAGCACATTTTTTCACCATGTCGTCGCTCGACGAGCTGATCCAGAAAGCCAGGATGCTCCTCTCGGAAGGTCACAGCCCCGGGCAGATAGCCGATGAACTCTCTCTTTCGATGGAGACGGTGACGTGGCTCCTGACCCAGCAGAAAGGATCTGCCATTCCGAAGGATGTACATATCGACTGGACTGCGGTGAGCGGCCAGGGCCCTCTTCTTGACGGAATGGCAATGATGCTCCTCAAGCGCTATTACGCCGCACTCGAAGAAGGAGAGAAGGAGGAAGGATATTCAGACCGTTTCCCCACCCTTGCCGTGGGGATTTCCATTTCGGGTATCCCGCTCGCCACCCTGATTGCCGTCGAAGAGGATATCAAGCTGGCAATCTACCACCCGGCCAAGCACAGCACCCAGGACCCGCCTGTTGGATCGATAAGCGGGAACTTTGCATCGGTCACGGGGGAGCGGTGCGTCATCATTGATGACGTCATCACATCCGGAAATACCATGCAGGACGTGATCAAGTACATGCGCCGCCATGGAGCGACACCGATCGCCATCTGGGTGATCTTCGACAAGCGCGGGCTGCGGGACATTGATGGCGTCCCTGTATATTCCCTCTTTAAGATTTCCCGCATTGACTGAAATTCCACTCTTTCCTTTTTTGAAAAATAGATTGGTTTATATAGAAGTTTAATTCCATCTTTTACAACATCGGAGGAATCGCTATGCTTGGTGGACAACCGATTATCATTCTTAAAGAGAACGTTGAGCGAAACAGGGGTTTAGAAGCCCAGCGCTCGAATATTGCGGCTGCAAAGGCAATTGCCAGTGCGGTCCGGACGACCCTTGGACCCCGTGGCATGGACAAGATGCTCGTCGAAGGAACAGGCGATGTGACCATCACCAACGATGGGGCGACCATCCTCCAGGATATCTCGGTGGTGCACCCGGGTGCAAAGATGGTCATCGAGGTTGCAAGGGCCCAGGATGAAGAAGTGGGAGACGGGACGACCACTGCAGTGGTGCTTGTCGGGTCCTTCATGGAGAAGGCCGAACAGCTGATCGAGCGGAAGATCCACCCCACGGTGATTGCAGAGGGCTACAGGCTTGGCATGAAGAAGGCTCTGGAAATCCTGGACGAGCTCTCTTTCTCAATCGATCCCTACGACAGGGAGAGCCTGATCAAGATCGCCGATACCGCGATGACAGGGAAGTCGATTGAGTCGGTCAAACACAAGCTGAACGGGATTGCTGTCGACGCGGTCATGGCCATTTCCGAGAAGGATGGGAAAAAGATCATCGCAGACGAGGACAATGTCCTGATCAAGAAGCAGTCTGGAGAGACCATGGATGATGCAGAGCTGGTTCGCGGCGTGGTGATTGACAAGACCCGAATCAGCGAGGACATGCCCCGCAAGATCAAGAATGCACGGATCGCGCTCGTTGCAAGCCCCATGGAGATCAAGAAGACCCAGGTGAAGCAGAAGATTCACATCAGCTCGAGCGATATGGTCAGTGCGTTCTCGGAACAGGAGAGGCAGGCCCTGAAGCGGTTCGCCGATAAGGTCATCGAGAGCGGGGCAAACGTCCTCATCTGCCAGAAAGGCCTTGCCGATGCAGTCTCCTTCTACCTCGCGAAGGGAGGGGTTCTCGCGGTTGAAGACGTCCCCGAGAAGGACATGAAGTTCGCTGCAAAAGCCCTCAATGCCCAGATCGCCAACAAGGTTGACGAGCTCTCCCCCGAGATGCTGGGCCAGGCAGAGATGGTCGAGCAGCTCGACAATGCAGAGTTCATCAAGATCTCGGGATGCAAGAACCCGAAGACGGTGACCATCCTGCTGCGGGGATCGACCGAGTACCTGCTTGACGAGCTCGAGAGGGCAGTCGTCGACGGAACCCGTGTCGTCATGGACGCGATGGAGGACAAGAAACTCGTGGTCGGTGGAGGGGCAGTGGAGACCGAGATCCTCATGAAAGTCCGCGATTATGCCGATAATGTCGGTGGTCGTGTGCAGATGGCCGTTGAAGCGTATGCCAATGCGTTTGAAGTGATCCCGATAACCCTCGCTGAGAACTCAGGGTACAACCCCATTGACAAGCTGGTCGACCTGAAGAACGCCCATGAAAAGGGACAGAAGAACGCCGGTCTGAACGTCTACAACGGAAAGATCATCGACATGAAAAAGGAAGGCGTCATCGAACCCCAGCGTTCAAAGCGCCAGGCCATCCAGAGCGCGACCGAAGCGGCAATCATGCTGATCCGGGTCGATGACATGATGGTCACCCGCGAGGGCGGTGCACC
>CAYNXS010000061.1:7424-8808 GCA_964401215.1 uncultured Methanolinea sp. | reverse complement strand
CCCTGGACTGGTCAGATGTGGAGACATGCTCGTACCTGGTCATCTCCATGAATGTGCGGCCGGGATGGTCCATGGAAAATGAATACGAATCCTGAACCATAAAAGAAGTGGAATGGGCATGGAATCCAGTCCATGATAAGGACCATGACGGAGAACGAAGCGCGGAAAGACGTCATGTATCAGAGCGTGTTTTATTAGTACTGATCAATCATGATAGATTGATTACCAAAGAACATCCACACTATTGTTCTCAACGAGGCACACGCATGTCGTCCTGTACTCCATACCGGTTCTCAAGGAGGATCCGTTCGACACCCCGATCAATGATCAGGGAGATCCTGAAAGTCACCGAACGACCCGACATCATCTCATTTGCAGGCGGACTTCCAAGCCCGGCTTTTCTTGATACTGCAGGGGTGGCAAAGGCAGCAGAACAGGTACTTTCGGAAGATGGCTGCGCTGCACTCCAGTACGCGACATCAGAGGGGTATATGCCTCTCAGGGAGTGGATCGCGGGAAGGTACGAAAAAAGGTTCGGCTTCTCCGTCGATCCGGAAGAGATTCTTATCACCCATGGATCCCAGCAGACGCTGGACATCCTCGGAAGGATATTTATCAACGAGGGTGACCCGGCCATGATCGAAGCACCGGGATACCTTGGTGCCATCCAGGCATTTTCTCAGTACATGCCGCAATTCCATGCAGTCCCCCTCGGTGAAGAAGGGCCGGACCCCGGAAAGTTGGCCGAAACTCTGGACAGGGCACGCCCTGTCTTCTCATACTGCATTCCCAATTCCCAGAATCCATCAGGGATCACCTATTCCACAGGGTGCCGGGAGGAGCTTGCCGGGATATACGAAGACTCGGGAACGCTCCTGATAGAGGATGATGCCTACGGTGAGATCCGGTTCACAGGAGAGAAAAGACCATCATTCGGCACCCTGCTCCCAAGGGAGGATGTAGCCCTGCTCGGCTCCTTCTCAAAGATCGTTGCGCCGGGAATAAGACTCGGCTGGCTGTGCGCAAGCAGGGAGATCATCGACCAGGCGGTCACTGCCAAGCAGGCGTCTGACCTTCACTCGAATATCCTGTGCCAGAGGATATTGTGCAGGTATCTTGGAGAGAACGATATCGACCTGCACATCTCCCGCATCATCGAGGCATACAGAATGCAGTGTACGCACATGCTCCGCCTCATGGACGATCATTTCCCCGATGAGGTCTCGTATACACGGCCTGATGGCGGGATGTTCATATGGCTCACACTTCCGAAGAAATGCTCTGCGATGGAGGTCTGGAAGCGGGCGCTTGAAAAGAAGGTGGCAATCCTTCCCGGGACACCATTTTACACCGATGGAAGCGGGGATCAGGGGATCAGGCTGAA
>CAYNXS010000061.1:0-7324 GCA_964401215.1 uncultured Methanolinea sp. | reverse complement strand
GGCAGGTGTGGCCACATGAGACTGCCCCTCTGTCAGGGAAGGAATGGATTGTGTCCCGGAATCGGTCATAGCGAGTGTCACCGTGTTCTCTGATTCACTGACAATGTTTCCCTGTGTGTTCAGTTCTGCAACGCGGAGGACCATAAGTTCCCTGCTGCCCGTATCAGGTGGAACAGTTCCTTTCAGGAGAACGCGAACACTCACGTCCCTTGTTGTGGGGTACGACAGAAGGAATCCATTGACATACACGCGGCTCCCCTCTTTGGGGATGACTGCACCCTGCACACCATCAATATAGACGACGACCTCCCAGCGTGCATCATTGAGATCGGTTGAGAGGGAGAGCGTGTGAGTCTCTGCAAATGTCGTGGCCCCGGAAGGGATTATCTCCAGTTCTCCTGAGACGTCCACGGGGGATCCCCCGATCAGGCTCCCTCCCGGGGGATTTACTAAAACCTGTCGCGGCACTATTGTCGCAGAAGCATGAGCAGCAGTCAGGAGAAGAATGATACAAAAGAACAGTGTTCGCCAGGATGAGATAGAACGCATAAAAAAAGTGTCGGTGGAAATACAATAAGTTCTTCATGCTTTTCTATATCCGGGATTCAGTGATCCATGGACATCATGTTGTGTGATGCACATAAGGTTAACAGGATATTTTTTGAGGCGAAGGGCTGTGAGGGACACAGGAGATTTTGTTAGGCTATCTGGTGCAGGAGGAGAGATCCAATCGGAGAGGAGAAGCCTGATAAAGGAATTTTCTTACATTCAACGGAAAAGTGGGATGCTTAAGCCTGGAAACGCTCACTGTTCATTTGACCAACAATCTTTTTCGTTGTCCTGACGATACCTACATCAGGCGAATTTTTTGGAGATAAGCCCCTCCCCCACGCTCCTTATGGAGGTGTATGTCGATCGAATCTTCTGTAACGGGTGCGGGAAATGCGTGGAGATGTGTTCCATGGGGGTGTTTCATGTTGATCATCGTACCCATAAAGCAGATGCAGACCGCCAAAATCTTTGCATCGGGTGCTTCAAATGCCGGGAGTTCTGCCCCACGAAGGCAATCTCTCCACGGTGGATCATGAGAGTCTCATAACTATCCAAGGAACTGGGGTACCTGGCACACACGAATCATACCCCGGTTGTTTTTTTTTTAAAAGAGCGTCAAGGAGGCCACCATCACAGTGGAATCCTCTTCATCTCCATGTTTGTTCAGGGCATCACTACTCGCATTGAATAAATCCACTATCCTGCACGTGAATTTCGTGGTGCACAAGCGTTTTCTCCTTCTGCGACAGAGTCATCAGCAGGTGAAAGGCAGTGTTCTGCTGGAATTAAGAATTAGGCGGTCCTCGCTCCTCAATCACTTGTCTCCAGGATACACATGTTGATTTTCACAATCCTTGTTTATTTCTGCCTTCTGACTGCGTTCATTACTATCAGCCTCGGTGTTTTCGTCTACGCAAAGAACCCAGGTTCCCCGATCAACCGGCAGTTCCTTGCGGTGATGTTAGCCGCGACCTACTGGGCTCTTGGGGAATTCCTCATCTGGCATACGGGCACGTATGAGGGCATGTGGATCTGGCTCAAATTCAGTTCGCTCTGGCCATTTGTCGTTGCTTTCACCGCCCATTTTCTCTTTACGTTTACCGGGCACACTCTCTCAGGGCAGAAGAGATCCTGGCTCCTTGTAGTGCTTCTCTACGTTCCTGCGGCTATACTCTCCCTGCTGGGATTTCTGACAAAAACCATCTTTACTGTGGTGTATATGGACGGGCTCGGCTGGGTGTACATCCCGGTCCCAGGGAGCATCGTGTATTATGCGGAAGTTGCCTATTCGTTCATCCTGATTGCGTGGGTGACCTGGCTGGCATTTTCGAGATGGCGCACGACCCCGGCAGGGAATATCCGCCAGCAGTGCAGGCTGGTCAGCATCGGGCTCATCATCATCATCATTTTCGGCACATTATCGGGATTGATTCTTCCTTTAGCGGGCATATATGTCCCAAACCTGGTCTTCATCGGGACTGTGATCTTTGCCCTGATCATCACCCATGCGATCCTCAGGTATGGCCTCTTTATCCTAAGTCCCGAAACTGCAGTGCCGGATATTATCCGGGCAATGCCGGACGGTTTGCTGTTGGTTGACATGTCCGGCAACATAATTTCGGCCAATTCCGCAGCATCAGGTATCTTCGGAGTGGAAGACGGAGCCCTCACGGGCAGGGAAATCGAGTTATATTTACCCTGTGAGGAATACCGTGCAATCAGAAACAAGGTCGTGGACGGGGGTATTGTCACCGATGTTGAAGCCGTGCTCGGGGATGAATCTCCCATGACCGTGAGCATTGCAGGGGCGCTTGTCAGAGAGCCCGGAGGTGATCCGGCCGGTATTGTTGTTCTGATTCGGGATATTACAGCCAGGAAGCAATCCGAAAGAGCTCTCCGCATTGCCAACCAGAAGATATCGCTCCTGACCGAGCTGACCAGACATGATATCAGCAACCTGGTCACCGCACTCTCGGCATATCTTGAGCTAATCCAGCAGGACAAGAGCGATCCATCCTACGATTCTTACCTGGCCTCGTGCATACAGCTGGTCGACAAGATTGCCCGTCATCTCAAGTTTACCCGTGAATACCAGGATATAGGGTCAAACCAGCCGAAATGGCAGGTTCTGGAATACATGGTCAAGAGTGCAGTGGATGATATCCCGCATGAAGGCATCGGCATCATCACTCATGTTGGACACATTGAGGTCTTCTCCGATCCGCTTGCAGTCAAGGTACTCTCAAACCTGCTTGATAATGCCATCAGGCATGGGGAAGGCCTCACCTCGGTACGGATTTGGACAGAAGAGGGACAGGGCGGAGAACTGCTCCTGGTATTCGAGGATGATGGTGTGGGGATCAGTGATGAAGAGAAAGAAACTATTTTCCTGTATGGCCACGGGAAGCATACCGGACTCGGGCTCGCAATCTCACGTGATATCCTCTCAATGACCGGGATTCTCATAAGGGAGACTGGTAAATCCGGCGAGGGTGCACGGTTTGAGATCCACGTTCCTCCTGGTTCCTGGAGATACCTTGGGTAATACCGGGAGAATCCTCATTCCCCGACATTCGGACCACCCCGCTATGCCGGATTTTCATTTACCCTGTTATTCTTCCATCACCGTGTAATCACCCTCGTCTCCAAAGAGGAACAGGGTATCAATGGTGGTTCCAAGCGCCTTTGCCACCAGGTGTGCCAGTTTGAGCGAGGGATTGTATTTACCTGATTCCAGGAACACTATTGTCTCCCTGCGGATTCCCACCATATCTGCAAGTTCAGCCTGGGTCAGGTTCTTCCTTGCTCGGAACTCTTTTATTCTGGTCTGCATGGCACCCTTCCCCCAGTCATCACTCTACATCCCCTTTCCGGAAGAGATAGAACTGGAATCCTTTGGCCGAGATGCCCATCAGCAGGATAAGGAGCACTGATAGCGTCTTTCCGTCAGGGGACCAGATCCGGAGGTAATCTGCCCAGAATATTCCAAAAAGAACGAGAAACGTCAGGAACCAGGACCAGGAGAGCCCGTATGCCCCTATCTTCTTTGTCCTTTCATCCTGCATATAATTCTTCTCTCCTGTCAAGAGACGGAGGCCTGAGAGGATCGTCAGCACGAAACCGGCACTGATGAACGCGGAGGCAAAGCCCGGGGATGTTTCCTTTTGTGTGAGGATCATATCATACATCCCGATTCCAATCATGACAATCCCGAACACGAACATGATCGTGATCCAGGCCCGCGATGTAAAGACAGATGGTTTTTTCGAGGTCATCTCTCCACCTATGTTATTTATTTCTAACTTGTATGAGAAATATATAACAATATGTTATTTAAAACTAACTCGCACAACACATTCGCAGGAATCTCATGACATTGCTCAATCTTCCCTGATGATGCGGCACGATCCTGTCGGGAGTGCGGAAGAGAATCGTTCGGGAAGACCCGGTAACAGGGGAGATGGGACACATAGTATTATAAGTATGCACTCCATCTCTCCACAAATGCCACAGGGACCCTGTTTCAATCAGGTATGGTCAGAAATCCTTCTCAAAAATGTCACTCCGCGGCAGGCAGAGAACCGGATAAAAAAGGAATGTGAGGAATGGTACACCATCATTCCCGGATTCGTCTTCCGTGATGTCCAGGTCCTGTTAAAGAGGCCAATGATTATCGGAATTGATGAAAAAGCAGGCAGGATCCTGCTGCCGTTTACAAAACCCTGCTTCGGCACCTCGCTCTACAGTATCTCCTCTGAAAGTGATGAGATAGCCAGCCTCCGGAGAGATCTCGTATCCAATGAATCTGGCACGGCAGTGAAACGAAAAAAATGATTTACCTGGGGAGATCAATAAACCGGAAAAGCCTCACAGATCCTGCGAGACCCACAATGATGAGTGATACCAGCACCAGGAATGGGCTGATCGGTGCCTTTGTGGTTGGCACGGGGGTTGCAACAGGGGAGAGCGCAGCGATCACGTGAATGCTCTGTCCCGGGATCACCTGCCCGGATGAGGAGAATGTAGTGTATCCGGGCATCCTGATCTCGACAGTATAGGTTCCCTCCTGGACATCATGGAATGTCAGAGGAGTGATGCCCATGTAGGCATTATTCACGAACACATCAGCACCACCCGGTGTTGAAGTGATATCAACGCTCGCCGCAGTCTGGGCTGCCGGCTGGAGCGATGCAAAGACCCGTTCTTTTCCCCCGGCATCAATGTTAATTCTTGTTGTGTAATCCATGAATCCCGGTTTCTTCACGGTCACATCGTATGTGCCTGGTGCAATATCGTTGATGTCCAGGAGATCATCGGATGGTGTGGATCCACAATAATCGCCATCCACATAGACCGAGGCTCCAGAGGGTGTCGACGATACCAGGAGATCCCCATGAGCGGGGGCAGATTCCGCGGCAAGGATTGCGGTAACTGGCAGGATCTCTCCCGATTTTACGGTAACCGTGTCAAGCCATATCTCGTACCCTGCCTCTGTTATCTTTACCGTGTGCGGGCCGGCTGCAAGGTTTCCCACAATCTGGTTTGTCTTTCCCATGTAGAGATCATCAACATAGAGTCCTGCTCCCTTTGGTGTTGAACTCACAGAGAGCCCTCCTGGATTCGTGACAGGGAGAAGACTCGCAAAAACATTCTGGGTAGTGCCCGTCGTGACTTTCACGGTCGTTGTGTAAGGCTGGAATCCCTGCAGCGTGATTACGACCTTGTGGGAACCCGGCTCAACTCCCTTGAATGTCCCCGGAGTGAACAACTGGGCGTGCCCCCCATCAAGGGTTGCTGACGCCCCCGCTGGGGTTGACGCAACGTAGATGCTGCCGGTTGTGTATACACTTGATGGTCCTCCTGCACCGGCCTGCATGGTCATCTCCGCCGTGGAAAAACCTGCCATGAGCGTTATGAGAATAACAATCATGGGGATTGTCTTGTACTCCTGCATTGTTCGATCACGTCCTACCAGATGATCTTTCAGCATAGATAAAAAACCAGCAGGTGGGTATAACCTGCCCGGGAGTATATCTGGATTCACGCACAACAGGTATCGGTAATATGGGGTATTGGAATCTGCTACATACCTTGATACCGGGGAGAATTTCATGAAGAGATCGCACACACATTATTCAGATTTGTCTGAAAAGGTATGCCAGGACGGTCGCCAGCGGAGCGGGATATTTCCGGGAGCGAGGGTGAAAATAGTAAGGAAGATGGATCAGGGCACGGGGACAACCACTGAAGGCAGGGTGAAGGAGATACTCACCAGGTCGTCCTTTCATCCGCATGGGATCAAGGTGCGCCTTGAGGATGGAAGTATAGGACGGGTCTGTGAAGTACTCTGATCAAACCGGAATTCCCATTTTCAATACCCTGTCGCATAATACCACCCCTCCTCCTCCCTTACCTTCACCGGGACATTGAACAACCTGCCAATGTGTGTATCGTTTAACACCTCTTCCTTTGGCCCGTCAAGGATGAATTTTCCACCTTTCATCAGGATGATCCTGGAGATCTCGGGGATAATATCATGGAGGTTGTGCGTTGCCATGATGATTCCAACCCCCGACTGTGCGATTGATCTCAAAGATTCCCGGAACGTGTGAAGGGCATGCAGGTCAAGACTGTTGGTGGGCTCATCAAGGATGAGCGATTTCGGATCGTGGACGAGTGCCCGTCCGATAAGGAACCGTCGGGCCTCACCCGAGGACATGGTATCCATGGTTCTCGATTCGAGGTGCCCTATCTCAAGGAGGCGGATGATATTGTCAGCCTTCTCATCCATCTGCGGGGTGATCTGGTGGTTGAAGAGACCGATGCTCGAGAAGAACCCGGAGAGGATGACATCCCTGCCGGTTACACTTCGCGTATACGTATACTGGAGATCAGCGGATACGATACCGAAGATTGACCTGAGATCGAAGACATCCCATATGTCTTTTCCCCGTACCCGGAAGATTACCCCGTCATTTTCCCAAGAGACCGGATAGAATTCCCTGTTAACCGTCCGGATAAAGGAGGATTTTCCGGAGCCGTTTGGCCCCAGGATTGCGATATGCTCACCTTCACGAATCGTGACAGTAATCCGGTCAAGAAGTGTCTTGTCCTCTCTCATCACCGTAATGTTGTCAAATTCGAGCAGCGGGGGGACAAGATCGCAGGATTCAGGAGCACCATCGGGGGTTTTCATAGAGGATCTACAGGCCTTGCGTCAGTGGATCTGCACAGCAGACTGGCAGAGAATATGAGAATGGATTGGTAGTCTTACCATATAGGGTACAGGCAATGGAAAAGGAGATGGTGGGATCAGGTTACCTGTGATGGGGCTTGTTTGACCATAAACCATGGAGATTGCAGAATGCCCTGACCTTGACATCTTCTGAAGAGACTGGAAACACTGCTTCGGGTTTCTCCCCGGGCTCCAGGCCTTTGACATAGAGCGAATTCCCTGAAATAACCTCGATCCACTGGATATAATGTGAGGCTTCCATGGGGTGAGGGACCGACCCGACCCTGACAAGAATCTCATTACCACGTTTCTCTATCACAGGAACGTGCTTTTCAGTGCTCGCGTCAACGGTGTTCTCTTTCTGTGGTGTCATGGGCATCCCGCAACAGACAAGCTGCCCGGCCCCCTCACCGACGACCATCACAATCTTTTTGCAATTCTGGCATTTGAATACTTCGAGCATGGTCTTCTCTCACACCTCTGGAGATATCATCTGCCATAAGAGGAATTTAATAGTTCCTGAACAGGAAAGGACTA
>CAYNXS010000060.1:7811-9236 GCA_964401215.1 uncultured Methanolinea sp. | reverse complement strand
ATTCAAAGACCAGCATGTTCGTCACACTCTTTTACGCTATCCTTGATATCCGGAAAAAGACACTTACTTTTATAAACGCCGGCCATAACCCGCCCCTGCTGCTCCACTCCGGCAGTGACGGCATAAACCTCCTGAAAGCAAGAGGTATCGCCCTTGGTGTCATCGATGAGGTGGATCTCGAGTCCGTCGAGGTCAGGCTCGACCAGGGTGATATCGTTGTTCTCTACACCGATGGAGTGACGGAAGCGACAGATGAACAGGACAGGGAGTATGGCATCGAGCGACTCACTTCCATCATACACACATCGCGAGATCTGCCTGCAAAGGATATCATTACCTCAATTGTCAGTGACATCACCACATTTGCGGGAACAAGACCACAATTTGATGATATCACCCTGATGGTACTCAAAGTGGAGTGATTTGGGCTCTACTCAGTCGGGATTTCGACCGTCATTTTCAATCCACCTGTCTTTTTTGCAACAATATTATAGACAAACGCTACCACAAGACCGGTGACGAAGAACAATATGGCGCCGACAACGATCATCGTGAAAAAGCCCCCGATCATCGCCACGCCAGACCTGTCACTCTTAAGTCCCATGACAGATGCCCCTGCACCGATATTCAGCGCCAGCAGAACTCCCATGAATATTCCCCAGATCATTCCGAACACGGCAAAAAATTTTGCGACGGACATTTCATCGCACTTTCTTACGATTACCATTCTTTCAGACACCTGTAATCTCCCTCTTTCTTGTATCAGAACACAACGTGAACACACAAAAACTCTGCAGGCGTTCTATTATAACCAGTGATCTATAATCTCCCTAAAATATTGATATCGATACTGCATCAACAGCATAATATCCCACAGGAAGTGTCATACCATGATCACCTGCGGACTGGCATGCTGTGCACGGTCTCCATACGCACTATAGTAGTGAGATCGAGAGAGATCAGATGATCCAGGGACACGGGAGAATAGCCCGTGCACTCGCAGGAGACATTAATAGTCCTCGCTTCCCCGTTGATGAACGGATATTGCGGAATTTTATTATGGGTATGGCCATGGATAATCCACCCCGTCCATGAATCAGGTGCATCGCGGGGATCGTGGATCAGGTAGAATTGATGTCCCCCATACGTGATGGTGGAATGCTGTTTTGTCCGGAGGAGGATCGAATCATGGTTCCCGCGGATGAACACCTTTCTCCCGTTCAGTTGCCTGATCCACCGTCCCGGACCGCCGCGTATGCTGAAATCACCAAGGTGGTAGACGGTATCATGTTCTCCCACCACGCCGTTCCACCGCCTCACCAGGTCGCTGTTCATCTGGCGAAGCGAGCTGAAAGGCCGGTGACAATGACGGAGAATCCTGGCATGGTTGAAGTGGAGATCTGATATCACAAAGATAGTGCCCTC
>CAYNXS010000060.1:5500-7711 GCA_964401215.1 uncultured Methanolinea sp. | reverse complement strand
GCATCCTGATTCAACCGCGGCTTTCCTGACCGCCTCCGCAATTGCCCGTGTCACTTCCCTGTCGAGGATAGTGGGGAGGATATGCTCTTTGTGCGGATGGGGTATGTAATCGGCGAGTGCATGCGCCGCAGCAACCTTCATCTCATCAGTAATCCGGGTGGCAAATGCATCGAGAGCCCCCCTGAACACCCCGGGGAACGCAAGGGCATTGTTGATCTGGTTCGGGAAATCGCTCCTGCCGGTCCCGACCAGCGCAGCTCCCGCCCGCCTGGCGGCATCCGGCATGATCTCCGGTACGGGATTTGCCATGGCAAAGATGATCGGCTGGTCATTCATCCTCCTGATCATTGCCTCGTTGAGAACGCCCGGTCCCGAAACCCCGATGAAGACATCCGCACCCTCCATCGCGTCAGAAAGGGTTCCCGACCTCCCCGTGCGGTTGGTCTCATCTGCCAGTATGAACTTGTATTTGTTGCTGTAGAGGCCTTTCCGGGCCCGGTGGATGATACCCTGCGTATCGCAGACCACGATATCCCTGACGCTCTGGCAGACATCCGGGTTATACCCTATGCAGCGAAGGAGCCGGGTGATCGCATACCCCGCTGCTCCTGCCCCGCAGACAACGATGTGCAGGTCCTCGAAATTCTTTTTTGTGGCACGGCAGGCATTGAGAAGGGCTGCGAGCACGGTGATGGCAGTGCCGTGCTGGTCATCATGCATAACCGGGATGCCGATATCCTGGAGGGCCTCTTCGATCTCAAAACAACGCGGGGCGGCAATATCCTCGAGGTTTATTCCCCCGAAAACCGGGGCGATGTTCCTCACCTGGTCTGGAAAATCCGCGTGGGCACTCTCGAAGCAGAGGGGGAATGCATCGATACCCGCGAATTTCTTGAAGAGGATGGCTTTTCCTTCCATCACCGGTATGGCAGCATACCCGCCGATGTTACCGAGCCCGAGAACCGCCGATCCGTCCGTGACTATCGCGACGGAATTCCTCTTGAGGGTGTAACGGTATGCCAGGTTTTTATCCCTCTGGATAGCCCTGCATACCTCAGCAACACCAGGGGTATATGCCCTCGAGAGGTCCCTCCGGGTCTCGAGAGGCACTTTCGATCGGATCTCAAGCTTGCCATGGAACTCCTCGTGGAGTTGCAGTGCTTCCCGGTACACTGCGTCGCGATCCCCTTCCTGGTCCATGATTCCACCTGGACGGCTCATCATATAAAGCTCCCGCGTTCCATAATGGCGCCTGTTCCTGGGAGAGAAGCAAGAGTGAAACGGGCAATTATTATCTGGATCTAAAGTAACCTGAATTGCTATGACCAGTATCACCAAATATTCACCCTTTTTTCTCCTCATTGCGCTGGGCGCCTGTATTTTCCTTTCAGGATGCTCCGCACCGGTGACGATTCCAACCGAAGCACCTGGAGGTTCTCCTGATGCGTGCGGGATGTCAAGGGAGTCAATAGTCACACGGACCATGGATGGAGACACCCTCGCAGTACGATATTCCGATGGGAGGGAGGAGACTGTGCGAGTGCTCGGCATCGACACGCCAGAGACCGAGGACCATGGCAACTGGGGAAGCGAGTTTTCAGGAATCAGTAATCCCTCATACCTGACCGAATGGGGGATTAAGGCGAGCGAACACACGAGCTCGCTCGCGAAGGGAAAGACAGTGACCCTTACCGCAGATTGCCTGGCAGAGGATTACGACCAGTACGGAAGGCTGCTCTCCTACGTGAATATCGAAGGTTCGGATCTCGGTGCCACCCTTATACGAGAGGGATATGCGAGGGTGTACACTGCACAGGCATTTGAGAGAAAATCCCAGTATCTCTCGCTCCAGTCCGAAGCACAGAGATCCGAGGCCGGGCTCTGGAATACTGAACAGAAACCGGATGAGAAGAAGACCGGGCCGGTTGCCATCACGAAAGTCCAGTATGATCCCCCCGGAGAGGACAGGGAGAACCTGAACGGAGAATTTATCGTCCTTTCCTCGACTGAAACGAGGGACCTCTACGGGTGGACCATATCAGACAACAGCGGGACTCTCTACACCTTCCGACATGTGGTAATCACTCCTGATTCACCCATCACTCTCCATGCTGGTCGTGGGACTCCGACTACCACAGATCTCTACTGGAACCTTGACGAGCCCCTGCTCGGCAACAATGGGGATTCTGTGACCCTCCGCGATTCTGATAG
>CAYNXS010000060.1:0-5400 GCA_964401215.1 uncultured Methanolinea sp. | reverse complement strand
ACGGAGCTCTTCGGAATTTTTGATTCGAGCGAGGCCTTCATCCGGTCGATAGCCCCCTGGACCTCGCACATTTTCCGTTCGCCATCGAACTCGAGGAATATCTCGATGTAGACGTTGCTCCCGCTTCGCCGCGACCGGACCCCGTGGAACGCTTCATACTCGTCAAAGAACTCAGAAAGCTCCCGGAGTATCACGATCTGGAGCGACTCGTCAAGGGTCTTATCAAGGAGGTCCGGGAGCGATGAGGAGATCACCCGGTACCCTGTGAAAAAGAGGAACCCGACGATGATCATG
The DNA here is from genome assembly GCA_964401215.1 of uncultured Methanolinea sp. Classification (GTDB taxonomy): domain Archaea; phylum Halobacteriota; class Methanomicrobia; order Methanomicrobiales; family Methanospirillaceae; genus Methanolinea_A. The sequence continues at coordinate 5,106 of CAYNXS010000060.1, read as the reverse complement.
GATGCAAAGGGATCGATATACACCGACCACCAGAAGTGGTGAAGGACTATTGAGAGGATAAGTGCAAGCAGCACCGAGAGATCGGAGAATGCCTTGGTCCTGAAAAGCCTCCACTGCGATTCCATGATCGGGGAGTACTCCTTCCGGGCCAGCCGGTAATTTTTCTGCCAGAGCCAGGTGTTTACCACAACCCCGATGCTCATCATCACGAGTGCCAGTGCGACCCCGCTGAGCTGGAGCGCTTCAGGCTCCATGATGCGGGTGATCGCCGTGTAAAAGACCAGCAGCAGCGAGATCAGCATGACCGCACCGGTGATGATGCTCGTCACGGTCTCGTACTTGCCCATCCCGTAGTCGTAGGTTTCCCCGTGCCCCCGTGCGAGTTTCCTGATGGTAAGATAGGCAAAGAACGTGGCAAGGAGCTCGTTCCCGCATTTCACCACGTCGGCAAACATGGTGATGGAGCCGGCAAGGATGGCTGCGATGATGTCGGGTATCCAGAGGATGAAGTCAACGACAAGACTTGTGAAGACCGTCTTCTCTTTCTTTGCAAGCGCTGCTGCATCGGGTACGGTTCCCTCATCAAGTTCGGGGGTATGGCTCATTCAGTGATTTCCACTCTTTTTGTAGATCCTGAAAGCTGAAAATAGGTACAGATATGAATCCAGGGAGATCGAATCAGTGACACGCTCTCCCACGGTGCAACGCTGCATGAGAGCTCCCTGTCGCACCCTCCTGCTTCACCAGTGTGAGAGTGCATCGTGTATCGTCGGCGAGATTGCAAGGATCCTGTGAAAACCGGCAAGTTCGATCACATTCTTCACATCATCAGAGAGTCCGGAGAGGACGAAACGGCCGCCCTGCTTCTTTGTACTCTTTGCCGTGGCAAGGAGCACGCGGAGACCTGCACTGTTGATGTACGGAACGGCGGAGAGATCGAGGAGCAGATGGGGGTTACCGCCACCAAGTATCACCCCGATATCCTGGCCGAACTTCTCGGCAGTGGCACTATCGATCCTGCCTGTCACATGAACGACCTATACATTCTGCACTATCTCGCACTGCAATTCCATTTCCCAAAACCTCCGGCAAAAAGCCCGCCGTGTATGATTTTTTTTGCATTCAGGAAATGATAAATATTGGTCTTTCAAATCGGATCAATATTATTCTTCTCGAGAGACTCTCCGGGTGATCCGAACCCCGGCAAGGCTGACGTCACATTCCGGAGGGGGTGGCTGCACACCTCCCCTGAAGCATGGCCGGTGCCGCCTCCTGTACCGTGTGGATGATCCTGTCAAATATTTCCCAATCACGGCGTCACGACCTCTGCATGGACTCACACGGATACGCTCACTTCCAAACCGTTTTCTCATTGAGGGCTCATCCCCTCGACCACGTGGCGACCTCCCGGTCGCCTCTTCCTCCCTCATCTCAAGCCGCTTCCTCATCATCGCATTGCCTTCTCTGCCTGATCCACCGCGAATATGATCTCTTCCCATGCTTTCCTCAATACCTTCATGTAATAGCCAACATCGAAGCGGGCAGCGTTCCAGTCGAGATCGACTGCCCACGAACGTTCATCGGTGACCACGTAGCTCACCTCCATACCGGGCGAAAGCGCGATCCCCTCTCCCCTGCAGGCCTCCACCGCTGATGCTTCAGGGCACGCGTGACGATAACGGAGGGTGCTGATCCGCCTGCAAATCGCCAGGTCGGCCGGACGGGTACCAGGGAGTTCTTCAACAGCGCGACGGTAGTGTTCCTTGAGAGCATCACGGAGCGCGGTGATCTCATGAAGGGTCCTGGCCTCCCTGAGAATGTTCAGCATCTCCTGCTGCACATTCCTGATATACCCCGGAGTATCTCCCCGACGGGCGGCAATCCCGCGAATCTTCATGTTCCCGCTTGAGAGCCGCCCGTAGTAACGATTGTAGGCCCCCGTGCCATCAGCCATGGGAAGGAAGAGCAGCCAGTCGTACGCGTCCACGACAGTGTGGAGGCGGGTCTCTCTCTCCACTCTCTCCTTGAGTGCCGCCATGGGATCTCCCTGCACCCAGAGGCAGTCCACGATGCCATGCAGGACCGTAAAACCCATCTCCTCTGCGATATCCCTGGTACGGAGCAGGACCTCGCGTGCGCTGCCGGTGATGGCCTCGTGCACCTCGATCCTCCCGAACTTGGCATTCCGGTACCCGGTATATCCAAAGCACGTGACCAGCATCCACTTGAGGATAGAATCCATTCCGGCGTACCTGGGGTCACTGGCCTTCTTCTGCTTGGTCTCCATGCGCATGGTGATAAGTGGGGCAAGAACTCCCGGGAGGAACCCCGGGACCGCGGGACGATCCAGGGTTTCCGGGGAGAGGTTATCCCTGACAATGAGCGAAGGATACAGCGAGGTAAAGTCAATTTCATGGACCCTTTCGTGAATCCCGGGCAGCGGCTGGAACATCATTCCCCCGCGGTCAGCAGCCTTCAGCGTTGCAAATTTCCGCACCGCCTCGGGATCACTCTTCCGCCAGGGTACCGCAATACCCTGGCGCAGTGCCTCGTACACCTCGTAGGATGAGATGAGGGTCCCTGAAGTGAACCTTCCCGTGAGGTTCGGGGGAAGGCCTGATAACCTGGCACCGAGCAGGATCCCTGGTAACCCGCCCTCCCTGAAGTGAAAACTCTGCCGGGTGTCCACAAGCAGCCTGCCGTCCGGGATCAGTGCTCCGACCCGAAACTCCGTCCTCCCATAGCTCCAGTAGGACTTTGCCGAGAGGCGCCGGAACCTTCCGGTGCGTGAGAGCCCGGTCTCGATCCCATGGCCGCGGGCAGCCCCCACCAGCCGGGGTACCCACACGTCTGCCTGCGGAAAGAGGATCACGTCAGGATCAACTGATGTAACCAGCCCCCCGAGGTCTGAAAGTATGGACTGCTCGCTCCCTTCCAGCCGAACAGGTCTCCCGTCGACCATGAGCGAGAGCGAAGTGACCGGGCCGGATGAGAACGGATTGTCACCGACAGAGATCTCCATGGAACAGAGATCGCATACTATGTCCGGTGAAAACCGCGATTCCCCCTCTCCGCTGCAGGGGATGAGCCCCTGTTCTGCCATCCAGGACTGGTCCGGCCTGAGATCGGCGTTGAAGATCTGGGCCTCGTAGTGCGTCTGCTTCTCCACGAGGGCTGCGGCCTCCTTCCCGGCGTGCACCCGGTACCCTTCAAGGATCCCGTATACCGTCCGGATTGGAGACTCCTCCACAGGAAAACAGCTCTCCAGGCCTTCCAGGAGATCACCGTGGGCGTGGGGATCGGGGAGGTGCATCAGGAATGACGGGAGTGCAGGGAAGGTGTGATGCCTGCCGTTTCTTCCCTTCTCCCATATCTCAACCTGGCCGTTGCGGGCACAGGTATCAAGGATCCACATGCAGGATCTCCTCCCCGTTCGCCTTTGCCAGCTCAAGGATGACCGAGAAGAGTGCTGCCTCGAGGGGATCGTCAAACGCATAGAAGCATTCGCTTGAGTGCCTTTTTGCCATCTCCACCACGCGACGTGCACATTCCCGGTCCTCTCCGGGGAGGGTGCGGGCAACCCGCTCCCACCGTTCGGTAAGGATCCTGACCCCCATGCGGACGCTCATGAAGCTCCTCCCCATCTCACACTCCCCCTAGGGTCTGCTGGCCTCTCGGAAGCCCTCCGGGGTAACGCTCCTTCCCCCTCACACCGGCGCGGGGGGCAGGCTTTCGTGCAGCGGGGCTTGCAACGTAGAAGACGCGGTCTGCACGCCTTGCCATGTCCTCGAAGGAAGGATCGGGGGACTCCGTATACAGCACCACGAGGGCACTCTGTCCCAGGTGCCGGAGGCTCTCTCCTACCTGCGATGCCATGTCTTCACCGGTCCCCTCGTAGAGCGAGGGATCGTGCTCAACAAAGACGATGGTATGGTAGGATTCCCGGAGGATCTGCAGGAACTGGAAGGCCGTGAACGCCCTCCTGACCTCGATGTTGACCGACCTGCGGTTGATCCCTGAGAGGAGCCTTGAGTAGTTTCCGCTCACGAAGAGGAAGAGAAACCGCCTGAGCACAGGGTTGTCGTTCAATCCCGCCAGCACCACCTCCTCAGGGGCCACAACGGCCGAGAAAGTTCCGCTCCGCAGTGTGACTGATGGGTGGAGGTCAAATTCCATGCCTTCTCAACTGGATTTTGGTACTCCATAATGGTAGAGAGCATGCAGTGCGAAAGTGCACAGTGGGGTTCAAGCAAGGGGTATCGCAAAAAGTTCTGGGATAAGGCCAATCTGGTGAATCGTTCTGCTGACCGGTAAAAAAAGAAGGTTATCCTTTACGGTGAACTGCCAGGCTGACAGCTGCCGCCAGCAGCCCTGCCCCGCAAATCCAGGCTGACAAGGGAGCTTTTGTCCTTGTCGTGGCCGGGGCGGTGGTAGAGACCGCGGTCTTCTCTGGTGCGTTGGTTTCCGCAGGTTTCAGGGTGGTTGTGGTTACGACGACCGATCCCGTGAGGTTTGCCTGGGCGGCTGCTATCCCGGACTCTGCAAGGGCAAATCCTGGTTCAAGGGAGAGTGCGTGCTGGTATGCGGCGAGAGACCCCTGGTAATCTCCCGATGCTGCCATTGCATCCCCTTTCTCGACCCAGACCCCGGGATATGCTGTCGGCTGTAGGGTAAGTGCCTTCTCAAAAAGCGGGATGGCCTGGGTGTAGTCTCCCTTGGCCGCATATGCGAGTGCCTTTCCGTGGTAAATAAGGTACCCATACTCAGGGTATATCTTCAGGGCAGTGTCGTATGCGATAATGGCCTCGTCATATCGGCCGAGTTCGTAGAGAGTGAGGCCTCTCCCATACTGGGCTTTTGCATAATTTGGGTTGATGGTAATTGCCTGGTCGAATGCATCCAGGGCCTCATCGTACCTGCCAAGTTCGTAGAGGGCGAGACCCTTTCCGCTCCAGGCAGCTGCTGCTTTCGGCTCAAGAGCAACTGCCTGGTCGTACTGTGCAATCGCTTCCTCGTACTTCCCCTGATCAGAGAGCTCATCACCCTTCATCCAGTAGTCCCCTGCGGCCAGTGAGGATACAGGTGCTGCAAGCAGGAGCATGAAGG
>CAYNXS010000059.1:5345-9323 GCA_964401215.1 uncultured Methanolinea sp. | reverse complement strand
GTGAATATCAGGGACGTGACTGCAAAAACCCCGATGATGAGCAGTTTCACGGTGTCCCGCCGTTCCTCGAGGCTCTGTGATGCGGAGGCGAGGATGCGGGAATGAACAGCCATACTACTCACACTATCTCGTGGGATACCATTTAAACGGTACGGTTCGCAGGAGAACCGCGAATGCTGTGGGGCAGGTCCCGGAGCGTTTTTTCCTGGGATCACACTGTCAAACTCTGACCTTTCGGATATGCACTTTCCAAACGTATAAGAGGCGCAAGAGGCTATGGTTTTCATCGTTTTATGGACCTCATGAACATCCGCCCCTGGATCTTCTTCTACCTCATCTGCTTCGTAGCCTTATTGCTCGCAACAACGTTCATCGTCCAGGGGATCACCCCTCTCTTCTGGATGGCCTCAACCCTCATCATCGTCGTGGTAGGCTTCAATTTCATCATGATCTTCAACGAGATCAAGGAACACAAGAAGAGAAAGGCGCTGATGAAACAGTTATCCAGCACCTCTGCGAATGGAAATCCGGGCGACAAGGGGAAGAACTGAGAGGATGGACCCCGAAATAATCGTGCATTCGAGCGTACACGAAGTAGAGTTCTGGAAGAGGTACCGTATCCTGTGCAGGATGCTCGAAAACCTCGGGGAGCGGGAGCACCTTGTGCGGGCCATCAGGGGAGAAGGGAGTATTCCCGAAAAGACAAGAGATGAGGTGATTGGCGTTCTCAAGGCCGAGCACACCCAGAACATGGGGGTATTCCATGATTTCCTGGTCAATTTCATCAGCATGAGCCTCCAGGGGCTCCACCATGTTGATATCAGCCTCGAATTCTCGTTTCGCGCCGAGAGTCCCATTCTCTGCCAGAAGATCTTCCTTCATGTCGATCAGCACATCAAGGAACTGCCGCCGGAAGAGTGTCAGCGCATCATTTCTGCACTCTCATGGATCCTTGAAGAGCGTCAGCCTGACAGAGCGCTGATTCGTGTGTATGAACGGTACCAGGAGAGATTCGATCGCGATCTGGGGGCTGACCTGAACCGTTGCAGGCTCGAGATACGGAGAGACGTATACCCGGGTTCGACATTCCATGCGAACATTCGCCTGCCGGCGGAGGTGTTCATAGAGAAGGGATTCGGTCAGGTACCTTCACCAACTGAGAATGGACAATCAGGGGATGCCACCTCCACGCAGGGCAAATGAGGTAGTTTTATTATATCATCTCCCGGAAAAAGAGATTGAGTGAGACGATGGACGATGTGAGCATATACCTGGTCATAGGGATATTGATGTTTTGTATCGGCCTCATAGCAGGATACCTGCTGATGAACACCTATTATTCCAGGAGATTCCTCTCGGTTGCAAAGGAATGCGAGCGTGCAGACTCCATCGCGCCCCTGATCACGGAGATGGAGAGGGAGTCCTGAGAAAGACCAAGGGAGGTTTAGATGGTAGAAATTACTTCATATGCGGCGATCAGCGTGGTGACACTCTGTTTCGGTCTCCTGGTAAGTTTCCAGGTCGCTCACATCATGTATGTCAGAAGGCTGACAAAACTTGCCAAGAGATCGGTTGATACCGGCACCATTGCGCCGATATTGGTAGAGATGGAACTTGCGTTAAAACCCTGAAAAATTCTTATTGTTTGCCGCCGGCTTCAACATTTTTCAGCATCATCCGTTTTAATTTCTCCCTGCAGCTGTCATGGAGGTCAGTCCAGTTTATGGACCCTGCGTCGGCTGCTTTTACCGGTTCTTCCTTGGTCATATCGACTGCCATGGCAATGTCCTGGTCAAGGGCTTTTGCCCTGTCCCAGCACTGTCGTGCTTCATCGTCCTTTCCGAGCCCCCCCTGCAGGGTGATACCTTTGAACGCCCATACGTCTGCATTCCGCGGTACGATCTCCAGGGCTTTATCGTAATATTCCACGGCCTCCTCGAACTTCTGGTCGTGGGCCAGGAGGTCGGCCTTGAGCACGTACCCGTCAGCAACGGTGAGTGACTTGTCGGTCTTTTTCCAGAACCCGGTTTTTTTCTCCACCTGGTATTCCCCGTATCCTGATTATGAACGTATTCCTCCGGGATTTATATAAGGATATGGCAGGGGGCATTCCTTACATTCAGGTGATTGCAAGGGAGTGCTGATCCCTGGTTGTACAAGATAAAGTCATAAATACCGGTGAATCCAACCCACATTGAATGAAGTGGCTGGGGTGCTTTCAGGTTATGGTGTTGTTCCTGGCCATTGCTGTCCTCTGTACCGGATGTATCACTCCCCCGAAAGAGGGTGGACCATCGACCGGGACCCAGGGAGGGCAGCAGGGAACCGTGTCCGCGACCGCGAGCCCCACGCAGCAGATCATAGATACGCGGTACCTTACCCCGGCAACCGCGTATCCCACGGGAACGCCCATGACAACCAGGATAACCTACAGCCCCACTCCAACGGTCACTGAAAAACCAACCATCTACACCGTGATCTACCTCAATACCATCGATTTCCAGTACAGCGTCTCGGCATATTCGACGACGATCTCTAACCCTCCTCTCATCATCGAGATCTGTTTATCCCCGAAGATGGTGACACGGAACATCTGGTACGAGAGCAGGTATACCACCAGGGAGGATGTCTACACGACCCAGACGTATATCAGCCCGGCATCATACTTCGAGATCAGGGTTCGGGACAAGGCGACAGGGGATATCGTAGAGAAAGAAGGGTTTGGAAAGACCTACAGCGTTGAGACAAAAAAAGTCCTGCAGATCCGTTCAGCGGGAGAATACCTTATCGAATTTTCAGGCAATGATATCATGGCCACAGTCCAGATGCGGGTTCCGGCACCGGAGGATGATCCTACGATCACCCCCGCCATGACCCTTGCCTGTCCCACTACCCCAATTCCGAAATAACGGGTATTTTTTCACATAACGTTACGATAGTGAGGTGAAGCCTTCTCTGACCTGTCACTTCTTATCCCTGTAAGGAGGGGCCATGCATCGAGGTGCACCGGTTCATCACGAGATCCTCTTCAAGTCCTCGATCTTATTGATATTGGTAAACGTCCTGAGTTCCGGGTCGACATCGTGGAGGCTCCGGACATCAACATACCGGGAACGCATCTCCCGGACCATTTTACGCAGGGAGAGGGATTCGTGGTGTTCGAGATACCCAAGAAGGGACTCGCGCCTGTACACCGCGTGCAGTGGTTCCATCATATCAGTGTTCCAGCATGGGATTGCGGCATCATAATCTCCAAGAAGTGCAAAGAGGCGGTTGACTACTTCGGTGGATACACACGGCATATCGCATGCGCAGACGAAGAGCGCTTCCCCGCTGGCTGCATTGGCCCCGGCATGAAGACCTCCGATCGGCCCGAACCCGCGCCTGATATCCGTCACACAGCGGACTCCCTGTAAATGTGCGAATCGTTCGCACTGGGCAGGGTCTTTTGCAACAAGGATGATCTCATCGACAGACTTCTCGAGCGAGTCCAACAGTCTCTGGATGAAGGTTTTTCCTCCCATGGTGAAAAAATATTTTTCAAGGCCGTTCACACGCCGTGCTTCTCCACCAACAAGGATCAAAGCGGTCTTCTTCATCTTGATTCTCCGGAAATTCGGGAACAAGAACGGGCAGGATAAATGGTGTTCAAAGACGGTGCTGCACTCTGCACATGCCTCATAATTCTCCTCTTTTCAACCGACACGTTGGTGTGGGTCATGGCAGAGGGATGAGTGACACGGGCAGAAGTACATGGTTACATTGGAATTCCGTTCCTGAATCTGGGTCCTATCGGGATAAACTCCTTGCGTTTTTCTGCTCCATGGCAAGGAGGGCTTTCTTGATCTCGGGATCGGGGGTAAACCCCCCGGGCCCATCCCGGGAAACCACCCTGTGGCAGGGTATCACGAGGGGAGTAGGATTTCGTTTCATGGCGAGCCCGACTACCCTTGGGGATGTATCGAGATCCTTCGCGAT
>CAYNXS010000059.1:1821-5245 GCA_964401215.1 uncultured Methanolinea sp. | reverse complement strand
CTGAACCTGCATGAACCCTCATTCAATGCCATGCTCTGACCAGCCCCTCGAATTCCTGGATGCTGCAGGCGGTTATCTCCTCCCTCATCCATCCGGGAAGGCCGTGCATCACCCTCCCCTCCAGGAATCTCTTCTCCCCGAGAACGAGCACACCCCTGTCTTCCGGTGTGCGGAGCACCCTTCCCAGCGCCTGCTGGGCCCGGTTGATCGCAGGCAGGGTATAACAGATGAATTCTCCCTCGTCACCAAAACGCCGCCGGAAATACTCGATGATCATCTTTCTGACCTGGTTGAACGGCGCGAGAGGAAGGCCGATCACCATGGCGCCCCGGAGAAGCTCCCCTCGGTAATCCAGGCCTTCGCTCCATTTCCCCCCGCATACTGCCAGAAGAAGCCCCGATTCCCCGGATTCCGGGAGGGACAGGAACGCGCGGAGAGATTCTTCCGCCTCCCGTGGATCCCTCGGCTCGACAAAGACTCTCTTCTTCTTCATTGAGTGAGTCACCCCTCCCGAGAACTGTTCAAGAACCTGGTAGGAGGGGAAGTATATTGCAAGATTCCCCGGGAGTCGTGAAAACGCTTTGATATAGGACTGGATAAGCGCGAGATTCTTCTCGTTCTGGCGCATGGAAAATGCTGTTGTGATGTCCTTTGCACAGAGGATGAGGCGGTTCTTTTTCGGAAATGCGTTCGGAAGCGCAAGCGTCCTGACCGGGAGAGACCCAAAATAAAACTTCGCATAGCTCTCAACGGGGGAAAGGGTGCCTGAGATGAGCAGGCAGGAGTGATGTAAGTTCGCCATCTCCTGCAGGGATGACCCCGGGTCAATGCTCCTGACCTCGAGAGAGAGAATTCCCTCCTCTTTTCGAAAAAGTGTAAGATACGAAGCGTCCTTATAGGACTGCGAGATCTTCTGTATGAAACTCGTGAGGCGTTCCAGTGCAGTCTCCCTGAACTCCCCGGCCCGGATATTCTTCTCCCTGATCTTCTCAGAGATTGCCAGCAGGTCATCCAGGATCTCCGACATTTCGCGGTAGAGCGATCCTTTCACCACCATCCGGTCGAATATCGCCGGATCGAACCAGTCCTCTGTCTCAAAGGAGTTCTCTAGCCCCTCCATGAACTGCGATATCCGGGGAATCACCTGCTGAAGGGCTTCAGCACCCGGCAGGGTTCGCCGAAGACCAGAGAGTTCGACTCCAGCCTGGAGCAGCGTGTCACGGGTGATCGTCACGCTCTGGGCTGCCGAGATCGCATCACCGCAGTTATGCGCTTCGTCGATCAAAAGGATCGTCTCCCCGGGATCGAGGTTCAGGTTTGCATACAGCGAGTCCCTGATATCTTCAGCAAAGACATGCTGGTAATTGAGGAGTATCACATCCGCCTTCTGGGCGGCGAGTATCATCATCTCGTAGGGGCATATGCCTGATGCGATCTCCCGGATGGCATGCGGCCAGACGGTCTGGCTCGTGACCCGGTCGGCCTTGGTCTGGAGTGCTGAAGAGGGAACCATCCGGATGGCTCCCTCCGACTGGATAAAGACCCGGCTCCCGATGAAATGGGGGCATAAAAGGGGTTTCTGGGGGTCAATCCGGCGTATCTGCTGCAGGATATAGGGATCCCGGGACGGCACGAGCGCTCCCTTTTCTGCCCGCTGCCGCATGAGCGTGGTGCTGAACCCTTTCACACCCTCGCACCTTCGGTATACATCCCCCTCCCCTCCAAGGAGGCACATCCCCCGCTTCCCGATGAGGTACGCAACCTTCAGGCCGGGCTTCTTTTCCCGGATGAGCGAGAGCTCCCTGATGAAGGTGTTCAGCTGGCTGACGGTCCGCACCGCTACGAGGATCTTTTTTCCTTCTCTCGCTGCAAGGAGCGCAGCAAGGACGCTTGACTTTCCGCTCCCTGTGGGGGCGTCGATGATCCCGATCGCGCCATCCCGTGCACAGGAGAGGCCGAACTCGAGCATCTCCTTCTGGTGAGGGCGAAAATCCGCGTAGGGAAACCAGTCATCAAGCGCATCCATGTGTGTATGCATTGGCGTTCTGACTCTTTTTTATTATCGGGCAGCACCAACCTCTCTCCCATGGCGATCCATCCCATCGAATACCGGTACGGGACCGGGGAAATGCGGGCAGTGTGGGGAGAGGAGCATCGCTTCTCCTGTATCGTGCAGGCAGAGGTTGCCCTCGCAAGGGCATCGGCCGAACACGGGTTCATCCCGGCCAAGGCTGCCGGGGCAATCGCTGCGGGTGCACACCATGCCACGCTCTCCAGAGCGAAGGAGATCGAGGAGGAGATAAGTCACGACATGATGGCCATCGTGAGGGCTATCGCCGAGCAGTGCGGTGAGGGTGGGGGATTTGTGCATTACGGGGCGACCTCGAACGATATCCTTGATACTGCGACGGGACTGCAGATCAAAGGCGCCCTCGCACTTATCGATGAGAAGCTCCGGAAACTCCTTGCAGTACTCCTGAAGAGATCGGAGGAGACGAAGATGCTGGTCTGCGCCGGGCGGACCCATGGGCAGATTGGGGTTCCCACCACCTACGGCCTCCGGTTCGCGATATGGGCAAGCGAGGTTGGCCGGCATATCGAGCGCCTGGCACAAAGCACTCCCCGGGTTGCGGTTGGGCAGATGACCGGCGCAGTCGGGACGCAGGCAGCGCTTGGAGAGAAGGGGATGGAGATCCAGGAGACCATGATGGAGATCCTGGGTTTAACGCCGGTCGATGTCTCGAACCAGGTGATCGCAAGGGACCGGTATGCAGAATATTTCATGTTCCTTGCAAACGTGGCCACCACGCTTGACAAGATAGGGATAGAACTCCGAACTCTCCAGAGGACGGAGATTGGCGAGGTTGAAGAGGCATTCGGGTCCCGGCAGGTCGGTTCAAGCACCATGCCGCACAAGAGGAATCCCATCAAGAGCGAACAGGTCTGTGGTCTTGCACGGGTGGTGCGTTCTGCGGTCGAACCCGCGCTCCAGAATAATACCCTCTGGGACGAGCGTGATCTCACCAACTCCTCGTGCGAGCGGGTACTCTTTCCCGAGGCAAGTATCCTGACCGACCACATCCTTGCTCTCATGATACGGGTGATCGAGGGACTCTCCATCAAACCGGACAGGATCGCACACAACCTTGCCCTCCTCCAGGGAGTGAACATGGCGGAAGCGGTGATGATCGAACTGACAAGAAAGGGGATGAACCGGCAGGAGGCGCACGAGATCATGAGGACTGCCAGCATGGATGCCCTTGCCCGGGGGATACCCCTTTCGCACATCCTTTCCGAAGATAAGGCACTATGCCGGTATGTAAACCCGGCAGAGATCCGGGCACTCCTCGATCCAGGGAAGTATATCGGCACTGCCCCTGCGCAGGTCGACAGGGTGGTAGCAAAACTGACCCCGCTGTGTTCC
>CAYNXS010000059.1:0-1721 GCA_964401215.1 uncultured Methanolinea sp. | reverse complement strand
ATGAAAATGGCGATGCCATTCCCATATTTTTAAAAAAAGAGTTATTCTTCGGGATTACCGGGTTCGGTTTTTTCAGGGCGCTTGAAGGTTTCGACCAGTATGATCTCATCGATCCCTGGGATGAGTTCGAACGCGTCGTGGATGACCCTGCTCCTCCATAACAGCCAGCGGCGATCATAAGTGATGCCTGCAGGCAGTTGGATGGTGAGAACACCTGATGCGAGCGACACCTCCATCTCCCGGCCGGCATACAGCTGGATCAATCCCTTCATCTGTTCTTCCGCGCTCTCCACTACACTCTCAATCCGGTAGGTATAGGAGAGTGTTTTCCCTGACAGCGGGTGGTTGAAATCGACCAGCACGCGGTTGCCGATGACATCGACCACGGTCCCCTCGCCTTTCTCAGGCACCTTGAGGGACATGCCTTTTCTCGGCTTGTCCTTGAAGGAGTTCTTATTGAAGGCTTCGACATGTGCAGGGTCGTGAACACCGAATCCCTTCTCAGGAGTGACTTCCACTTCACCCTCGGTTCCCACCTCTTTCCCTTCAAGGTCTTCGTCGAGGCCGAGGATCACGTGGTGCTTACCGACACACACCGTCACGGGGCCATACGTAGCCTCGGGATTGAATATCTCTGCATCCTTCGCAACCTGCTCATCGGTCGTGTCAAACACCTTTCCATCGACCTTTCCCGTGTAATTGAGCGTGATAAAATCTCCAGCCTGTATCGCCATAGTCTCACCTGGTATTCCCGGCTACCCTTCCGGCTATACTCGATTGCTCCATCAGGGTAGAGGTTCTTACTACATTTACCGGGATAGTCATAAATAATTATTCGATATTCTCACACAACCTCGCTGATCAGGGGTGATTGGGATCGTTTCGCCATTCTTGAGCGTTTCAGTCCAGGCAGGTTGCATGCTCATGTTCAGGTGGTTTTGCGCTCGATAAACCCCGCGTTGAAAGATATGATACGTTTCAATCCAGATCCCCATCCCAAACCTCACGTATTATCATCCCCTTGGAGAAGATGAAAAGAGGGAATCATGCTCGAGATCGAACTGAAGGCAAGGGTTCCTGATCTCCAGGTGGTCAGGGAACGGCTTACCGCGCTCCACGCTGACCTGGAAGGAAGGGTCCATGAACATGACCTGTACCTGAATGCACCACACCGCGACTTTGCTGAGACGGATGAGGCACTCAGGATCAGGGAAGCCAACGGGAAGTGCACGGTGACCTACAAGGGAGCGAAGAGGCGCAACTTTCATCTCAAGGCAAGGGAGGAATGGAACTGCGACGTTGCCTCCGGGAACATCATGGGGGCTATCTTTGCATCACTCGGGTTTTTCCGGGTAGCGGAGGTGAAAAAGTGGAGAGAGTACTATCATTTCAGGGATGCAACCATCTGCCTTGACCAGGTGGAAGGACTTGGGGAGTTCATCGAGATAGAGCTCTCGGACCCGGATTCTTGCGAGGATCCTGCCGGGCACGTGGCGATGCTCGCAGAAGAACTGGGTGTGCTGGGTGAGCCCATCCTCTCATCCTACCTTGAACTCCTCCTCTCTGCACATCCTGTATCCGGATTCAAAGAAGCGTGAACAACGAAAAAAAAGGTATCGGAAGCCTGTAACTCCTGGTTATACCTGGATCAATTCGATTTTTATGTCCTTGGGTTCATTTCCGAAATGAATCATGGCTCCCTGGCCCAGTGCTGCCATGCC
>CAYNXS010000058.1:8006-9333 GCA_964401215.1 uncultured Methanolinea sp. | reverse complement strand
CCGGACGGCATATCGACAGTGACCTCCCCATAACTCCGCTTCTTGTTCGTGAATGCAACCTTGAGTCCTTCGCCCTTCTGTTCGAGGATCTTGAAGCTCTTGGCATTCATATTCCGGAGCCGGCTCCGCTCTATCCCCGAGAGATCGGCGTATGCCTGGTTCGCGGTGATGATGTTCCAGTTCTTGTCAAAAATCAAGATCGGGAGCGGGTTTTCTGTAAACACGATCTGGTTCCTGATCCGCAGGCCTTCCGTTGTCTTTAGGAGCGAATTGATCGTGTCTGCATACTCACGGCATCCGGGATCCACCTTGTCAATGTCAATAGCCGCCTGGTAGGACGCTCCCTTTTTGATTACTTCCTGAACGTCCGCGAGAGTACCTTTTTTCACCATGCCACCTCTTTTTATGATACTGTCTCCGAGGTCCTATATTAAATCATTGTTAATAATTACTAGATTTGAGCAACACAAGTAATGAATACGACCCAGCAGTTCATTTCAATAATCCAATGGTGAGTATACACAATCAAGACAGGCAGGGACTCATTTCCCGGCTGATCTCTCATACAAATTCTCAAATAATGCCAAGGCCAACATTAACCCAATGAAGACCTCGGCCCGGGAAGACCTGCTCGAAGCGCTCTGTATACTGTCCCGGGAAAGTCCGGACCCCCCCACTCTAGCAGCGCTCTCCGGGCATCTCTCGAAGCCGGAGGAAGAGATACGGGACCATCTTCTCGCATTGCAGACCCAGGGGGACCTACACATCCTCCCCGGAGACCGGGTGGAGATCACCCCGGAGGGATCACTCATCGGCAACCAGGTCATGAAGAAGCACAAGGTGCTCGAGTGCTTCCTCTCGGATATTCTCGGCATGGATCGCGGGGCTGCATCTGAGGAAGCCTGCATCCTCGAACACAATCTCTCTGATGAAGCGCTTGAACGGCTCGACCAGTACATGGCCCGCCCCGGAAAGAGGTGGCGCAGGGGAAAAACTGACCGGCCGCATCTTCCGACCCTTCTTGATTTTCCTGAGGGGAAGGAGCTGAAAGTGGTTTCCATGAAATGTCCTGGTGGTTGCCAGCGCCTCCTTGACATGGGGATCCTGCCCGGCGAGAGGATCCGGGTTGTCCACACGCTGGATAACAAGGCGATGGTGATCCACGTGAAGGGATATGATATTGCCATCTCGCCCGAGATCGCGTCCTGCATCTTTGTGGAGCACGTGGAATGAGGCTTGGGCTTATCGGCAATCCCAATGTTGGGAAGTCTTTGATCTTTCACCAGCTCACCGGCATCGGTGTCGAGGTGAGCAACTACCCCGGCAC
>CAYNXS010000058.1:0-7906 GCA_964401215.1 uncultured Methanolinea sp. | reverse complement strand
ATGGATGAAGCCGCAAAGCAGGGGATAGAGATCGATGCCGGGAAACTCTCGACGATCCTCGGTGTTGAGGTGATCCCTGCCGCAGCCATCACGGGCATGAATGTGGCTGATATCATCCCTGCAGCACTCTTCAGGGCCCGGCCGCCCGCAGTCCAGGTCCCGTATGATCATCACATCGAGTCTGCGATCCGGAGCATCCAGCAGGTCCATCCTGCAACCCGGCTCCAGGCACTGCAGGCGCTCCAGGGGATCGGGACCGACCCGGAAGCGACTGCACTCGTTGATGCACTTGCACCGGAGATCGAGGACATGCACAGGATGTCGGTTGCCCAGATCATCGCGGGAAACCGGCATCACCGGGCAGAGACCATTGCCCGTGAGGTGAGGTACGACAAGGGTGATATGAAGAAGGACACGCTTGACTCGCTCCTCACCTCACGAAGATCGGGCCCGATCATCCTTGTTGTGACGCTCCTCTCAATCTTAATTGCCGTCTTTCTTATCGGATCGGTCCTCGAGGAGTTCCTGGTCTCGCTCTTTGACATGCTCTTCATCTCCCCGTTCCTTGCCCTCCCGCTCGATCCACTTGTCCGGCAACTCGGGCTCTCGTTCCTCCTCGCACTCCAGGCAGGCCTCGGGATCGCGTTTCCATTCATATTTACGTTCTACCTCTTCATCTCGATTCTCGAGGATTCGGGGTATCTCACCCGGGCAGCGTTCCTCGCGGACAGGGCGATGCACCGCCTCGGGATGCACGGCCAGGGACTGATACCCCTCATATTAGGGTTCGGGTGCAACGTGCCGGCCATCATGGGCATCCGCCTGCTCCGGACACGGAGGGAGCGGGTGATTGCGTCCTTCCTGGTGAGCATGGTCCCCTGCTCGGCAAGGACCGTGATTGTTGCAGGGATCGTTGCCGCCTTCATGGGACTGCCGGCCGCACTCAGCATTTATGCCATTACGCTCGTGCTGGTCATCCTCACGGGTCTCGTGCTCTCCCGTATCACCCCCGGGGAACAGTACGGTATGATCCTCGAACTGGCACCGCTCAGGCTCCCAACCCTCAAAAATATCCTCTCGAAATCGTGGTTCCGGATTCGCGAGTTTCTGGTTATTGCTATGCCCCTTCTGATTGTGGCAAGCCTGATCCTTGGATTTCTCCAGTTCGCAGGGTTCTTCACCCTCTTCCAGCAGTATATCTCCCCGTGGTCCGAAGCCATCCTCGGGCTCCCCGGGTATGCAGCAACGGCTCTCCTGTTCGGAATCCTCCGGAAGGAGATGGCACTCGAGACGCTCGTGATCCTGGCAGGAACCGCAGATCTTCCGGCGGTGCTCACCATGGGCCAGATCTACATCTTCGCCGTGGTGAGTGTGCTCTTCATTCCCTGCATCTCGACAATAGGGGTCCTTGCAAAGGTCGTCGGGGCGCGAATCACCCTTCTTGTCTCCTTTTACACCCTGATTCTGGGTATTCTTATCGGAGCTCTTATAAACCTGATTATTGTATGATAATCATCAGATGTACACCTATGTGACGGGGATCAGCCTCATTGATGAGGTGAAGGAAGGGATCCCCCCGGGGAGCAATATACTCATCCTGGCCCCGTCAATGAGCAGCGGTGAGCAGCTCGGCTATGCTCTCTCAAGGCCACGAACCGGGGAATATTCCCTCATCCTGACGACGGTGAAACGATCCGTCGATCTCCTTGATTATTTCTCACATGAGCAGTTTGACCGGAAATACATCGGGATCATCGATTCGGTGACCAAGCTCTCCACCCCCGATATTGTTGACAACACCCAGATAAAATTTGTGTCAAGTCCCAGCGATCTCACCGGGATCGGGATTAAGTTCTCGTCAATGATCGAGAGTATCTTCAACGGCGAATTCGCAGATGCGGACGATGCCCTCTTCCCTCCCCCTGTCCGTTTCTATATCGATTCCCTCACCACCCTGCTCATGTACAGGAAACTGGAAGTGCTCTACCAGTTCCTCCATGTAATCACTGCCAAATTGAAAAAGATGGAAGCTGTGGGTATTTATATTTTGAACAACGAGTCCTTTGACGAAAAGACACTCTCACTGATGAAACAGCTGATGAATGTCGTGATCGAGGTGAAGACCGAACAACACGGGGAATTTCTCCGTATCAGGGGCGTGATCGGCGTATCACAGGAATGGATGCCGTTCCGCATCCAGCAGGGGAACCTGGAGCTGATGCCATGATCCGCACAGGGATTACGGGACTCGATGAGATGCTGGGTTCAGGGATACCCAGCGGTACCCGTGTTGTTTTCTCGCTGGAGCCCGGTGTCGAAGGCCGGCTGTTCATGTACAGGACCATTGCAACCGTGCTTGCTGACAAGAAGAAGATCCTCATCATCTCCCCGCATTCGTCAGGGAAAGCATTCTGTTCGGAATTCCCCGGACTCCTGGATCTTGTGGATCCTGTTCATGAAGGAGATGTGGTCATCCTTGACAGCAGGATTCGGGATTCCATCAATCTTAAGGATAAGAAACTCCAGTCACGTAAAAAAGCCTGGAAGACCCTGATCCAGGAGTCCATCGATTCTCACTCCATCGACGTGGTGTTCGTGTACTTTGATCTTCTCTACGAAGACCTCGGGCTCGATGGTGCCCTTGATATCCTGCCTTCCACCCACCAGAAGAGGAAGATCACGACGGTGGTCGAACACCTGAACCTCGAGGGGGACAGCCTGATTGCCCGGTTTGCATCCGGGAAATACTTTGACCTCATCATCTCGGTCCATTCAGCGTTTACTCTCGTTCCCTTCTTCAATTTCTTCACCCTCGAATATGTGTCCTGGTCGCAGATGCCAAGGAGGTCAATACCCTATTCGACCGGGAACCAGAGTGTCAGCCTCTATATCCCGAAGATCATCATCATGGGCCCTGCATCATCGGGGAAATCCACATTCGTCTCGAATGCCTCTGACCACGGGATCTCTGTCGACCGGGGAGACTCCGACGGCTCCCGCACGACAGTCGCCATGGACCTCGGGTGGCTCCATTTCCGCGGGTTCGACATCACCATCTTCGGCACCCCGGGGCAGCCACGGTTTGACCCGATCCTGCCCCAGCTGGTCAAAAACGCGATGGGAATCATCCTTATCATCGATGCAACCAAACCCGAAAGCCTTGCACGGGCACGGGAACTCCTGACACTCCCGCACGCTGCGAAGCTCCCTCTCATCGTGGCAGTCAACAAATCCGACCTTCCCCACCAGATGGATGAGGTGATGATACGGGAGTCGCTCAGGCTCAGATCCGAGGTTCCTGTCTTTTTCATCAGTTCCCTCAAGCGCTCCGATGTGCATTTCGTGATCGAGACGATGGTGGACAGGATAACCCGCCATCCCTACTGACTGCAGGAGGACTCCCCAGCACCAATACCGATTCCTGAACGGGGGAGAAATGCGAATGCTGTACTTTATCGGGCTTGGTCTCTACGACCACAAGGATATCTCTGTAAGGGGTCTTGAGTGCATCCGGGGATCTGACCGCGTTTTCCTTGAAGGATATACCTCGCACCTTGCAGGAACCTCGCATCCTGAGATGGAGTCATTCTTCAACACACCGATCTCGGTCCTGGGAAGGGAGGATGTTGAGCAGAACCCCGACATCATACTCGATGCAGCAGAGAAGGGCAATGTGGCGTTTCTCACCGGCGGCGACCCGATGGTCTCGACCACTCACGCGGACCTCAGGATCAGGGCAAAAGAGCGGGGGATAGAGACCGCGATTGTCCACGGGGCCTCCATCTCCAGTGCCGTCTGCGGCCTGACCGGCCTCCAGAACTACCGGTTCGGAAAATCCTGCTCCCTCCCCTTTCCCGCGAAGAACTGGTTCCCGACAACTCCTATCGAGGTGATAGGAAAGAACCTCGAACAGAATCTCCACACCCTGGTCTATCTCGACATTCAGAAGGACAGGTACATGACGGTTCCCTTCGCGGTCGGACTGCTCGAACAGATGGCCGAAAATGCGGGGATCACTATCCCGCTCTATGTAGGCGTTGCCCGGGCGGGATCGAGCGATCCGGTCGTATCTGCAGGGCCCGCACACAAAGTCCGGAATACCGACTTCGGACCCCCTCTCCACATACTCGTGATCCCCGGGCCGCTCCATGTCATGGAACAGGAGTACCTCTCCCTCTTCGGAGGACTGTGACCGTGCTTTCCTGGAGGGATGAACTGGACTTCAGGCTCCGGCATCTTGCAATCCCGAATCCTCCAGGGTCCATCCTCTTTCCCGTTGCGGGAGATCTTGAGGGAATGGCACGCTCATACCTCTCTGACGGAGACCATTTCCTCTCGTCCGGAGATCCCGTCAACGCCCTTGCATCGTGGGCATACGCACTCGGATGGATCGATGCCGGGGCCAGCCTTGGCCTTTTTTTCACAGAGGTGCAGGACCCTGGCTGGATCTTCCCGGAGATCCCCTCACACACCGGGGATGCAGCCCATCTCCGGGAGAAGACCGGGAGATACCAGTCTCTTCTGTATTCGGCAATCACCTCGGTTGTCCCTGCACCCGAACCTGATACAGCCATGTACCGTGCATCAGAACGGTTCATCATGGCATCGGTGGTCTCCAGGGAATTCGGGAGATTCTTCTGCACGATGGGTAGACTGCACAACGCTCTCGGATCCTACAGTTACGGCCATGCATGGCTTGACACAGGTGTCCGGGCAGGCCTTTTCAGGGTGACCGGAAGACGGGAGATCTTCGCGGTATAAGCGTCCCACGACGGGCGGATTCATAATCCCGCCTTCATAATGTATATCCGTCAGTGAACCGATAGTACTGAGTTATTACCATTGTTCGCGATGGGCAGGTATCATGAAGAAGAGCGAGAAGCGATGGTTGTGGATATCACTCGGGTTCTCCCTCATCGTCCTGGTGGTAATCCTCTTCTTCACGATCGATGCATCCACGTTCACGCTGCTCAGGAACACTGATCCCACCTTCTTCATCCTGGCCCTTCTCATCCATATCCTTGCTCTCGCATTCTGGGGGCTCCGGATCAAGTTCATGAGCTGGGGGCTCGGGTACCGCGTCCCCTTCCTCCACTGTTTCAACCTTGTCCTCGCAAACCTCCTTGTTGCGGCGATCACGCCATCTCAGGCAGGTGGAGAACCCGTGCGGGTTCATGAACTCTACAAGGCGGGCGTCAAGGTCGGGGATGCCACCGCGATTGTGATCACCGAGCGGATTCTTGACGGGTTCGTGCTCGGGCTCGGGGGGGCATTCTTCATGCTGGTGCTGGGGAGCATCTGGCAGCAGATAGGGTCCATCTACAGCTACTTCATGTATGCATCCTGGATCATGATCACCGGGATTGTCGTCATCTTCCTGTACTCGGTCAAATATCCCGATATCCTGAAGAAATTCCTCTTAAGGATCGTCAGGTACGTGGCAAAGCTCATGGGAAAGACGAGGATGGAGAAGTACGAACAGGCCGTTGACAGGGAAGTCGATAATTTCCACAACACGCTTGCCATGTTCATCATCCAGGGGAAGAAAGGCCTTTTTTTGGGCCTGCTTTGCACCGCTGCCTTCTGGTTCCTGGAGAGCGTGATCGTATCCCTCATTCTCTTAGGACTCGGTCAGCCTCCGATCTATGTTGAATCCCTGGTCATCCAACTAATTATTGCGGTCATCATGATGATCCCCTTGACCCCGGGGGGCTCAGGGATTGCAGAGATCCTGTTCACCTCCATGTACAGCATCTTCATCCCGACCTCCCTGATCGGGATCGTCGTCGTACTGTGGAGAAGTATCCTGTTTTATTCAAATATCTTCCTCGGTCTCCTGGGAAGCCTTGTGATTGTCCGCCGTGAGGCGAAGGGCGGAGAGGCGGACACGTTATAATACTGAATACACGGTAACAAAGGCAATTTTGTCCGACTTGTCCCCTGGTTAGGATGAGTGGTCCTGGTGTCTTACGTAAACCGGCACATCCCTTTCGGGACAACCATCTCGAACCGTGCCCCTTTTCCGGGTTTTCCTGTCTCACAAATAGAGATGCCGGTAATATCGAGGATCTCACGGGAGATAGCCAGCCCGAGACCGGTATTCTTCCCGAACCCGCGTCTGAAGATCCTCTCCTTATCGTCAACTGGGACCCCTTCTCCATCGTCTTCGCATATCAGGATATGATCTCCCTTGCACTCTTTAACCGAGAAACGAATCGTCGTGATGGTCTTTCCGTACCGCACTGCGTTATCGATCAGGTTGAAAATGACTTTGTAGATGAGCGGATCGGCATACACTTCGCCACAGGGGGGGAGCTCATTCTTCACGACAATGTTCCCGAGTTCGGCCTCTTTTTTTGCAGTCTCGACAAGGTTCCGGCAGTTCTGCCAGGCAGGAGCCGAGACCCCGACATCCTCGTATTCTTTGGTGAACTCGACCATTGCAGCGATCCGGTTGGCTGCATCAATGACATTCCGGAAGTATTTTTGGTACTCAGGACCGGGTGGCACGTCTTCCATCAGTGAGAGAAACCCTTTCATCACCTGGAGCTGGTTGGTGATATCATGCCGGGTAATGCTGGTGAGGAGGTTGAGCTTGGCATTTGCCTGCCGGAGCGCTTCTTCGAGCCTCTTCTGCTCGGTGATATCCTGGTTCGCACCATGGATCTTGGCTATCTTCCCCTCAGTATCTACGACGACTCCCACACGGACAATCAGGTTCCGGAGCTCTCCATCCCGCCGGATGATCCGGTGTTCCATCTGGAACTCAAAATCCGGATTATTCGATGCCGGTTTTGTAGAAAATACCCTGGCAACCGCATCACGGTCATCCGGGTGAACAAATTCCTGGTTGTATCGCTCCGGTGCCATCAGAAACCCCCCTTCCCGCTCGGCAGAAGTGTGATATAATTCGTAGAAACGGTCGTTGAACCGGAAAAGACCGGTGCTCATATCAAACTCCCAGTTCACGAGGTTTGCAAGACCCATCGCCTTTGCGAGCATGTACCGGTTCTGCTGGAGCTCTCGTTCTATCTGGGCACGTTCGATCTCAGCCCCGGCTTTTACCGCAATGATCGCCATAATCTCCTGCACTGACGTCGATGACTGGAACGGGTTTCTGAACAGCGCACAGAGGATTCCAATAACCTTGCCTTCGGAATTTTTAAGCGGTGTCCCGATATATCCCCTGATGTTCAGGGTAACAAGGTCTTTGCTTTTAGGGAAGAGCCGGATGGCATCATCAGGATAGTGACAGTACCCCTTCTCCGCGACATTCTCACAGGGTGTTCCCCTGAGGGAATAAGAAAAGCCGGTTACATCCTCTCCATCAAGGTGCATAGAAAGCACATTCACGGTCTCGTTGTCAGGCTGAATCTCCCCTACCATGACACAATCGGCACCAAGCCAGGAACTGACATTTTCCGATATCTTATGGAGCGAATCGAGTCCTGTGGTTCCCACCATGCTTCCGACCATCGCCTGCATGGCAGATTGTGTTGCCATGAGTTCGGTGACATCATGGCTGATACCCTGGACGCCCACAATCTTCCCTTCGGCATTGCGTTGCGGTGAGATACTCTGGGAATTCCACCGCCACGTTCCATCTTTATGCCTTACCCGGTATTCAACCCCGCCCGACTTCTCTCCCCCCGTGAGAGTCTGGAGAAACGATTGACGGTTTTTGGGATAATCATCAGGATGGATGAAGGCTGATGCGGGTTTTCCCACGATTTCACGGGCATCATATCCCAGCAGCGTGGAGCAATTGGGAGAGATATAGGAAAAAATTCCGTCGGGAGTAAGAGAGAAGATAATATCGTTCGCATTCTCCACACACTGCATGAGATTCAGCGGATAACGCGGGTGTTCGTTCATGGTTATGATCTCTCCCAATCCTCATCGAACG
>CAYNXS010000057.1:0-9444 GCA_964401215.1 uncultured Methanolinea sp. | reverse complement strand
CACGACGCGAAAGACCGCTGGAGCCCGTCGCCATTCCGGACTAGGCCACGACCCCGCAACTCTATGAGGTCGCCTTATGCCGATTTAATGGTTATGCTGGAGTGTTCTGTCCGGGAATATTCCGGTGGGGATATATGAGTTCGTGATCCACGTGGATAGGATGGATGCAGGCAGCTATGATTGTGGGACATCAACATTCCCCCTTATCGGAAATACTATAGGGGAGATGCTGAACAGGATTGCCCGCACGTATCCAGGGTCCGACGCGCTGGTCTCGGTGCACCAGGGGATACGGTACACGTACAGTGAGTTCCTCGACAGGATGAACGACCTCGCGAGGGGACTCATGGCAATCGGAGTGGAAAAGGGTGACAGGGTCGGAATCTGGGCGATGAACCATGCAGAATGGGTGCTGACCCAGTGTGCCACTGCGAAGATCGGGGCAATCATGGTCAATATCAACCCGGCGTACCGGACCTATGAGCTCGAATATGTCCTGAAGCAGGCAGAGGTCCAGACCATCATTGTACAGGGATCGTTCAAGACCTCTGATTACATCGGCATGTTCTGCGAGGCGTGCCCCGAGGTCTGTTCATCGCATCCCGGTCACCTTGAAGGAGAGAAGTTTCCGTTCCTTAGAAATGCCATCTTCATGGGAGAGGAAGATCATCCCGGTATGTTCAGGTGGTCCGAGATCATCGACCGTGGGCATAGCGTGAGCATGGACGAGCTGGTAGCAAGGGAAGAGTCGCTCGATTTTGATGATCCTATCAACATCATGTATACCAGTGGCACGACCGGGTTTCCGAAGGGAGTCGTCCTCTCCCACCACAGCATCCTCAACAACGGGTACATCATTGGTGAAGGGATGAATTTTTCGGAAAAGGACCGCCTCTGCATCCCGGTCCCGTTCTACCACTGCTTTGGCATGGTGCTCTCGAACATGGCCTGCATGACTCACGGGAGTTGCATGGTCCTTCCGTCGCCGACGTTCAATGCGGAAGACGTGTTGAAGACGGTCCAGGAAGAGCGGTGCACCGCCCTGCACGGAGTGCCCACCATGTTCATCGCAGAGCTCAGCCATCCTGACTTCCCTTCCTATTCGATGAAGACCCTCCGCACCGGGATCATGGCAGGATCCCCTTGTCCAGTTGAAGTGATGAAGGAGGTCAACCGGAAGATGAATATGTCCGAGATCGTGATTGTCTACGGGCAGACCGAGACTGCCCCGGGAGTCACGATGACCACGACCCGCGATCCCCTCGAACGCCGTGTAACGACTGTAGGACGTGTATTCCCTCATACCGAGATCAAGATCATCGATCCGAAGAGCGGGAAGATCATGCCCCGTGGAGAGATAGGTGAGATCTGCGCACGCGGGTATTGCGTCATGAAATGTTATTACCACAATCCAAGTGCCACCCATGCCACGCTTGACGAGAACCACTGGAACCATACCGGGGATCTCGGCACAATCGACGAGGAAGGGTATGTGAAGATCGTTGGCCGTTTGAAAGACATGGTCATCCGCGGCGGTGAGAACATCTACCCGAGGGAGATCGAGGAGTTCCTCCACCACCACCCGAAGATAGCGGATGTCTACGTCGTGGGGGTTCCGGATATCAAGTACGGGGAGGAGCTCTGCGCCTGGGTCATGGTCGAGAAAGGTCAGATACTCACCGAGGATGAGGTCAAGGAATTCTGCCGGGGCAAGATCGCCCATTTCAAGATCCCGCGGTATGTCATGTTCGTCTCCGAGTTCCCGATGAGCATATCAGGGAAGATACAGAAATTCAAGATGCGCGAGACCTCGATAAAAGCGCTCGGGCTCGAGGAAGCAGCACACGTCGAGACGGCGTGAGGGGATTCCGGGAGAATTGCGATTGGACAGGGATTGTGGGTATCACGTTTCCCTGGCCCCATTCTCACCGGAGCGCGATGGTCCGAAGGCAGATTTTTTGATTATCCTATCATGACCTGTTTTTAAGCGCATGCCTCGTCGTAATGTTGAGATGATCAGGTGGAGGGGGCGAAGCCTCCAGAGCATCATCGTGTTGAGTGCGGAAAGATCAAAAAAAAGTCTCTTTTCAGTAAAATTTAAAAAAAAGGCGGAAAAGTGCGGGGATGTCCCGGATGGAATCATTCATCCGGCATTTTCCGCGGCTCTCTTTACAAGCGCTGCCGCTGCACGTGATGCACTCTTGAGAATGGCCTCCTCGCCCGGCACGATGCGGTCCTTCATAAGCACCCTGCCCTGGACGATCGTGGTCTTGACCGCACTCCCCTGGCAGGAATAGACAAGGTTTGAAGCAATATTGTGCAGGGGTGTGTTGCACACTGCCTTGGAGTCAACGAGAATAATATGTGCCGGCTCCCCGACTGCAAGGATACCCTTCCCGAACCCAAGCGCCCGGGCACCGGCGGAGGTTGCCATTCCAAGTGCCTCTGTGGCAGGAAGGAGTGTCTGTGAATTCCAGGCATGCTTCTGGAGGAGCGCCGCGGTCTTCATCTCCTCGAAGAGATCGAGGTTGTTGTTGGAGGCGCAGCCGTCGGTCCCGAGCGTGACGGATGCCCCCTCCTCCCTGAGCCAGTGGTAGGGCATGGCGCGGCCTGTGGCGAGCTTCATGTTGCTCGCCGGGTTATGAGAGATATGGACGCCCCTCTTTGAAAGCAGCGTGCATTCATCCCGGTCGAGCCAGCAGCAGTGGGCAGCGACTGTCCGGGGGGTCAGGATTCCACATTCGTCGAGGATCCGGACCGGGCGCGTGTTCCACTGGGAGACTGTGTCTGTGACCTCTTTCTCTGTCTCGCTCAGGTGGACATGAATCCCGATCTTTTCCTTCATCGCAAATTCCGAGAGCCACCGGAGTCCATCGGGGGATACGGTATATACGGCATGGGGACCGACGGCAGCCCGGATGCGTGCATTCTGCATGCCCTTCAGTGCCGCGACCAGCCGCTCGGTCGCCTTGTATTCAGCCTCCCTCTTCTCGTCGGAGAACAGGTCGATGAAACCGTAGGAGAGCATCGCACAAAGCCCCATCTCATCGACCGCCCGGGCGGCATCCTCCATGAAGAAGTACATGTCGTTGAATGCCACGGTACCGGACCTGATCATCTCCAGGCAGGCAAGTTTCGTGCCCCAGTAGACATCGTCTCCGGTGAGGTGGGCCTCGAGCGGCCAGATCTTCTCCGAGAGCCAGGCCTGGAGGGGCATATCGTCGGCAAACCCGCGGAGGAGGGACATGGCTGCGTGAGTGTGGGTGTTCACCATCCCTGGCAGCGCAAGGTCACCATTCCCATCGATGGAGATCGCTGCATCTTCACGGCAGGTGCGGGCGATCCCCTCACCCATGGCGGCAATGGTCCCCGTATCATCGACAAAAATATCGTTCGGTTTACCCTCGACGAGCACGTTCTGTATGAGGAGCGGTCCCCTTGATGCGTTCTTCTCGTTCATGAAAAATTCCCCTATGTGAGACCCTTAATAATCCTGGAGATTATCTCTTCAGTCCTGTCTTTGTACCGGGCGGCAGATTCAACGATATGCTCGTAGGTGAGAAGGTCGTCCGAAAGGCCGTTTGCATAGTTATCGATGGTGCAGAGCGCAGCCATCTCCATCCCGAGCTCCCCAGCAAGGGTAGCCTCGCTCGCAAGGGTCATCCCCACAATATCACCTGCGAGCGCAAGATTCCTGACCTCTGCAACGGTCTCTATCCGGGGACCCCTCGTCTGGATATAGGTCCCCCCAAAGAGCGCCTCCGGGATACGTTCCTTGAGCTGGATCGAGAGGCTTTCCGAGAACCCGGGATGCACGTGGCGTATGGCATGATCGTGGATGGATGGAATGGTCGCAGTGGAGTAGTAGTCGGTTGGGATCACCATGGATCCCGGCGGTATATCCCGTTTGAGCGATCCCGATGATGCGATCCCGATCAGGCGGTCAACCCCGAGCAGCGCAAGCGCGGAGAGGTGAGCCCTGTAGTTGATCTGGTGCGGGGGAGTCGAGTGCTGGTGGCGGAGGAGGATTACAATCTCCCCTGCAAGCACCTCGCTGTTCCCATAAGGGGTGTGTACAACCCTCTTCTGCAGAGGAGGAAGGGTCGCAAAGAGAAGGCTTGTTCCCCCGATTATCCCGAGCATATGCACCCCGCCCCGGTCATCGTTCCCATCATGATGCCTAACCTATTATTCGAAGCGGGCCATGTTCTGATTTTCGGTGTGCCCCGGATAGTATTCAATACCTGTATCTCCACGGCGCCCCCATCATTCACGCATGGGCAGGTTCGCAATAGTTGATGAGGACCGGATCAGGAGTGGAGAATGCACGGATATCTATTTCCGGAGAAGTGAGGCGGTCCTTTCGGCATCGGGTATAAACCCTGAAGTGACGATGGAGTGCACGGCATCCTCGATCCCTGGAGGCTTCGGCATCCTGTGCGGGATGGAGGATGTCACATCCCTCCTCGAAGGGGTCCCTGTCGATCTGGATGCCATGCCGGAAGGATCGCTCTTCTTCCCCCGCGAACCGGTCCTGAGAATCAGGGGCAGGTACAGGGATTTTGCACGGTATGAGACATCGATTCTCGGGTTTCTCTGCCACGCATCGGGTATCGCCACCGCGACTGCAGGCATAAAGGCGCTTGCAGGCGAAAAGTCGGTCTTCTCGTTCGGATCCCGCCGGCAGCACCCAGCGATAGCCCAGATGATCGAGCGATCGGCATGGATTGGGGGGGCGGACGGGGCAAGCAACACCTGTGCCCCCGGGGGCATCCCCCTTGCAGGTACCATGCCGCACGCTTTTGTCATGTGCTATCCCTCTCCCGAAGAGGCATTCCTTGCATTCGACAGGTTTTCTCCTCCTGATGTTCCCCGTATCATGCTCTGTGATACCTATTGCGATGAAAAGCGGGAGTCCCTCGCCGGCGCCCGATGCAAAGCTTCAGGCGTGAGGCTTGACACTCCGCGATCACGCAGGGGTGACATGCGGGAGATCCTCGAGGAGGTCCGCTGGGAGCTGGATGCAGCAGGGTACCGGGAGGTGAAGATCTTCCTTTCGGGCGGGGTTACTGTCGATGATGTTGCCCGGTATCGCGATATCGTTGATGCATTTGGCGTGGGCGGTGCGATCGCGAATGCACCCGTGATCGACTTTGCACTCGATATCGTCGAAAAGGAAGGGCAGAAATATGCAAAGAGGGGGAAGCGCAGCGGGGTGAAACAGGTATGGGAATCCCCCGGTGGGCAGCATACCACCCTTCCTGCAGAGAATGCCGGACCACCCGGTGCTGACCCGCGTATCGAGCCAGTAATTAGGGAAGGGGTGGTCATCTCAAGGAATACGATGGATTCTGCAAGGAAATGTGTCCTCGAGAAACTCCCCCGTATCAGCGACTACATGCTGCACCGCGCGGAAGGCACAAAACACGGAAATTGAGGGAAAAAACCGGATCCCCCTCCAATTTTTCCGGAGGCAGGAAACAATTCTTTTAACCCCCTGCATCATACATTGTAGGAACGGGCCGATAGATCAGAGGAAGATCGCTTCCTTGGCATGGAAGAGGCCGCGGGTTCAATTCCCGCTCGGTCCATCCCGGGACACAATCAAATCGGTGCACTTTTCTTCCCCCTCTTGAATATAGTGATTGATCAGAATTGGGAATCAAGGAATGGATAATCCCGCAGGATGAAGTATTCTTCACCCTTTTTGAGAGGCTTGCAGCAGTCGTGGTGCTCGGATCCTACCGTCTCGTGGATCTCATCGACGATTACACTTCGGTCAAGGACAAGGTCCAGCAGATCGTCCAGCTGGAACATGAGGGAGATAAAATAACCCACGAAATCTACGAGCAGCTGAACCAGACGTTCATCACCCCGCTTGATCCAGAGGAGATCTCAAAGCTTGCCTCTGCACTGGATGACATTCTCGATTTTATCAAGAGCACTGCAACGAGGATGCTTCATTATGGGATTACAGAGACCGACCCGCATATGGCGGAGCTTGCGAAACTGATCCAACTCTCGGTGGTAGAACTTGAAGAGGCTGTCAAGGGGATCCGTTCCGGAAAGAATCCCCGGCAGATCGAGCAGCGGTGTATCGAGGTGAACCGGCTGGAGAACCTCGCAGATGATGCCCTTCACCATGCATATTCCAACCTCTTCAGATCGACAGATGCAATCTCCATCATCAAACACAAAGACATCTATGAACACCTGGAGATAGCCACCGACAAGTGCGAGGACGCCGCAAATGTCCTCTCGGACATAGCAATCCGGCATTCATGAGTCACCATGGAGAACATTGTCATTGCCGGGATTATCCTTGCCCTCCTCTTCAATTTTGTCAACGGGCTCAATGACGCTGCAAATTCAATTGCGACCGTAGTGTCGACCCGGGTGCTCACTCCTTTGCAGGGGGTCCTGATGGCGGCGTTCTTCAACATGGTGGGACCGTTCATCTTCACCACGGTGGTTGCAAAGACCATCGGGAAAGGAATCGTCGATTCCGGATTCCTCACGACAGAGGTGATCCTGGTGGGGATGTGTGCGGCCGTGCTCTGGGTTTTTTTATCATCTGTTGCAGGAATACCCATCTCTGCAAGTCATGCACTTGTAGGAGGGCTCATCGGATCCGCCATTGCCTTTGGCGGTCTTGGTTCGGTATTATGGCCCTCTGCAGAGCTTTTCACCAGGGCTATGATCATGGCAGCAGGGGGAGGAATTGCCGGGGCCGTGATCCTCTCACTGATCGCGAGAAAGAAGGGTGAGGAGACCTGGCCGGAATATGCTGGGCTCGGGGTGCTGTGCGGGATCTCACTTGTCATCCCCGTCGGGGTGATCACGGGAATTCTTCCAGTATCCGGCATTTTCGCCATCCTGATCTTTATCGTGGTGTCTCCGATCCTCGGCATGGTAGCCGCCTATCTCCTTGGGATGCTTGTTATCAGGCTGTTCAGGAATGCGAACCACAGGTGGATGAACTACCTCTTCTCGAAGCTCCAGATCTTCTCGGCGGCCTTCTACAGTATCGGGCATGGGAGCAATGATGCCCAGAATGCCATGGGGGTCATCACGGCACTCCTGGTTGCCGCCGGGTTCCTCTCTGAATTCATCGTTCCCGTCTGGGTGATCATCGCATCCGGGCTCGCAATTGCGGCTGGGACATTTTTAGGGGGATGGAAAGTCGTGGAGACCATGGGAAAGAAGATCACGAAGCTCCGGCCATACCAGGGATTCTGTGCGGAGACCGGTGGAGGCGTGGTACTCTCGTTTGTAACCGCATTCGGGGTGCCGGTCTCAACGACCCACGCCATCAGCGGATCGATTATGGGAGTGGGAGCCACGAGGGGGTATTCCGCGGTTCAATGGGGAATGGTCCGGCGGATCGTTGCCGCCTGGATTCTCACTATTCCACTCACTGCGGGTTGCGCATTTGCGGGTTTTTTTGTCTACCGCACCCTTTTTGGCATCTGATGCCTCTTCATTGCAGACCCCGTGTCCGGAAAAAATCGCATTGATGTCGCACCAGGCATTTCTGGCAGCAGGGAGATCGTGCAGTGCAGACAGCACGGCCGTGCCGTATGAGGAGGTAGTTGAGAAGCCCCCAGCACTTGTGTGGGAAGAGGGCCATGAGGTCACGCTCTATCCGGACCGGGTCATTCTTCGATGAGAACCCGAGACGGATGGAGAGTCTCCGGACATGGGTGTCGACCGCGATACCCTCGTCGATCCCGTACGCATGGTTGAGCACGATGTTGGCGGTCTTTCGGCCCACTCCCGGAAGCGTGAGGAGTTCCTCCATGGTGCGGGGCACCTGCCCATGGAATTTGTCGACGAGTATCCGTGCCGCACCGATGATATGGGCAGCCTTCGCATGGTAAAACCCGAGTGTTCGGATGATCTCCTCGAGCTCGACCGGCCTGGCGGAGGCCAGGTCTGCGGGACCCGGGTACTTTGAAAAGAGGTCGTCGCGGATTGCGTTCACGTTCCTGTCAGTAGTCTGGGCCGAGAGGATCGTGAGCACAAGGATCTGGTAGGGATTTTCAAACCGGAGAAATGACCGCTGTGAGGCAGGATCGTCATACATCTTCTGGAGAGATGAGAGTATGCTGCAGGCGGTCTCTCTGTCCATGTTGATGGGGTAGGGCAGATTCGAACTGCCGTCAAAGCGTCCCAAACGCTCTAGGATGGACCAGGCTACCCTACTACCCCGGGCAAGATCAGGTATTGGTCAGGGCCCGGCAAATAAGTTATGGTGATCGGGTCTTTTTGAGGGGAAGCGGGCTCTTTGTGTCCCCCGTCACGATAGTCCCCATTTCCCTGCCCGAAAAAAGCGCATCCTCGAGGAGCCTTGGATCCCGGCCGTCAATGACGAGGAGAGGGATGTGGCTGCGCTGGACCACCTTTGCTGCCACCATGTCCACCACCGTGTTGGACCCGGCTTCCATCCCCCCGGATCCGACAATGTCCAAAAGTTCCTCCGGTGTTATCCGGGAGTAGCGACGGGCGGCCGGGTCTTTCTTCGGGTCGGCCGAGTAGATCCCGTCCACCGACGTAAGATTCACAAGGATATCGGCCCGGACACGTTCCGCGAGAACCGCAGCAACTGCATCCGTGGTCTGTGCGGGAGTCACTCCTCCCATGATCACGATCTTCCCCCGGTTCCCGTATTCCACGGCTTCTCCCGGAGAGAGAGCCACGCGGGGAATCGCGGCATCCCCGAGCGCACCAACGAGGAGGTGTGCATTCAGCCGGGTTACCTGGATCCCGATCTCGTCGCAGAAGGCTTCGTCTGCTCCCGTGCTCCTGGCAGCCTGGATATACCGCCGGGCTTCCCCGCCACCGCCAACCACGATGAAGAGGTCGACGGAACCCGCGAGCCTCGTCAGCACGGGGGCGTACGTGCGAAGGGTATGCGTCTCGAGGGAGGGGAAGAGGATTGATCCCCCGAGTGAAAGGACCACGCGTGTCATGCCAATCATTCATTTCTCTATACTCCACATATAAGTGTTGAAGATATGCTGCGCTGTCCCAACTGCGGGAGCAGGAGTGTCTACCAGATTGCGGGAGGGTACCTTGGCCAGATCTACCGCTGCAAGTCCTGCGGGTACCGCGGGTCGCTGATCATGGAATGCGAAAAGCCAGAGAATTCAGAGGATGAGAGGGAAGATCCCCGTGATTGATCCCTGCCATCAGTTTTATGGCTCTTCGCTATCTGGTGTGGGTAGGATTGATGAACCGGATACATTTTGTGGGGGCTATCCGCTCCCACACCCCCATATGCGATGCACGCCGCCGCCCCCGAAGGACGCCCCGGCGGCGGTTCAGTGACTAGATTGTTATGCAGATAACAACCTCAATTTAGTCTCCCCACAAAAATAGCGAGGAGGCAGTTTTATATTCCTTGCCTTCGTGAGTCACAACATGCACAGGGCGCTCCAGTGG
>CAYNXS010000056.1:0-9852 GCA_964401215.1 uncultured Methanolinea sp. | reverse complement strand
GCCGCCCTGCAATATCCTCCTCAAGGATCTCAAATGTGATCGCCATGGTCCCGTAGTCTACAATTTTTCACTTATTGGGTTGTCCCGGGGCAAGAAAGTATGGCTGCTCCGCTTCCCAAAATCCAATCGAGGATCATGGTATTCTGGAACTGTCTCATGAATACCTCATGAGAATTATTTGAACCCCCACCCATTATATCCCCCATTCTTCTCATTTATCCTTATGAATGCCAGAAGCCGGGACTCCCGCTGCACTATTCCCCCTCTCATGGCATATCATGATAAAAATAGGGTGAAGTAGCAATCTAGCCCCAAAATTTTTTCCGATCTGTATCAATAATCCTCGTACATTGAGACAGGTTTCCTTTCTGGTGTATGTGTATCCTTTGATAATTTCTCGTTTTGAGGGCGAAATGAATATTTTTGAGCTGCCGCCGTGTTTGATGGTCAATTTTTCTCCAAGAAAACCAAACGGGTATTGATGAATCGTCGGTGACCGGGAGGTCGCCTTGGGTCGAGGGCGGCAGCCTCGCGGAATTTTCGGGGGCGGCGGGGTAAAACCGCATATCAGAAGGAGAGTGGAATCACTCAATTTTTTCGTCGTGATGTGTTTGCAGGAGGAGGGGTAAAAATAAAACGTTACCCGAAAAAAATGCCCGAATCGGAATTGCTGGATT
Source organism: uncultured Methanolinea sp. (assembly GCA_964401215.1). Lineage (GTDB taxonomy): Archaea > Halobacteriota > Methanomicrobia > Methanomicrobiales > Methanospirillaceae > Methanolinea_A. The sequence continues at coordinate 9,175 of CAYNXS010000056.1, read as the reverse complement.
CCATCCCGCGTGTTACAGGGGATCTTCCTGTACACAATACACCCGGTATTCTCCCTTTACTGTCTCCACCCCGTGGATGGTATGCTCAAAGCCAGGGAAGGATTTGTCAAACTCCTGCAGACTTACAAGGTATTCAATGACAGGACCATGGAGAGATCCTGCCCGTTCTCCTGGAGCAAGAATGGGTATGCCGGGCGGGTAAGGATAAATCCCCGTTGCAACGATCCGATCGCCCATTGCGGAGAGAGGGACCAGTTCAACCTCGTCCCGGACCATCTTCCTGTATGCATCCGCAAACGTGACCGCCGGTTCCGGGAGGGTTGAAAAGGCCGCCTCGAGCTTTTCACACATATGGTGCTGCTTCTTATATTCGTGCATTTCATCCGAGAGCCCGGCCAGTGTCATCCCCTTGTACCGGTCAGGGTAGGTCCCCGAGAGTTCAGGGATTACCTCCTCAAGAGGTGTCTTCTGATCGTAATGCCGCTTGAACTCGAAGAGTTCGGAGATCAGGGTCCCCCACTTCCCCTTCGTGTTGCCCATGGAAAAGAGGAAGAGGATTGTATAATCGCCGGACTTCTCGTTCACGATCCCACGGGATTCAAGGAATCTCACAACCACCGGCGCCGGGATCCCCCAGTCATCGAGGGTCCCGTGATTATTCACACCCGGCGTGATCACTGTGACCTTGATAGGGTCGAGCATACAGTAGTTGTCCGGGAGATCGGAAAATCCATGCCAGTTCTCTCCAGGGTGAAGGACCCATGCGTACGGATTGTCACGGAGAACCTCCATCGGTGTGTCTGCAAATGGTATTTTCTTCCTTGCTTTTGGATCTGTCACCATGTCAGGCTGCCACACGCCAAACCACCAGTCTTTCTTCTTCCCGGACGAGGTGATCTCGCGCTGGATGCGGGACATGGTAAGACGGAACCTGATCGCCTCCTCGATCGATTCCGTTGTGAGCACCCTCCCGGCAGCCCCTTCCATCATCTTCGATGAGACATCCAGTGACGCCATGATAGGATAGAAGGGTGACGTGGAGCTGTGCATCATGAATCCTTCGTTGAACAGTGAGGGATTTACCGGGATCCTCCCGTTCCGGACATGGATCATGGATGCCTGGGAGAATGCCGCAAGGAGCTTGTGGGTTGACTGGGTAGCAAACACCGTGGGCCCGTCCCCTCCCTCTGGACCCTCACGCATGGCGAACCGTTCGCGGTAGAGGGGGTTGAAGCGGGCATACCCGTACCACGCCTCGTCAAAATGGATCGAATCGACGCTCCTGCCGAGAAGAGTCTCGACATCCGGGACAAGGTAGCAGAGTCCGTCATACGTTGAATTGGTGACAATGGCATGGACCGGGGAGGTGTTCGAGGACTTCCCGGCAAGAGGACAGGTTGCGATCTTCGACCGGATAGTTCCCGCGCTCATCTCTCCAGGAGGGATAGGGCCGATGATCCCGTACCGGTTCCTTGTCGGGATCATAAAGACCGCGAGCGCATGCGTCATGGTGATTGCATGTTCTGCAGATTTGTGGCAGTTCCGGTCCACGAGAACAATGTCGTCCTTTGTCACCCTGGAAAAGAAGACGATCTTGTTTGCTGTTGAAGTGCCGTTTGTCACAAAGTAGGTCTGGTCCGCCCCGAATACCTTCGCCGCATATCGCTCGGCCTCACCGAGCGGCCCGGAATGATCGAGGAGCGACCCGAGCTCCCCGACCGAAACGGAAAGATCGGATCTGAAGATCTGTTCGCCAAAAAAATTGAAGAAAATCCGTCCAGCCGGGGATTTCCTGAACGCTGTTCCTCCCGCGTGGCCCGGTGTGTGCCAGGAGTATTCGAAATCTTTTGAAAACTTCACCAGCGCACCAAAAAAGGGTGGAAGAAGGCCCTCCTTGTACCGGTGTGCTGCAACCGTGATCCTCCCCGCGATGAACTCGGGAGTGTCATCCATGATATTGATGAACTCGTTGACCTCCCGCACCACGTCAACCGTCAGCGACGCCGAGCACCCAGATACCGTCTCTGCAATGAGGAAGATCGGGATATCTTCATTCCGTTTCCTGATCTCATCGATGAGCCTCTTTGCATCATTGTGGTCCTTTGAACCGGTCCCGCCGAGGTTCCAGTTGACCATGATGCAGTCGGCTTCCGCCAGCTGCGCATAGGCAGACCGTGCGTTCTCGATAGACGCGATGGTAGTGACACTGATATTGTATTTGACGAGTCCCTGTATGATCCGGTTGATGGTACGGCCGCGCGGGGTATCCGTATGGATGGTATCATCAATGATGACGACATTCAGCTGGCCGCCCTGGTTCATCGTGTATCTCTCCCTTCCGCTCCCGGTTCGTGAAATATCTGTCCCTCGAAGGTATAGACTTCGATCCCCTTCTCCTTCCAGCAGCCTGCCGGAAGCCCGGCCTTCATGCAGGTGTGATCAAGAAACTCCCTGCTGTCCCATTTCCATTCGACAGGAACCTGCGGTAAAAGAAGCCCGGATCTCCCGTAGCCCCTGACAATCAGGCCGTGCTTCCCGACAAGAATTGCCCCCGGGCGTTCAGCGGGGACGGCATGCAGCAAAGCAGGCACGGAAAGGATTGTCACTTCTATCCTGATTCCGGGAAGTTCTCCCGCACTGACCGGGGGGAACCTCGGGTCCTCTCTGGCTGCAGCGTATGCAGCATCCCTGATCGCCTGCTCAAGCGGGAGATGTGGATAGGGAAACCCGATACAGCCACGGAGTTCCCCTTTCATGGTCAGGGTCACAAATACGCCCCTTTTCTCCCGAAAGACGGGCGGCAGATCCATTCCCGCACCAGGTTTTCCACCGATGGCCTGGTCCAGGACCGATCGCGCAAGCTGTACTGCAAGGTCCCCCTCTTCCTGTGTGAGCGCGTCCATCAGGTGTAAATAAGGCATCAATCATATTAAATAGGGAGAGGGAGAGTGCGGCCGACGGTGGCACACGATGCTGCTGAGGAAAGTCCCCCCACCTGCTGAGCGCGCAGCCGTATGCAAGTACGGGTGGCGAGAGTCACGGCGATGGCACAGAAACGACACGGCCTGCCCCCAGCCATGATGCGATCGAGTCCATTCGTGGGCAATGCGTCCGCGCCCAACAAGCCCGGATGTCTCGCTGATGCATAAGGGCAGGATGCGATGAAACGGTGAATCCCTGCGGGTGCAAGCCAAAACAGGGCAACAAGGCTGCTCAGTGCCTGCCCGGGTATGGCGCGTAGCTGAATGCCGCACCGAACAGAAGGGGGCTTACTCCTCCCACTCAATCCTGGAAGTATTCTTCTTCTGCAGTATCTTTATCCACTCATATGCACCAGGGTAATACCACATATGCATATCCCCACACCTGAGGAGATAAAATCCAAGAGGGAGATCCTTGGGCTTAAACAGGTGGAGCTTGCAGAGCGGGCAGGCATCAGCCAGTCGATGGTTGCCCGGATTGAATCAGGGAGCGTGGACCCCCGGGTCAGCACGATGTCCAAGATTGTCCGCGTGCTGAACACCATGGCAAAACCGCGTACCACCGCATGGAGGGTGATGCATACGCCTGTGATCAGCGTTGCTGTGGAGGATACCATCACTCAGGCGGTGGACATCATGGAGAAGTACAATATCTCCCAGGTGCCGGTGCTCGAGAAGGGAGTTCCGGTAGGGTGCATCTCTGAATCGGCAATCGTCAGTGCCATCGAAGACCAGAGCGGCGGCCGGAACCAGGGCGAGCAGGTTGCGCATTACATGGAGTCAGGGTTCCCAACAGTCCCTCATGACATGGATATCGAGACCGTCGTGCGGATCCTGCAGGATCATCATGCAGTGCTTGTGATGGATGGTGGAAAGGTGAAGGGGGTCATCACCAAGCACGACCTGATCCCGCTTATCATGGATCGTTAGAGCTTCGAGACCAGGTCACGCAGCACGCTGATCGGGGCCTTTGCTTTTACCACGCTCGAGGCCAGGAGAACTCCCGCTGTCCCGAGATCGACTGCGACTTTTACGCACTCTCCCGAATGGATACCTGCACCGGTCAGGATCTTAACGCCGGGATTGATCTTTTCCACCGCTGCAACAGTACCGGTGATAATCTCAGGGTTCGCCTGGGAGACCGAGACCGTTCCCCCGATGAGCTCGGGCGGTTCGATGGCCACATAATCGGGTGAAAGCGCTGCTGCCGCTGCACTGGTTGTCACATTGTTCGAACAGACCACCGATACCAGGCCCGCAGCCCGCAGCGCGGTGACTGCCGCATCGATATCAGCCAGGGTCAGGCGTCGTTCGGAGTGGTTGACGAGCGATCCCACTGCACCCGCGGACCTGATCGCCTCAACTGTCACAGAACCGGTATGGGCTCCGGGAGTGGTTCCATCAACGTGCTGGGCAAAGACCGGGAGGGAGGAATGCATTGACATGGGGTGCAGGTTCATGTAACTCGGGGCGATTCCGATCTCCACACCCGATTCCTCTGCCACCTGCTGTGCGGCCTCGGCGATATGGTGGGCGCGCTGGCCGCTGCCCTCAGAATAGGTCTTTAGGTTGAGAAGTATGAATGGCGTTCCCATCGTGATCTCTCACCAGTGTTATGGACCCTTCAGGGGAAAACCTATTCTGCATACATTTTTTTAGGAAAACCCGGCGACGCCCCTTTCGAAGTGACCATGGGTGATCCCTCCCCTTGCCATCTTCCTGGCACGGCTCTTGAACCGGGTCCAGGTATCCCTATCCTCCACTCCATGCGAGAGTGCCTCGATCCCATCCCTGTATAGCGCTGTCATATCATGGGCATATCGCGGACCTCTCCTGCGGGCATCGATGACCAGGCAGGTTATTCCTGCCTCCGCGAGGAACGGGATGCGATCGATCAGGGTGGTCTCGACTGCGTTGAGAACATGGGTCCTTCCCATGGAGTCCTCATAGAGCGGGAAGATATGCCCTGTCTCATCCTGGATTCCGAACTGATTCGATCGGGTTACCCTGTGTTGTGGCGCAAGAACGTTCAAAAGGCGATCCTCGCTCACCATGACCTCAAGGTTCCCCTGGCAGATGACCTCGTAGCGGATGCCGGGCGTCATCCGCTCTGACAGTGCAACGAGGGTCTCAACCTGGTCAGAAGAGAGCTCCGGGGAGAGTGTGATGCCAGAAAGGGGAGGATGGAGCGCGATGGCCGCCCGTGCATTATAGATATTCAGGCCTGCCCCACCAAGGATCACCATCCGAGGTTCTTTTCCAAGGATTGCCTCGGCCATGCCAAGTTCCTCCACCATGATCCTGCATAGGCCAGTACAATAGAGATCATGGACATGCCGAAGGGCACGTTCCAGGAACTCCCCTCCGGTAATCCGGGGCCATTTCCAGGTGAAGGTAATCCCCCGCTCCCGGCAATACCGGGATGCCTCGACAAGTTCCTGCAGGCATTCTGTCCACCCCGCCTCTTCTGGTTCATAGGAGATATTCTCGCATCCTGCATCGCATGCCGCGGTGAGTTCTTCAGAAGTCCCACAGTATACACCAATCTCCGGCTCTCGTTCCCTTTTCCCGGATCTCTCCATGTGGGATAGCCAGGGGGTATACTCATCGATGAACCTGCGTACCCGGGATACTGAAGCCTCTATCTCCCCATCGTCAGGGAGCGATGCCTGGAGCCAGGCAGCCTCGAGAAGAGAGAGGAGATCCCTGCGGAGCCGGTTCAGTTCCCCGAGTGGAACGAAGGGGTCCCCCTGGCATGCAAGGTCAACCTCGACAACCTGGAACGGAGTATTTCCTGCTTTCTGTATCTGGCGGATGATTGCCTCCCGGGATGCAGGGCCCGTTACCGCCTGTTCAGGAATGAAGGGGATTGTACATTACACGCTGACCGCCTTTCCATCTCTTCCGCTACAGGAAGCCCACCCCCGGAGAGACTCGCCTGTGGCAACACAAACCTTTATCCTTGCCGGGATTCTGAATGCATCCGGACTGCTGCGGGGAGACCCACTCTTGCCCCGGGAAAGCAGCATGCTCTTCGTGACATAGACCCGGGATCCCGGCGGTATATCCGCCGGTGCACCGGGAAGAATGAGATCTGATCCAGAGGATTCGGCATTCCTGTTCAGGGCATACCCCACCAGATCCCTGCCTGCAGGGTCCGTGATGAGAATCCCATCTCCTGCGACCGGAACATATTCTGCAGCCGGCCTGACATGGACCCCCGCTTTCTTCCCTCGTGATCCAGTGACCAGTCCCAGCAGGAGCCCGCGGTTCCCGGGTTGATCCCTCCCCATCAGTGCCTGCCCGCACTCTCCGAAAAGATAGCCCCTGGTAAATCCCCGGGAAAAGGCAAGTGCCATATCCTCCATGTCCCTGGATGAGTACCACGTTTTCTCTTCAAGAAGAGCATTGAGCGCCCGCCTGTATGCCCCGACCACCGTCCGGACATACTCCGGGGATCGCATCCGCCCCTCGATCTTCAGAGAATCAACACCTCTTTTCACAATTTCGTCGAGCGACGGATACCCGCAGAGATCCCGTGTGGACAGGAGATACCTTCCCTCGCATGAAACCTCCTCCAACCCTGTCAGCCTGCCATAGTCATCAGGGATCCCCATTACCACGCGATAGGCTTTCCTGCAGGGTTGGGCACACATTCCGCGGTTCCCGCTCCTGCCGCCGATCGCCGAAGAGAGCAGGCACTGGCCTGAATAGGAGTAACAGAGGGCGCCGTGGACAAAGATCTCAATTCCCGGCCTTTCTGATTGAGGATCCCGGAGAATCCTGTCTATCTCCGAAAGCGGGGTCTCCCGTGCCATCACAACCCGGGAGAACCCGGCCTTCCACGCCCAGAGCACTCCTTCCCTGCTGGAGATGGTGCACTGGGTGGAGGCATGGAGGGGAAGTCCGGGTATAAGTTCCCTCGAGACCGAGAATAAGCCCATATCCTGGACCAGCACGGCATCCACACCCATGCGATAGAGTGAGAGGAGGTACGATATGGCGTCAGGGAGTTCCCGGTCCTGGATGAGGGTGTTGACGGTAACATACACCTTCACCCCGTGGAGATGGGCGTACCCGACAACTTCCCTGATATCATTCTCCCTGAAATTTTCTGCGAAATGCCTGGCCCCGAACTTGGGACCGCCGAGGTATACCGCATCTGCTCCGGCGGCGACCGCCTCATACAATGCCTCCCTGGATCCTGCGGGTGCAAGGATCTCGGGAAGCCGAAGTACAGTGGGATCCTGCAGGGTATCACCCATATTGCACAGAGAAGTCTGCCGGGGGCAGATTAAATACTCCTGCATTGCCATAGATCGGTGAAATGCAGTGCGTTGTCTCGGTCCCTGATCTGGATCTCATCCCCGATGCTCTCTCGTCGGGGGCAGATATTATCGAGATCCGGCTTGACCTGACAGGGAATATCCTGGAAGAGACTGCGAGAGCGTCTTTTTCTGACAGCCCCGTGCCATTGATATTCACGATCAGGAGCGTCAGGGAGGGAGGCTTGTTTTCTGGGGGGATGCAGGAATGGTGGGACACCCTGCTCCCCTGCATCCCTTACGCCACATATGTCGATATCGAGGAAGCATTCGCTCCACTCGCCCCCCGACTGAAAGAGAGGGGTGTATCAATACTTTCATCTGTCCACACTCATTCGATGCCCGGTACCAGGGATCTCGAGGAACTGGATACCCGGCTCCGGTCATTTGGAGATATTCCTAAGATCGTCGTTGCACCAGGCTCTGCCGATGATGTCCTCTCTTTCCTCTCCTTCACACACCACGCAGAAAAACCGATCGTCACCAGTATCATGGGGATGGAATTCAGGTATGCGAGGCTCCTTCTGCCGCTGTTCGGATCAAACCTGATATACTGCCATTGCGGAACCGCTGCATCACCCGGGCAGTATCACGTCAAGGAGTGGAGAGAGTTCTGCCGCCTTGTCAGGGACCCGTGAATATCGGGACCGCCCTTATTGTATACTCATCAAGGCATTCCCCGTCAAGCGTAACCCTCGCGTCCTTTGCGTCCCCGGGACCAATGGTGCCGAAAAAAACATCTTTCGTGTCTCTTACAGCCCCATTTTTCGCATTCACCAGCTCCAGGTGGAGAGTAATTCCCTGAACAGCAGTGTTCCCCGGATTGAAGACCTGGAATGTGGCCGTCCAGACACATCCCCTCGATGGTCCCCAGTCAGCGTCCTGGTCGAGAAGCGTGGCACGTACCGCGGTTCCGTTTGCAAGAGACGCAGACTCGCCTGTGCCAGCCTGGGAGAGCACCGACAGGCACCCTCCGGAAATGCTGAACCCGAGGAGAACCAGGATTGTGAGGGCAAGGATTGATATCCGACTCTGAGTCATAGTAGTGACCTGCATACTCCTGTTGTATGTGTTTGTATTGTACCTTCCCATCAGGGAAATTTTCGCTCGGGAACAGGGTGCATACGCATGACAATCCCGCTCATTCGCGGTCGGTCCATGCCCGGATTGTATCCTGCTCCAGAAGGCTGTCAACAATCACCAGCGCGAGCATAGCCTCTGCAACGGGAGCGAGACGGGGAACTATGCAGGGATCATGCCTGCCCTTCACCGAGATCATGCGCTCATCTCCGTCGGTGTCAACCGTCTGCTGTTCCCGGGCTATTGACGGAGTTGGTTTGACCGCAACCCGCACGATAATATCTGCCCCCGTGCTGATACCGCCGAGAATTCCTCCGGCATGATTCGAGAGGAATCCATCCTTTCGCATCTGGTCGTTATGCTCGCTTCCCCGCATCCGTGCCGCGGCGAAACCATCCCCGATCTCGACACCCTTCACTGCCCCTATCCCGAGCATCGCCATGCCGATCAGCGCATCGAGCTTGCCGTAAACCGGATCTCCGAGACCAGGGGGGCATCCTTGCGCCTTGATCTCCACGATCCCCCCTACAGAGTCCCCGGCCCGGATTGCTTCGTCAATCTCTGATTCCATCCCTTCAGGCGAGGAATTTCCATGGATCTCCACGATCCGGCTTTCTATACGGATACCCCGCGATGCAAGGACTTTCATTGCAACCGCTCCTGAGGCTACCCGGGCGACCGTTTCCCTCCCCGAACTTCGCCCTCCGCCACGGTAATCCCTGATTCCGAACTTCTCATGCCAGGTGAAATCGGCGTGGCCTGGCCTGAAAAGATCTTTCAGGTCATCAT
>CAYNXS010000055.1:8383-9859 GCA_964401215.1 uncultured Methanolinea sp. | reverse complement strand
GTCTCTTCATCTCCCTCAGGCGCCGAGGTTTTCATTGATGAAATCTACAGGGGATACACTCCTCTGACGGTTGGTTCCTTAAGTTCCGGAAGACACACCGTCAGGCTCCATCTCTCAGGATACCAGGATCTCACGAGGACTGCAGATATCTCTGCCGGGAGCGAAGCGGTGGTCCAGGCTACCATGAACCCCGTATACCAGCCTACCACGGGTGACATCCTCGTGAGTTCTGTCCCTGATGGAGCTGCGATCTACCTCGATGGGGGGTATCGCGGAATCACGCTGGAGGGCAATGCGTTCGATATCTCGGGTGTCACTCCGGGAACTCATACGATAGCCCTGATGAAAAGCGGGTACCAGGATTACACCACACGCGTCTCTGTATCTGCAGGCAGTACCGCGACCGTCTCTGCAGCACTCAACCCGGGATCGAAACCGCCATCAACCGGAAGTATCACCATACAGTCCACCCCCTCGGGAGCGAATGTGTATCTCGACAACGAGTATAAGGGATTCTCTCCACTCACCACAAGCGATGTCACTGCAGGGTCACACGTCGTGACACTCAAAATGACGGGGTATACTGATGCATCGTATACCATTCAGGTTACGGGAGGGCAGTCCACACAGGTACTGGGAACGCTTGCCCCGGTTCCCACGACAGCTCCCACCAGGTCCCCGCTCTCCCTCCCGCTGGTTGCATTCGCTCTGGCGATCCCCGGGATTGTGTTCGCAGTAACAAGGAGATAACAGGCAATCAACCCCTTTTTAACCTGCAGAACCCCGTGCATTCCCTGCCGGTGAAATCCTTTTATACATTCATATGAAGAGAATACCATGGATCCGAAGATCGTCAATATCCTCCTCCTGGTGATCGGCTTTTTCCTATGCATCACCGGCGCTATGCAAATCATGGCAGTCCCGGGGTTGATGGATATTATTTCGGTAATTCTTGGAATTGCCCTGATATTTGTGGCTGTTCTCGGGCTCTGGAAAGGAAAAGTCATCTGAACCAGGCTTCAACTCATTTTTCCCGTCAGTTCTGCGCTCTCCGGTTCGCAATCATTCACGGATCCCCGCATCGTGCAATCCGGTGATACATTCGTGATGCCATCCGGATGACAATATCAGGTCGTGAGCTTGGCCGGGCAGCAAGTTGGTTCATCAGAGAAGTGTTCAGAAAGCAGAAGGCTATATTCCAAACGGCTATGCTGTGACAATAGTATTTCGCAGACAACATTGGGAAAAATCAGAATGCGAGGGATGGGATTTGAACCCAAGAACTCCTGCGAGACAGGACCCTGAATCCTGCGCCGTTGACCTGGCTTGGCTACCCTCGCTCCTCCTACTGGTAGGATGCGGGGGAAAATAAAGATGTGGATATCATGACAGGTACAAGGGGTCAGAAATACCACACGACCGGCGAATTTACAGGTTGCCGACGGAGCCTGCTGCCTGCAACTCCTTCTCGCGGAG
>CAYNXS010000055.1:7078-8283 GCA_964401215.1 uncultured Methanolinea sp. | reverse complement strand
GGGCCTATGCGGTATCCGGAGCTCTTGATCACGTCATCGTCTCGTCCGACAAACCAGAAGTAGCCATCGCTGTCCGTGTATGCCTTGTCCCCCGTATAGTAGAAATCACCGTGGAACGCATTGGCGTTACCCTCGGGATCATTGAGGTAGCCATCAAAAAGGCCGACAGGGCGGGGTTTCACCCGGATTGCGATCCGCCCTACCTCTCCTTCAGGCACAGGTCTCCCCTCATCATCATGGAGTTCGATGTGCCAGCCGGGGGAGGGTTTTCCCATGGATCCCGGGCGGGCTTCCATGCAGGGGAACGTCCCGATGACGAGCACGAGTTCGGTCTGGCCATACCCCTCGTAGATGGTCAGCCCGGTCCCTTCCTTCCATACGCGGATCACTTCGGGATTGAGCGGCTCACCGGCACTTACGCAGTGTCGGAGCTCTTTCAGGTCGTACTTTTCGAGATCCGCGAGGATCAGCATCCGGTATACCGTCGGGGGTGCACAGAACACCGTGACCTCGTATTTCTCAAGGATGGGAAGGAGTTCGGTAGCCTTGAACCTGCCCCGGATGTCATACACAAGGATGCATGCACCCTGGATCCAGGGCCCGAAGAATTTCCCCCATGAAGACTTGGCCCACCCGGTATCGGCGAGTGTGAAATGGAGGTCATTCTGACAGAGATCGAGCCAGAATTTTCCCGTTGCAATGTGCCCGAGGGGGAGGGAATGGGTATGCACCACCATTTTTGGCTCCCCGGTTGTTCCCGAGGTGAAATAGATGACAAGGGGATCTGTCGAACGTGTGCGCTCCATACCGGTCATGGTGACAAGGCGCCGTGAGACCGGGGCGGGAAACTCCTGCTCTTCCCGGTAACTGATCCAGCCCGGAATATCTGCATCGATAACAAGGCGGGACCGGAGGCTCGGGCATTCAGGAGAGATATCCTCGACCTTCTGAACATTCTCATGGTCAGTAATGACCATCCTGATATTCGCTGCATTGATCCGGTATTTCAAATCCTTCCTGGTAAGCATGGTCGGGCACGGACAGAAGACTGCACCGAGCTTGATACATGCAAGAGAGAAGATCCACCACTCGGGGACCCTCGTCAGCATGACAATCACCCGGTCCCCCTTTTTAATACCATACTTGAGCAACATATTCGCTGCCGAATTCGAGAGGTTCATCATCTGCCTGAAGGTGAAGGTCTT
>CAYNXS010000055.1:0-6978 GCA_964401215.1 uncultured Methanolinea sp. | reverse complement strand
TTTTTTTTATTTGGAAAAGAGGGAGATGAATCGTTCGCAGTTACGGGGACGTGTTGAATTTTTCAAGTTCCCGTATCCGGAGCTCGTTCCTCTTGATCTTTCCTGAAATGGTTTTCGGGAGTTCGTTCACAAATTCAATCGCTCTCGGATACTTGTATGGGGCGGTGTTCTTCCGGACAAAGGTCTGGATGTCTTTAATGAGGCGCTCGGAGGGCTCAAACCCGGGCTTCAACACGACGAAGGCCTTCACAATGGTTCCGCGGATGAGATCGGGAGAGCCGACCACTGCGGACTCTGCGACTGCAGGATGCTCGAGAAGTGCAGATTCCACTTCGAAAGGTCCGATGCGGTACCCCGAACTCTTGATGATATCATCATTCCGTCCGACGAACCAGAAGTACCCGTCATCGTCCATGGACGCCTTGTCACCGGTGTAATAGAACCCGTTCATGAATGACTCTGTATTGGCCTCGGGGTTGTGCAGGTACTCGACGAAGAGTCCCACAGGGCGGGGATTGAGAGAGATGGCTATCCTTCCTACCTCTCCCTTCGGCACCGGCTTCCCATCATCGTCGTGGAGTTCGATATGCCACCCGGGAGCAGGGCGGCCCATCGATCCCGGCTTGATCTTCATACCCCTGAAGGTGCCGATGCAGCAGACCGTCTCGGTCTGGCCGTATCCCTCGGCGATGGAAAGGCCTGTACCTTCCTGCCAGACGCGGACAACTTCTGGATTGAGGGGTTCGCCGGCGCTCACGCAGCGCCTGAGTTCCCGGAGGTCGAACTTTTCAAGGTCAGCGAGGATAAGCATCCGGTAGATGGTCGGGGGGACGCAGAAGGTGGAAAGCTCGTACTTCTCCATCAGAGGAAGGAGCTCGGTTGCCTTGAATTTGCCCCGGACATCATAAATGAAGAGGCAGGCACCCTGGATCCACTGCCCGAAGATCTTGCCCCATGCACACTTTGCCCACCCGGTGTCGGAGTAGGTGAAGTGGACATCATTCGGCGTGAGGTCCTGCCAGAGCGCTGCCGTGACCAGGTGGCCGAGCGGGTACGAGTGATTATGCAGGACCATTTTTGGTTCGCCGGTTGTCCCTGAAGTAAAGTATATGAGCATGGGATCGGTCGAGAGCGTCCTCTTCTCGACCGGCATCGAAACAGAGTGATGCGAGACCGGGGCCGGGTAATGGAGCTCGAGGGGGAAGTTTATCCACCCTGGCATCTCGCCGTCAACGAGGAACCTGCAGGAGAGGGTGGGACAATCCTCTGCAACCTCGTCCACCTTTCCGGCGTGCTCCCGGCTGGTGATGGCCATCTTGAATTTACCCACGTTCAGGCGGTATTTGATATCTTTCGGGGTGAGCATGGTGGGACAGGGGCATACGACAGCCCCCAGTTTGATCAGGGCGATGACGAAGATCCACCACTCCGGGACGCGTGGGAGGATGAGGAGAACCCGGTCTCCCTTCTGGATCCCGTATTTTATGAGGATATTTGCCGCCTGATTCGAGAGATTTTTCATATCCCTGAATGAAAACTTCTTCTCCTGCCCCTCCTGGTTGACCCAGATCATCGCAAGCTTGTTCCTGTCCTTCTCCGCCCAGGAATCGATGACATCGAACCCGAAATTGAAAAATTTTGGGACATGGATCTCGAAGTTCCTGCAGAGCTGCTCGTAGCTTCCCGGCGATTCGGTTGCTCCCGTCATAAAATCCTATATTATTACTCAATTCCCGGATTTGAATCTGTCCATTCCTTTTTCCAAAAAAGCCCGGCAAATGAACATAAAGGTAACCGATTAGTATTATGCTGCTGCAAACGGCATCTATTGAGCAATGGCCGGCATGAGATACGACTCTCTGAAGATCGAGAATATTGTAGCCTCCGGAGCGATTGCTGACGCCATCGATCTCGCTCTTGTATCGGAAAAGATCGAGCACTGCGAGCTCAACAAGAAGCGGTTTCCCGGCGCCGTCTTCAGGATCGAAAAGCCGAAGATAGCCTCACTTATTTTCTCTTCAGGCAAGATTGTCTTAACAGGCATCCGTGATCAGGATACCCTGGAAAAAGGCCTTTCCGTGATCATAGAGGCAATGAAGAAGGCTGGGGTCAAGACATATGCAGAACCCCGTGTAGGGGTCACCAACATCGTCTGTTCGTATGATATCGGGAAGAGCATCAACCTGAACAAGGTCGTAATGACCCTGAACCTTGAAAATATCGAGTACGAGCCCGAACAGTTCCCCGGACTGGTGTACAGGATCAGGGATCCCAAGATAGTTGCCCTGCTGTTCTCGTCGGGAAAGATCATCCTCACGGGTGGAAGGACGCTTGATGAGATAAAGAGGGGACTGGAAATTCTCGAGCAGAAGATCAGCGGGATCCTCTGATTTACCAGAATCTTCTCGTCCGGATATAGTTCCTCTCAGCCTTTATTATCTCCAGGTAAAAGCTGTCTCCTTCGGTGAGCGTGGAGAGTATGCGGGATGCATTCTCAGGACCGACCCCCCGGGCTGCAAGGGCGATCACTGCTTTCTTTCCACCAGAGAGCACGATATTTGCATTCCTGATGAGACGGGCCTCGATCGCATTTTCTTCTTCAGTCCTCTGCTGTTTCTTTTTTACGGGAGCAATCAGCGGTTCCTCCCACGGTTTGAGGACGGCAATCAGGCCCGCGTTGCAGAGCGGGCACTTCGGGGAATCGGGAACCCGGGACACCACGGTCCGGCTCTTCCACTTCCTGCAGTGCATGCATGCGAGGATCACCTCCTGCTGGTCCAGCCGCCGCTTCAGTGTCCCGATGACCGCCTGATCCGGAGTCGGCGGGGATATCTGGTCACGGGATGAGAAGAGCCCTTCCGCACCGAGCAGGCTCAGGGGAGAGAGTGCAATGCGGATACTTCCCTGCCGGATCAGGGACACTATCTGCGAGGCTGCGGGAACATCCATATACACCGAGAACAATTCCCTGTAGGTCTCTTTCTGCACTACTGTGCCCTCAAAGAGATCGATGAGCCGGTGTATGCTGATCTTTTCATACTCGGCGTCCTGGTCTATCGCCCCGAATTTCTTGGCCACCTGGACCATCTTCCATTTAAAAAGCGCGGTTCTCTTCATGGCAAGCTGCAGGATTCCCTCGAGATGGGACGGGTCGAGGCCCAGGAGGAGCTCCCGGATATCCGCAGCCCTCACCGAAGACGGGAGCCGGAGATAAATCCGGTACGCATCGATCTCGATGCCCACGGTGGTTCCAAACCGTGCTGCCACAAGTATGGAGAGGACACGCCCCAGTGCCTCGTTGGCCTTGTGTCCGGCGCACACGTTGCAGACAACCCCCTCCGGGGCATTTTCGAGGGTGATGAGGGTGTCATCAGGAACTGGGGTCCGGTTTTTATCCATCTCTCCAAGGAATTTTCGGACAAACTCCTCTGGCTTCTCTCCAGTATGATACTCTTCAAAATTCTTCAACCTCCTGAGTGATCCGACCTCCCGGGCGATGGAAAACGGAACAGGGATCTGCTCTCCTTCCCAGGAAGGAAGCTCTCCCTTTGCCTTCTTTGCAGGTTCCACCGTGATCTTTCCCTCGTCCATGTCGAGCACCCGCCATAACTGCCCTCTTGTGATGAAGACTGCCCCGGTGTGGAGAAATCCCACGACGAATGATTCATCGAGAGTGCCGACGGTCTTTCTCGAGACCATGTCAAAGACCACGACCTTGCGCTCATCGTGGATCATCGAGAGATTGGATGAGAGATACCGCCTTGATCTCCCGCCTGATCTCACACGATCGCCTTCCACCCTGATCAGGCCATGTTCCGCCATCTGGCTGCAGACCTCGCTGACCAGGTCACCTGCATCCGAGAAGGGAAAGGATCTCTCAACAATCTTCCTGATCTTGTCAACCTGGATCTCCCTGTACTCCACTGCAATGGCCGCAACCTGGTTGGCGAGGACATCTGCCGCATGTGTATGGAGGAAGACATCCTCTACCTGCCCTGCCTTCGCCCTCCGTGCGATAACGAGCGATTCCAGAAGGTCATCAAAACCGGTCGCAAGCACAGTACCCCTCGATACGGCATCCATCCTGTGACCGGCCCTGCCCACCCTCTGCACAAGTCGTGCAACTTCCCGGGGCGAACCGAACTGGATCACGTGCTCTATCCGGCCGATATCGATCCCGAGTTCCATCGAGGAGGTGGCAATCAGTGCCTTTGCGGCCCCGGTCCGGAACCGTTCCTCGGCCTCTATCCTCACCTCCTTGGAGAGTGACCCATGGTGAACCTCAACATCACCCCTGTCGTTAAGAAGGTGACCCAGTGCTTCCGCAGTAACCCTGGTATTTACGAAGATGAGGGAAGATGCATGCCGCGAGATCGCCTTTGATATCCATGCTCCCTGCTTCTCGAATGAGTCCCCGGAAAAATCGACAGATATGTCAATATGCCTGGCCACCGGCACCGATACGATGGAGAATTTCCGGTTTCCGCAGAGAAACCGTGCAACCCCGTCAGGATTCCCCACGGTTGCGGAAAGCCCGATACGCTGGAATTCTCCTGCGTACTCCGCAAGCCGTTCGAGTGCCACGGCCATCTGCGACCCCCTCTTGCTCCCGGCAAGCTCGTGGATCTCATCAACCACGACATATTTCACGTTGGCGAGATGCTTTTTCAGCACTTTTCCCATAAAGAGGGCCTGAAGCGTCTCTGGAGTGGTAATCAGGAGATCGGGGGGATAAAGAGCCTGTTTCCTTCGTTCCGACTGCGGCGTATCACCATGCCGAACACCAACCCGCAACCCAAGTTCCCTGCACCACCATTCCAGGCGCTGCAGCATATCCCGGTTCAGCGAACGAAGGGGAGTGATATACAGGGTGCAGAACCCGGGCCCCTCGCGGGAAAGCATGGCATCGAAGACCGGGATCATGGCACTCTCAGTCTTCCCCGTTCCGGTTGGGGCAATAAGCAGCAGATTATCCCCTTTTTTTACGAGGGGTATTGCCTCAGACTGTATCTCTGAAAACCTGGTAAATCCCCTTGCCCTGATGCATGCCTGGATCCGGGGGTCAAGTGACTTCGTGATCTCCATGCTCCTCCAGGGAAAGAAGGCTGCCGATGAATGTTCCATCCGCAAGGAATACTTCTGACTCGGCAGTGTTCATGCACCGGGAAAGGGGACTGAAAGGCTCCTTTGCTGTCTGCAGAATATCATACCCGGCAAGCTCGTTCAGGGCGGGAATGAAAAGAACCCGCGTTTTCCCGTTGACATCCCCGTCGTATCGCGGGAACTGCAGGCAGCGGTCGTCAACCGGGGCAAGGAGATACCCCGGTGCACGAAGTGCACAGCCAACCTGGTCCCGGATCGTGACAAGCGGGTGATGATGCCCGGAAATGATGAGATGTCCCTGCAGGGAATGATCGGGGTAGGTGTGCCCGTGCATGTAGCCCACGTTATCGATGAGCGCCCCGGTCCTCGGGAGGATCTCATGCCCCTGGAAGAACTTCTCGATCCCGGGATCATGGTTACCGGGGACAAGGTGAATGGGGACCTTTGACCGGAACCTATCCAGGATCCCGGGGAGTTCACGGTATTCCTGCCGGCTGGTCAGGGGTACGTTGTGCTTCACATCACCCAGGAGAACCAGGAGATCGGGTTCCTCATCATCGATACACGAGAGCACCCGCTCCATCCTTTCCCTGCTCCGGCTTCTTATGTAAAGACCGTGCTGCGAGAGATCTGCCTCGATGCCCAGGTGCAGGTCACCAACCGCAAGAACGCGGATACTCTCCTCAACAATTAATGCGGGGCCACGGTCAAGGAACTCAAGCCTCATAATGGTTTCAAGACGCCACGGGATGGCTGGTAGCATTCATCTTCCTGCAGCAGGGATAGCACCACCTTTTCCACCTCGGATGAACTCATCCCGTGCCGTGCAGCCTTCCGGGCAACCTCCTCCATGGTAATCCCGGCCTTCCCCCCGTCCTCCCGGATAATACCGAGGATCACTGCGGCAGGATTCCACTCCCCTGCCTTGGCTGTCTGCCCTGTATCTACCACGCTCAGTGCTTCTTTCACAAGGCTGGCCATACTCAGTAAACGGGGAATATCAATGTGGTGAAGAGCAACGAGGGATTCTGTCAGGGCATCATGCCTCTGACTGATGATCTCCTCACGTATTCGTTCAAGGCGCTTGAGGGTGAGATCGGCGGTCCGCAGCACCCAGGTATCCCGCACCTGACGATCGATCTCCCGGACTCCCCCAACCCTTATCGCACACCGTCCGATTCCCCACTGCCCGCCATTCATGACTTCTCCCGTAACCGATGCAAAACAGGGGAGTTCGAGTGACTCCAGGGTCTCCGCTGCAATCGTGTTTGTCCGATCGATATACAGCTCGAACACCCCGGTGGGATCAGCGAGGCGAGCCCTGATAGGCTCGCCTTTCCGGCCATATCGTTCCAGGAGGGCTCCCGCACAATAGAGATGGGTGCAGACAGCACCACATGGTGTCAGGAATGATGGTTGAGTAGAGACCCCATGCTCGCCAGCGAGATCAACCGATTCATTGTAGTGCCTGGCAAATACCCTCTGGAACGTCCATCTCAAACGTATCTCTCCCAAGTGACGTGAACCCTATACATGGTGGAACAGAGTCTCTGTGCAGAAATATGGGTGGGTACAGCACATATCCATTCTCATCATGGAACTTCTGCTGTTGAAAAAATGGCTGGTAGATCCGAATACAAAAATGCGCCATCGGCGTTTCATGCATGCATTATAGCCGGATTATCATGGACCAATCGGGAAAATACGTCCTAATAACCAATTTTGACCACTACATTTATATAGAGTGAATTACTCCACATCACAGTATAGGTGGCTTATGGCAATCAAGGTGCTGATGCGGCTTATTGTACTAGTGTCTCTCATCCTTGCCGGCGTTACCGTCTCGGCCGGGACACCCTTTTTTGATCTCCAGAC
>CAYNXS010000054.1:0-10059 GCA_964401215.1 uncultured Methanolinea sp. | reverse complement strand
TGTGAAGTCATGGTGACGAAGCGTCGGTACAAAATCTGAAAATTCCAATCCCCGAACCACCCAACGCGGTGCCAAGTATCATCAATACCCGGAACAAAAATCTGATGAGCACCCCTGATGCCCGGCGAATGTGATCTCGTACTGAAGAATGTCCTCCTCCCGGGAGGGAGAGTTGCCGACATCTCCCTGTTTGGGGGAAGGGTAGTACACGTTGGAGCAGGTCTCCCAGAAGACCACGCGCTCAATTGCAGGGGAAAGACCGTCCTCCCGGCAGCGGTTGACATGCACGTCCACATGAGGGGAGGAGTCCAGAGCCACAAGGAGGACTGGGAAAGCGGGAGCAAGAGCGCTCTTGCCGGGGGTGTTACAGTGGTCGTGGATCAGCCGAATACCATCCCCCCTCTTGTCACCCCGGATTCGTTTTCCCGGAGGATCAGTGAGGCAGAAGGTGCATCGTTCTGCCACTATGCGGTCAACGCGGGATACGTGTCCGGGTGCGACCTTCAGGCATTGTGGAGTCGGGGTGCGATGGCATTTGGGGAACTCTTTGCCGCCTCCTCAAGTTATGGCGATGCGCTGAACGCCGGGGCCCTCTCCACCGCGCTTGGGATCATATCATCGCTTGGGGGACTCTGCACCATCCATGCAGAGGAGGTCAGGAACGGCCAGGATAGCGATCTCCGCACCCATAATACAATAAGGTCGCCTCGTGGTGAGTCTCATGCGGTGCAATGGATAAAGAACCTGAATACGCACTCATGCCGGCTCCATTTCTGCCATCTGAGCAGCAGGATGTCAATCATGAACGCCGGGGACTCTAGCGTCGAGGTCACACCCCATCATCTGCTCCTCTCGCTGGAAGACTGCGATCCTCTCGATGCCCGTGGAAAAGTGAACCCCCCGTTGAGGACTGATGATGAGCGGCGAAAACTCATCTCGGCGTGGGATCGGATCGATGTGCTGGCATCTGATCATGCTCCCCATACCCGAAATGAGAAGGACCTTCCCTTTGAATCCGCACCTTCAGGAATCCCGGGAGTGGAGACCATGGTCCCTCTCATGCTCCAGTTCTGCCGTGAAAGAAAGATTCCCATGACATCCCTGATGGAGAAGACCTCGTGGAAGCCTGCAGACATTCTCGGGATTCCTCGTGCCGGGTTTCTCGTCGGGGAAAGGGCTGATTTTGCGATTTTTGGAAGAATTGGGACTGCCATCCAGGGAGATCTGCTCCACAGCAGGGCATCCTGGACACCATTCGAGGGTAGAAAAGCAGTGTTTCCGGACACGGTCATCATGGATGGGAAGGTGGTCTTCCACGAGGGAACCTTCTTCAGGGGCAATCCCTCGTGGATCCCGGGAAGAGGCTATATAGGACGGGCCCCTATCAAGAATGGTGCCGACACAGCACAGCCATAGGTCCCCGGGGGATCGAATGGCGATCGCCTTGAGATGAACCATGGGACAACCCGGCTGTGCGACAGGCACCGCCCGGTAATGGGTAAACACTGGAGAGGGACGGCATCAGGCCACCCGTGATCCAAAGTGGTTAATGCCGGGCGACACCTCCTTTATTGTAAAGTGGACGAGTTACGCAACGCCCTGACGGTCAGCAGGGACGGGACAATAATCTCGATCGAAGTCACGCCGAACGCAAAGAAAACCAGGTTTCCTTCGGGATATAATTCCTGGAGAAAAAGCATCGGCTGCCAGATCCGGGAACCTCCTGTGGAAGGAAAGGCCAATCTTGCAATCGTGAAGGTCCTTGCCGAGTTCTTCTCCCTGCCTGCTGAAAGGATTTACATACTCTCCGGGGCAGGTGCCTCACAAAAAAAAATTCTTCTTGGGGGGATGCGTATCGACACCGTCATGGAGATCCTGAACCGCTCCCAATGCACGGACCACTGATTCGTGGCAGAAACAATTCTCCGGTTTGAACGTGCGTGCTTAAAAAAATATGTTAAAATATTATAAAAACTTACATATACATGTCACATGACAGATGCAGCAGCACGGCATAGCATTCGTTGGGTGACATATCACGATTCACGGAGTGGGGTCCATGTACTCCAGCGACACTACCAAGTATCTGATTCACATTCACCTCGAGGCAGAGGGGGTGGTCGAGAAACCTGATGTTGTCGGAGCCATCTTTGGCCAGACTGAAGGGTTACTCGGCGAAGACCTTGATCTGCGAGACTTACAGAGGACCGGGCGTCTTGGAAGGATAGATGTCCAGGTTACCAGTAAAAAAGGAGAAACACAGGGCGAGATATTCATAGCCTCGTCCCTTGATCGTGCGGAGACCGCGGTACTTGCAGCATCCTTCGAGACGATCGACCGCGTGGGCCCCTGCCTGGCCAGGGTTCGCGTAGAGTCAATTGAGGATATCAGGGTCAGCAAGCGGAAGATCGTCGTTTCAAGGGCAAAAGAACTCCTCATGGATGCTTTTGAGGAGGGAACAATCGACAGCAATGTGCTGATAGACGAAGTCAGGGAAACGATGAGGATGGAGAAGATATCGACTATCGGTGAGGACCGGATCCCTTCAGGGCCTGAAGTCACTACTTCCGATTCCATCATCATTGTTGAAGGAAGGGCTGATGTCCTCAACCTGCTCCGTTTCGGCATCAAAAATGCGGTTGCCGTGGAAGGGACGAAGATACCAAAGACCATTGTCGACCTGTGTGAGAAGAAGACAGCCACAGCATTTTTTGATGGGGACAGGGGAGGAGATCTCATTCTCCGGGAACTGATGCAGGTCGCAGAGATCGATTATGTTGCATATGCCCCGCGCGGAAAGAGCGTGGAGGATCTGGGGAGGAAAGAGATAGTCAAGGCACTCAGGAATAAAATTCCCGTCGAATACGTCCGGGAAGAACTCCCGGGTGAGAACGAAGGAGAGAATCAGGATCCTCACCCCAACTCTCCTTTGAATGAGACTCCATCCAGAACGCGAAAAGAGGGGAAAACAACGCCAAAGAGAGAGAGCCAGGAGATACGCACGGGATCTGACCTTGCTCCTGCACAACGTACCCTCGCTGGTCACCTCTCAGACATGAAAGGTTCTGAATCTGCCCGCTTTCTCTCCCGGGACTATGATATCCTGCGTGAGGTGGAGGTCAGGGAAGTTGAGCATGTCCTCGAAGAGGTAAACGGGGATGTCAAGGGGATTATCCTTGATGGGGAGGTCAACCAGAAGCTTCTCGATATCCTTCTCTCCAAGGGTATCGAATACGTGGCAGCCCGGGAGTTCAAAGGCATAATAAAGCGTCCGATGGCGGTAAAACTCTTAAAAATCGCGTGATTTGAGTTGGGGGGTTACTTATTTATTCCCACTCATACAATCATCATCTGGAAGTGAGAGGATGCACAAAGAGGAATTGATCACACTTCATCAGATGCTCTACGAAATCAAAGACTATTTTGAGTCCACGAATTCAGACCTGAAATTCAGTCAGTATTATTCCCTTAAAATAAATCCCTCGCAACTTCATAAAAGCAAGATGGAGCACAAGTATGCCATCTTTATCCTCGGCAACGAGCTCGCGAATGCCATGAAGGAGGTCGAGTTTTCCGCGTCAGGCAGGATCTCGGCCAGGATGAAAGAGCTTGCTGTCAAAACCCTGAAAGAGATGGAATATCTCCAATAAGTATCCTATACCCTGTTTCTTATCCCTTTTCAAGTTTCTCCTGCTCCAGCAGGTATTGGGCAAGAGAGTGGGGAATGTTTACTCCCATACAGTGCCAGTTGGGGGTCCCGTTGACTTCAAGGACCGTATAATCATCTCCGCAGGGAAGGAGATCCACCCCCCCATAGTCCACCCCGACCGCCTGTGCCGCAGAGGCCGCAAGTTCACCCATCCTGCTGTCAATCTCGACAGGCATCCCAAAACCCCCCTGGTGAATGTTGTGGGTGAGCGAATCGGAGATCCTCGTGATAGCGCCGATCGCTTCGCCGTCTATGACAAATACCCTGAAGTCCCTGTCGTTGGGAACGTATTCCTGGAGATAATACGGGGGATTTCCAAGTTGCTCCGGCGAGGTTACCAGGAAAATTCCGTTCCCGTCAAAACCATACACGGGCTTGCTCACGACCTCTCCCAGGCGTGTGATGAGCGAGGACGCAGTCTCCCTTGAGGATGTGAAGAATGTCCGTGGTGTCGGGATCCCCTGCTTCATAAGGAGCGTGCTTGTGAGAACCTTGCTCGCACAGGTGAAGATTGCCATAGGGGTATTGATCAGCCGGTTGGTGACCGAAAGCGCGTGGCATACCTCGAACTGGTGCTCGTCCTGCTTAAGGCCGCAGATCCAGATAATGGCTCCTGAAAGATCGGTCGAGAATGGATCAATCGCGTCGATATCGAGGAACGAGCACTCCCCTCCCTGATGCCTGATCTCCTTTACTACCATCGAAGTGGAATCGTCGCCGGGGATATCCGTTGGTTTCTTGATGATATGTATCATGTCTGTGTGCTCTGCGTGTGGTGATCATATTCGAACCCCGTATGCATAAGCCTGACCAGTCATGATCATGGAGAAGGACGCTCTCTCTGCAGTGAACCCTGGCGCCACATTCTTCTTTTCGTACAGGAAAAAGAGTGCATTATGCGATATTATCAGGATCCTGCACGCGACCTTGATCTTGCGAGGCTGAACGGGGTTATTGAAGAAGCCTTTGCAGAACATGCCCGTGGAAAGGTGCAGATGCCACCAAAGGTCTATATCACATTCGCCGGAGGGGATTTCCGGACCATGCCCGGGTATATTCCCTCGCTTGACATCGCTGGCGTCAAGATCGTCAACGTTCACCCGGGAAATCCAGGAAGGGGACTCCCGACGGTCATGGCGCTCCTCATAATCCTTGATATCGAGACGGGATTGCCTGTTGCAATTCTGAATGCCACGGATCTTACCGATCTCAGGACAGGTGCTGCGGGTGCAGTGGCGGCAAAATACCTCTCCCCACATCGGTCTGTCAGTCTCGGGATGGTGGGCTCCGGGCGCCAGGCCAGGGCCCAAGTGGAGGCAATCGGGCGCGAACTCGAGATCTGTGAGGTGAAGGTGTGGAGCAGGAACGAGAAGAATGCGATGCAGTTGTGCGCACAGCTCCCTCACCTGGAATGCAGATATTGCGGCCTTCCTGAGGTATGTGAGTGCGATCTCCTTGTTACTACCACGCCGTCAAGGGAACCGCTCATCCATGACGAGTGGATCCATGATGGTACGCATATCAATGCCATTGGTGCCGATGCCCCCGGAAAGGAGGAACTCGATCCGGCCATCCTCCTCCGGGCGAGCGTATTTGTCGACGATCCGGCCCAGGCGGTTCATTCCGGGGAAGTGAATGTTCCCATTAAGAATGGCCTTTTCTCCGAGAACATGATCGCAGGGACACTGGGAGAGGTTGTCACTGGAAAGAAGAGGCGTAACAACCCGAACGAGATCACGGTGTTTGATTCAACCGGGCTTGCTATCCAGGATCTCGCAATCGCATCCCTTGCTCTCCAAAAACAGGAGGGAATCGATCTCATATTTCCCTGATTTTTTTGCGAAATGGTCAGGGAGCGTTCTGATGGGGGCGTAACCGAACAGGAATGGATCTCACTTCTGTAGCGGGGAGCTCCACTTTTTCCAGACTTTCTCGCGGTAGACCGGGCCGCTGTTGTACGTGCAGAATGGTATCAGCGTGCCGTCAGGTGTCGCATAGTGAATGCAGCAGCGTTGTACCCTCGAGAGATCGTAATTATACCTGTCCATGAAGTGCATGGTGCCGACAAAGAGGGCATTCCAGTGGAAATCACGCAATGCTTCAAAATTCTGGAATATAAGTGTTTTTCCAAGGAGTTTCCACAGGTCGGAAGTACTGCCCTGCTCGCTCTTTTTGAACGAGTCCTTGAGGTCGCCTATTGCCTCCATCAGGGCCATGTATTTATTGATGGTTCCCCCTTTCCGAAGCTTCTCTGCGGTCTCGGTGAGTGCCTGGAACAGGCTTTCGACATCGACCATCCGGTTCACGGGTGTCATCCCGTCATTGTTCACAAATACGTACGTCGCGGCTCCGCAGTGCTGGTGAGCGGTGAAACGGATCTGTGGTTTTCCCGTATACGCCTCGACGAAATCTGAGAAAGGAACGACACAAGGGACAGGGTAGAAGTCGTTCTTCTTTATCACCCCGCCCGTCTGGAGTTCAATATCAGAGAGGAGTTCCGGGATCGTGATCCGTTCTCTTTGCACATCCTCTTCACTTGCAGCGCCGGTAAATGCTATCGGCTGGAAATTCACTCCCCTTATGGCACCAATGTGATCTGCGGCGAACTGGATGATTGCACCCACCTCGTGATCGTTGCGGCTTTTTATGATGGTGGGAACAAGCACCACCCCGACCTTCAGGTCTTCACAGTTCTTGATCACTTTCTCGTCGAGGGCGAGTTTCGAGTTGGTGTCTTTTGTGATCCCGTCAAAATGGAGATACAGGGTGGAGAGCCCGGCTTCGCGGAGTTCCTTAAGATAGGAAGGATCTTTCGCAATCTTGATCCCGTTTGTTGCCATCTGCACCTGGGGAAAACCGATTTCCTTTGCGGTGCGGATGATCTTCGGGAGATCGTCACGCATGGTTGGTTCTCCTCCAGAGAACTGGACCGCAGGCGCAGGGACAGGTTTTTCCGACCTGAGCATCTTCATCATCTCGACAATCTGCTCAAATGATGGCTCATAGATATAACCGCAAGCCTGTGCATTTGCGAAACAGAAGTCACAGTTCAGGTTGCACCGGTTGGTGAGATCGATATTTGCAAGGAGTGTGGTGGACTTATGGTTGGAGCAGATTCCACAATAGTTGGGGCAACCGTCGAGTGGTGCGATGCGCTGGGGGTTTTCGAGTCCCGCGCCCATTGATTCGAATCGCTCGAACTTCTTCCATAATTCTGCATCAGACCAGTACACATCGCGGAAATGACCGTGTTCCGGGCAGGAACGTTCCAGCCATACCTTTCCATCCTCCTCAACGACATCTGCTTCCAGCACCGCGTTGCAGGTCGGGCAAAGACTCCTGGTCTTCTTCAAGATAATGGGCATATCCACCAATCCACCGTAGAATTGATATCTTCTGGGATATCTTAATGCTTATAATTACTCCTTATCACACACACGTACTGGAGAGCGTATTATTAGTCCTGATTCCATCATAATATCATTGGTTTCTGCGCTGTGGTGCATGCTACCTGCCTATGTTCCCAATTCAGTGGCCGCAGCCCTTGGAGGCGGGAGGCCGATTGATGGTGGCAGGAATTTTACTGACGGGCGGAGGATATTTGGCGATGGAAAAACATATCGCGGCTTTGTCATCGGGGTTGCGGGGGGTATCCTTGCAGGGTTGTTCCAGATCTGGCTCCAGGGCTCCTATCCCCTTGAATTCCTCCCTGCCCAGACATTTCTCTCTGTCACGCTCCTGGCCTCCGGGGCATTGCTGGGTGACCTTGCCAAGAGCTTCTTCAAACGGAGGCTTGGAAAAGCCAGCGGAGAGCGATGGCTTGTTGCCGATCAGTATGACCTTGTCGCAGGGGCGTTTTTGATGCTCGCGATCTTTGATCTTCCCTGGCTCCTGCACACGGTCACGCTTCCGGTCTTCCTGTGGATACTTGTCCTGACCCCCCTCCTTCACAAAACCGCAAATGTGATTGGCTATATCATCGGAGTGAAAGATGTACCATGGTGACAAAAATAGCAAAACTCCTGGATACCTACGGTGCCGTTGAATACGGGGATTTTCTCCTGGCATCAGGAGCCAGGAGCACGTATTATCTGGACATCAAGAAGGTGGTTACCCAGCCCGATGCATTGAGGGAGATCGGGAAGGTAATCGCCACCGCATACACCTTCGATATGGTTGCAGGCGTTGCGGTGGGGGGAGTGCCGCTCGCGGTTGCGGTGTCCCTGGCGAGCGGTAAACCCTATGCTATAATCAGGAGCCAGGATAAAGATCATGGCAAATCAGGAAGGATCATCGGCGATGTCAGGGCCAGGCAGGTTCTGCTTGTCGAAGATGTGACCACCTCGGGAGGCTCCGCACTCTTCGGGGTTAAGGCACTCCGTGATGCGGGAGCCAGCGTCGACAGGGTGGTCACGGTCGTGGACCGTGAAGCAGGGGCGGATGCGCTTCTCAAGGAGAGCGGTGTTGTGCTTGATGCCCTTGTGAAAGCAACTGATCTTATCCGGGGATCGGGGAACAGAGGAAGTAAAGTGAGGAACTGATCAGACTCATGGCGATCAGGATTCTTGTCGTTGGGGGTGGGGGAAGGGAACATGCCATCATGGCATCGCTCTCCCGGAACAGCGATGCGGAACTGTATGCGGTCATGTCCCGGAAAAATCCCGGCATGTCCGGGCATTGCCAGGATATCCTCCTTGAAAAAGAGACGCACATCGATGCGATCGCGGCGTTCGCCCGTAAAAAATCGATAGACTATGCCATCATCGGTCCCGAAGCTCCCCTCGAGGCGGGGGTTGTGGACAGGCTGGAAGCGGAGAAAATCCCCTGCATGGGCCCTACACGGGCAGCCGCCCGGCTCGAGACTGACAAGGCATTCTGCCGGGATATGATGGATGAGCATGGTATTGCAGGGTGCCCGCGGTACCGTGTCTTTCATGCTGCCGATGACGCAGTCCGGTTTCTCGAATCCTACGAGGGTGACCTTGCGATCAAGCCCATCGGACTTACCGGCGGGAAGGGGGTGCGTATCATGGGTGAACACGTGGACCGGAAAGGGGCTGTCGAATATATCCGGACACTCCGATCAGGGATCGTGCTCGAAGACAGGCTCATCGGTGAGGAATTTACCCTCCAGGCGTTCACTGACGGCACTCACCTGGTCCCGATGCCGCTTGTGCAGGACCACAAGAGAGCGTATGAGGGGGACGAAGGCCCGAATACAGGTGGAATGGGTTCCTACTCCATGCCCGACCACGGACTTCCGTTCGTGACTGGCGCCGATCAAAAAGCTGCTCTTGGGATCATGAAGTCCGCAGTTGCAGCGATGGATGAGGCCGGAACCCCGTATCGGGGCATCCTCTACGGGCAGTTCATGAATACCCGTGAGGGACCCATGGTGATAGAGTTCAATGCACGGTTCGGCGACCCGGAAGCGATGAACGTACTGTCGCTCCTTGAGACAGATCTCTCGACAATCATCGAGAGGGGTGTTGAAGGCACTCTCACCCGGAATGATGTCCGGTTTGAAAAGAATGCGACGGTCTGCAAGTATCTTGTCCCTGAGGGGTATCCCGAATCGCCGCTCACAGGAAGCCCGGTTGTGGCGGGAGTATATGATCCGGCCCTCCTCTATTATGCCAATGTCGAAGACAGGGAGGGCAGCCTCTATACGCAGTCATCCCGGACGATGGCATTTGTCGGGATGGGAAAAACCCTCGGGGAAGCCGAAGAGATCGCCGAGAGGGCGGCATCCGGGGTGAAGGGAAAGGTGCGCCACCGCAGGGATATCGGGACTGCAGCCCTCCTGAAAAAACGGATCGATCACATGAAGGAACTACGATGAAACGCGATCTCCTGTCAATTTTGGATATTTCGGCTGCGGAACTTGACATGCTGATCGATCAGGCTGTCCGGCTGAAGGATATGCGCAGGCACAACACGCTTCATACTCTCCTCACCGGGCGTACGCTCGCCATGATCTTCGAGAAATCCTCCACGAGGACCAGGATTTCATTTGAGGTGGGAATGGCAGAGCTTGGAGGAACAGCACTCTTTCTTGATGCGCAGGACATGCAGATCGGGAGGGGGGAGGAGATCCGGGATACGGCAAGGGTCGCGTCGCGATATGTGTCGGCGGTGATGATCCGTGCATACCGCCATTCAACCATTGAAGAGTACGCCCGCTACTCGACTATTCCTGTTATCAATGGTCTCTCAGATATCGAACATCCCTGCCAGATCCTCGCTGATATCATGACCATCCGGGAGCATTTTCCGGACCGGAACGATCTCCGGGTGGCGTGGGTGGGTGACGGGAACAATGTCTGCAACTCACTCGTGCTCTCAACGGT
>CAYNXS010000053.1:3900-10256 GCA_964401215.1 uncultured Methanolinea sp. | reverse complement strand
TCACGGGTCAGTCGCTGGGAAGCATATTTCATCAGTGGATAGACCCCGTCTGTCATCGGGTGGACTTCCATGAAGCGGTTGAAATCATGAACAGTCACATCGAGGTTCATAAGGAATGAGTGGTATGCTGCAAGTATTCCGGCTGCCGGTCCTGCAGTGTACACTGCATGGATGTCTCCTGTGTTCTTCGAGACGAGGATGCTGGCCATCCCTGTATGCCCGGTAAGCACTTCCCAGAAGGTTCCCGGACCGGCAGGGCCCGGACTCGCAAAGGCCACCTCGTCATTGCTCTCCTGCCCGTCAACAAATGAATACTCCGTGGCAAGATTCATTGACTGGGGAACGTGGGTGCAGCAGGGTGGTGCATCGCATCCCAGGATCGAGGCAGCAGCCCGCAATCCCTCATGGCGGGCTACCGGTGTCAAGCAGCGTGAACCCGTCACGTCACCGCAGGCATACACATCCGGGTTGCTGGTCACCAGGGACTCGTTGACGATGATCCTCCCATCAGGCCCCTTCTTGAGTCCGGAGACCATGCCGGAGTTGGGGACAAGGCCTGCAGCAATAAACACTCCGTCGCAGGGAATTGACTTTTTTTCACCTTCCACAAGGGCTTCTGCACACGTGACCGAATCCCCGCCTTCAAGCCGGTTAACCTTGCAGTTCTCATAGATCTTCACCCCGGCAAGATCCCTCCTTGCCAGCGTTCTCATGCTCTCCGGTACATCTTTTAAAAACGTGCTGCGTACCGCGAGGCTCACTTCAGCGCCGAACTCCTGGAATATAAATGCAAATTCAGCGGCCATGATGCCTCCCCCGATTATCAGGAGCTTGTCCGGGACTTTTTTCATGGAATGGAGGGAATGGGGATTGACTATCCCCATCATATCCAACCCTTCAATATTCGGGATCCTGGGGATTGATCCGGTTGCCAGGAGTATCTTGTCCGTGGAAAGAAGGGTTTCGTCAACATACAGCCTGTTCCCTTCAATCCTTCCCTCTCTTCCCTGGCAGACATGGACTCCGCATTTCCTGGTCTCAGCATCGAGAACCGCCTCTATCCTGCCCTGTACCTGTGACATCCCGGACACCATGCGGGGAAATGATATGGCAGGAACGTCGTCAAGGATACCAAGAGAGACCAGGGTTCGGGCTTCGTGGATGTGTCTGGCAATATCATTGAGTGCACATACGACCATGCATCCATGGTGCAGGCACTGGCCGCCAAGCCCCTTCCTGTCTACGAGAGTGACTTCCCTGCCGGCCATGGCCAGTTGCATGGCGGCGATCCTGCCTGCAGGTCCCCCTCCGAGAACTCCGATCATGGGACCCGGTCAGAAGACCTCCACACCCTCATCCATAGGTTCTGCGAGGACTTCACCGGTATGGGCATTCACTTCCACAATCTTCTTTCCCCTCACCTGCCAGATGGGAATGTAGACCTGCTGGAGCTGGAGCGAGATGTTTTTCCTATCCGGTTTCATGACTCTCTCCTCATAGGAGATTGCATCGCCTATCACCTGCTTGATCTTTATCTTCTGCGTGAGGCTGTCGATTACCCCCACAACAATCTTTTCCGTAGCGTCTTCCTTTGATATTTTAGGACGGACAATCTCTGCACTCTGGGGCACCGCAGCCTCGACCAGGGCATCCCAGCTGGCGTCCGTGGCCAGGCCGTTGATGGCGTTGATCCCGCCGCTCCCCTCGCCGTCGAAAGGAACCCTGTGATCCTTGTACACCTGTTCACCGGAACTCTGGTAGGTATATCTCCAGTAGGGCATGAGTCTCAGGGTAGCTTGTCCCTGGATCCTGGCGATTTTTTCCGCAGCCTGTTTCTGAACCCTTATCGGCATATGAGCGATGACCATGCCGGGACTATCCATATCCTCGGCCTCAGGCGCCGATCTGATCTCCGCGGTAGCACTTCTCTTGACTGCAGCCTGCCCTTTTTCGGCATGGAAGGTAAGAGGCATGGTACGGCCGAGCATCCCGTTCAGCGCAGCCTCCCCTGAGAACATGATAAATTCATCTCGCCCCCATACAATGCAGTCTGGTGCATCGATATCAGTGACCAGTGAGAACAGGAGTTTCTTGTAGGTTATCTCCTGCCCGTCTTTCATCAAGCGATATGATCCTGTGTTATACTCGCCGATCTCCCTGGCATCGTTGCTGCAGAGTATCATCAGATATTCATCCTCCCGTTCTGCGAGGTCGAAGGGATCCTCAAGGGTACTCACAGAGAAACCCGCGGCTTCCAGAATGGACTTTATCGCATATCTCGCTTTTTCCCGAACCTTTTCATCCATTGACAGATACATTTCCTTCATCTTATAGAACAATTTTTCTATTGAAAGGAGAGAATCTTGATGGAATGAACCTCCCTCTCAAATTTGTGCATACCCGCATTGAGGAGTACGCCATGCAGGTGACCTTCGATCCCCGGGAGGGGAGGGGAACCGTGGTGTACAATCTCTCCCTCATCCGGAAAGGGGATTTCGAGCGTGCTCTCTCGGTGATGAAGGATGCATTCAAGGCAGGAGTCTCTGTGAGCGGCCTCGTCAGGTTTTTTGGGGAGGGGGAGACGGTGGAGGATTACAGGATACCGGATGATTCAATTGCGATCATCACCATGTGCAGCTCCACGCTTGACGGGGTGCTCCTGAAAAAGGGGGTTCCTTCAAATCCCATTGGAGGAGGAGTGGTTGAGATAGAAGGACGGATCCCGAGGCGTTTTACGCACATGATCCTGTATGAACATACCACCATAGACCCGCTCCAGGCCCTTATCTCGCAGGAGATCACTTCGGTGAACGAGATGATGCGGCGGGGGAGCGGGAATATCCTTGCAAATATCCGGCAGTGTCACATGGAGGCAGAGAGCCTTGTCGGCGAGGTGATAGACGATCTTGCAGGCAGCAGTTTCTGTGGTATCCTTGACGTCGGCCTTCCCAATACCCCTGCGCTCGGTGTCACCGTTGATCCGCAGTATATGGGAATCGTTGCACTGGGTGGAACAAATCCCATGGCCGCAATCAAGGAAGGGGGAATTCCCGTGATCACCCAGGCCATCAAGGGATTGATGGACGTCCAGGAGATGCAGGAGATCCTGGACTTTTAACAGGACACGAATTCTGTTTCGGAAAGGATCTCCCAGTAGAGTGTAAAAAATTTTACGAATCCCGGGGCTTCTGAAAAGAGCGCGGTGGATCCCTCCTCTTCTGAAACCATAATTACCATGGCCCGTTGCCGGTCCAGCAGGAATACTCCACCCGCAACTGAGGGAATCCTGATGTTTTTCAGGAAAGGAGGCCGGGGTTTCACATTCACAGAGATTACCTTCGGGAGGGGGCCGTCCCAGTAATCTGTGACTACGCGGATAGGAATGGCTCCTTCTCTCTCCTTCAAAGCGTTGATGATCTCAGTCCGGAGAAAATCCCCGAAAAACAGGGCATCGATACTGTGTTCCGCGTGGTGCAGGAGATCGGTGAGTCTCGACCTGATATGCTCATCACCGCGAATACTCCAGATAAACTCCTGGTCGCCCCTCTCCTTCAGGGAGCGATCCCTGTAGATACGGGAGAGCATCTTTTTTGCCCGTTGCGCATCTGTCTGGACTGTCTCAAGGAGGTAATCAATACCATCCTCCGGGGGTATGGCATCAAACCTGCGTGGAGTTGCATGGGACACCGACACGAGGTTCTTCTGGATCAAACGGTCCAGCACCGGGTATACAGAAGCGCGTGGGACCCCCGATATCTCATGAATCTCCGTAGCAGTTGCTCCTGACACCTTCAGAAGACCGATGTAGACAAGGGCTTCGTATTTGGTAAGGCCAAGGGATTTGAGAGATTCGGTAAGAGAGAGAAATGATGTGGCATTCTCGGCCATTACATACCATTTTATATGGTCTGACCTTAAATGTTGTTATAGCAATAACAACAAGGGATATCGTATGGATACGCGCTATATTGTGATTCTAGCCGTTATAATAAGTCTGTTTTGTATACCGGTTCTTGCGGAGGTCAAGTATATGACCGGGGATCCGGACCTCGTTGCATCAGTTGCAGGGAGCAATGAGGTTTCTCCGGGCGAAGACGTTGTCCTGAAGGTGAATATCGAGAACCGTGGCCTGATCGAGATGAAATTTGCGAGGTCGGGAATCGTTGAGAGGGATGACCTCCCGAGCACTGCAAAGATGGTAAAGGCAACGCTCCTTCCAGGGGACACTTCGCTGGTCATCAAGTCTGATCCGCAGGTTATCGGCGATATTGCCGGGGGAAAGACAACCACGGTGACATTTCAAGTGAAAGTTCCCTCCGATGCGACAGCCGGTACCTACAACCTCCCTCTCCAGGTTAATTATCTGTACCTGAAGAATGCGGAACAATACGGCCAGGATGCGATATCCTATACGTACAGGGAGGTGAATAAGACGCTGGATCTCCCCATCAAGATACGGCAGAACGTGATGCTCGAGGCACTCTCAATACAAGGCGAACACCTGAACGCAGGAACCGAGGGGTATCTCGTTCTCGATATTAAAAACGCAGGATCAGAGGATGCAAGGAACGCAATTCTCAAAATTTCGCGAAATGGGAACAGCCCAGTCGTTCCTACCGACAGCAGTCTGTTCATGGGGGAATTCCCTGCAGGAAGCAGCAGAGAGGCCAGGTTCAAGATCGCAGTCTCCCGCGATGCTGAAGAGGGATCATATCCGCTCGACATATCCTGCCAGTATTCTAATACAGAGGGAGATACCGTAACTTCGGACATTCTGACGATTGGGGTTCCCGTGGGGAGCAAGGTCCAGTTCTCGGTTGTCTCTCCGCCCTCCCAGGTGAAAGCAGGGGAGAAAGTAGTGATCGAGGTTGAGTACCAGAATACCGGATCAGCACTTGCACGTCAGGTGCAGGCTCGTATCAGTGCAGTTGACCCTTTTACCAGCAGCGATGATTCAGCCTATCTTGGGGATCTTGCACCAGGGGAGAAGGCACGTGCCCGCTACAAGGTCAATGTGGATTCAGGTGCGACAGCAAAGGAGTATGGCCTTGACTCGGAGATACGGTACCGCGATGCACTGGACAATAGCGCAATATCAGATACCATGAAAGTCCAGGTCAGGGTGGAAAATGGGGGAATCTCACCCCTCCTCATTGCAGGAATTCTCATTCTTGTCGCGTGTGCAGCAGGTGCGGGGTACTATTTCCTGAAGAAGCGGAAATAATCCATCTGGCACGAAGGAAAAGATACTCTGGGGAGGGATGGCAAGCAAGGATATGATCCGCCCATCCCTTCTCATGCATAATCAAATTGCCCCATTATTTTTCATAATGCTATGTTCGGTAGCTCAACAGCACAATAGCGCCAAAAAAACTTTATGAGGGGAACGATTCCTGCCAGGGTGAGATCCTGGGTTTCCTATTCAATCCTGAAGAGGCTTGGTGGGTGAAGCCGTTTATGCTCGCTCTTCCTTACCATGTGGAGCACCTTCTCTTCAGTATCGGTGCTGCTCTTCCATCCCGAGGATGCAAGGGCTTTCAAGCATGCATCGATTACCGGGTACGTGAGCCCGATCTCATCTTCATCACGCTGGCCCTCCCATAACCCTGCTGATGGGGCTTTTTCGAGTACTCTCGTGGGGAGATCCATCGTGTTTGCAAGATCATATATCTCGGTCTTATAGAGATGGAGGATTGGCTGGATATCGGCTGCATTATCCCCGAATTTTGTGCAGTACCCGAGAAGGTATTCTGTCCGGTTGGAGGTCCCGCATACAAGTCTGTTATCCCGGTTTGCATGGTAATAGATGATTGCCATGCGGATCCTTGCCATGAGATTCCCGACAAGGCGTGGGTTTTCCATAAAATCAGGGAGTCCCCTGAATGTATCGAGAACGGGATCTATGCTGAGAATGCGAAAATCCATATGGAGTTTTGTGCAGATCTCTTCTGCATCGGAGATGTCCTCAGAGAGCGTCACCCTGCTGGGGAGTATCAGGGCAAGCACTCTCTCGCCACCCACTGCCCTGCAGCACATGGTGGCCGCCACCGCGGAATCGATGCCACCGGAGAGCCCTATCACGATACCGCTGCTTCCGCTGCTCCAGTACGCATGCCTTATCAGCTGTTCGATCCTTCCCAGTGCACATCCAAAATCCGTCTCCATGCGATCTCACCATCCTCTCGTAGTATCCCCGTCGATACTCTGAAGAAGGAACATGCATTCACAATTTTCCAGTGCATCATGGATCCTGCCTTCCCTATCGGTCACCATCGGTCACCTCTGAAAGAATCTGGCACGATCTGCAGACATCCCCGCAGGGTTCCCCGCACCGTTCGCAGGGATGCAGCCCGCAT
>CAYNXS010000053.1:0-3800 GCA_964401215.1 uncultured Methanolinea sp. | reverse complement strand
AGGGCAAGGCGGGTCGCATGCTCCTCCCTCGCAGCGGCATTCAGTATATGCCGGCGCAGTACCCCGCAGTAGGAGCAGGACAGAGAATCGCCTTTTTTCCCCACGATCTCATCGACAGTGATCCCGAACCATTCCCTGAATGAAACCGTGATGTGGGCAATACCGAGATCGAGTGCACGTTTCCTGGCAACCCCGGGGTCCCGATAGCCGCTGATCCCCTCGTCGACAGTGATTGCAAAGAGGTCCACATCTTTCCTCATTGAGACAAGATCATGGAGAAAATACAGGAGGGCTGATGAGTCCTTTCCCCCGGAGAGTGCGAGTGCTATCGTATCGCCGGGCCGGATCCATCCATGGCTCCGTATGTCCCGCTTGGCCTTGGATTCGAGATCTGCAAGAAAATGTTCGTGGCAGAGGTGAAGACCGGAATAACGCTGGAATAGGATGGCAGGGCGTCTGCACTTGCTACAGCGCATGGGGGATATCAGATCAACCTTTATCATCAGGATAGATAAATTGTGTAGCAGATGGCAATTTCTGCCGAACACATCCGGCAGCTCCATGCCTACGAGATACGCATTCTGAATACCCTGGAGCGCCTGATGAGGACCCATGCATGGGTCCCGCTCGACCTGATCAAACGATCAACCGGGTTTTCGGAATCCGAAGCCCTCTTTCGCCTGGGGCGGCTCATGCAATGGGGGATGGTCCGTTATGATGTGGTTCCCTACGAGGGATACAGCCTTATCTTTTCAGGCTATGACACCCTGGCCCTGCTCTCGCTCACGAAAAAGGGGACCATCTCTGCACTGGGTCCCCAGATCGGTGAGGGGAAGGAATCAGTGGTCTACGGAGCGTTGGGCCTCGGGGAGGTGGCGCTCAAGTTCCACCATATAGGCCAGCGATCGTTCCAGTCGGTGCGCCTCTGCCGGGAGTACCTCCCTGAAGAAGGGCATTGCCCCTGGATCTTTGCATCCCGGTTCTCTGCAGAGCGCGAGTATGCTGCGCTCAAAGTGCTCCACCCGGGGATTCGTGTACCCCTTCCCATTGGATGGAACCGGAACGTGGTTGCGATGGAACGGATCGACGGTGTGAATATGCACCGGTGCCTGCTGGATGATCCCGGGAGGGTATTGGACTCGATCATAGGATCGGTTGAAACGGCATACCGCCTCGGTGTGATCCACGCTGATCTCTCCGAATACAACGTGATGATGGATGGAGATGACACGGTCCTGATAGACTGGCCGCAGTGGATCGAGCCCGATCATCCCAATGCTGGTGATATCCTCAGGAGGGATATAGGCAACATCCTCCGGTATTTCGAGCGGAAATACAGGGTCAGGGCGGATATTGAGAGTACCGTCTCACGGGTGACCGGATGAAGATCTTCGGCATCGATGTGATCAAAGGATCGGTCCGGTCCCGGTCAAGGCGCCCGATGTATGCCCTTGTGGTATTGTCAGGCAACGAAATTATCAGCGAGTCTGAGGTCTCGGGATTCCGCCTTCTCAGGATGCTCAATGCAGAGAAACCCGACATCCTTGCAGTCGACAGCCTCCAGGAGATCTCTGTCGACCAGCACGATCTCTTCACATTTCTCCAGGCACTCCCCCCATCTGTTAGGCTTGTACAGGTAACCGGTGGTGAGAAGAAGGAGACGCTTCAGAAAGTGGCAGGCAGGTACAATATCAGTTTCAACCGTTTCGACCCCTTTGAAGAAGCCCGGACAACTGCTCGGGTGGCAGCGCTCGGTGCGGGTGCAGAGGTTATTGCGTTCGAAAACTCAAGCGAGATCGTTGTCAGCAGGCACCGGTCGCCTGGCAAGGGCGGGTGGAGCCAGAACCGCTATGTACGGAAGATCCACGGGGCTGTCCAGCACAAGGCACGAGAGATTGGCATGGAACTCATGGCAGCGGGTCTTCCCTACGAGAAGAAGGAGACCCGGGCCTTCGGAGGGTGCAGCAGGGTCGCGTTCACCGTCAGGGCTTCCCGTGACCAGATCCCGGTCTCCACGTACCGTGGGGCTGATGTCCAGGTGAGAATTTCAGGCAAGAGGCTCGAGAGAATTCGGTTCAGACCGCTTTCCGGGAAGCCCCCTTACCTGATTGTGGGGATCGATCCAGGGACGACCACTGCGATTGCTGCCCTTGACCTTGAAGGAAACCTTCTCCTCCTGGAGAGCTCCCGCCAGACTTCCATGTCCGGAGTGATTGAGACACTCTACCGGGTGGGAAAACCACTGATCATCGCGTCAGATGTCCACGAAATACCGTTTTCGGTCGAGAAGATCCGCAGAGCCTTCAATGCGGTCGCTCACACCCCGAAGCAGGATATGAGCGTAGAGGTAAAGCAGGCTCTCACTTCACAATATTCCTGCCAGAACGATCATGAGCGGGATGCCCTATCGGCGGCTCTCGAGGCCTGCCGCACCTACAGGAACAAGTTCAGGAACGCGAGGAAACGGGTTCCCTCCGGATACGAGGTGGAAGAGGTGATGGCAGGCATTGTCAGGGGCCAGTCCGTGGAACAGGTGATAGGGGACCTGACGGATAAGGCTGTCCCTGTTGACGCGCAGGCTCCCGCCGTGGAGATAGATGCTGCGAGGGATGAGAGGATCCGGATCCTGGACGGGAACGTGAAACGGCTTCGGATCCTTGTAGCGGAACTCCAGGAGGACCTCCAGAAGAAGGACCAGCAGGTGATCCGGTTACAGGAGAGGCTGAAGAAAATCAGATCCCGCCAGGACATTGCGATGCGTTCCGAAACCGAGATCACCAGGCGCGATGTCATCATCCAGAACCTGAAACGAAAGGTCCGGAGAGAGGAGAGGTCCAACAAGGCATTGAAGACGCGGATAGCCCGGATGAAAGAGTTTGACGAGGCTCTCCTCTCCGGGGAGACCATTCCCCTGAAGATCCTCCCTTCACTCACGAGGGACGAGGTGAAGACGCTTGCAAGCCAGGTGGGAATACGGGAGGGGGATGTTCTCTATCTTTCCCGGGTCGAGGGTTTCGGAAAGAGTACGGTCAGGGATCTTGCCCAGGCAGGGATCGCAGCGCTTCTCGTGGGAGAATGGGCGGGGGACGCCGTTGCGCAGCAGATGGAGTCAGCATTTCGTGAACTGAATGTTCCACTCCTTTCTGCAGACCAGGTCAGGGTTGTCCAGAAGGGAGGGAGGGGAGCTGCAGATCCTGTCCAGTTCAGGGCAGCACTGAAGAGGTGGGAAGATGCACAGGCGGTTTTTGAGAAGGAGGAGAAGGGGCGAATGCTCGAGCAGATTTACCAGGATTACCGGATCGAGCGCGGCAAGGAGATGAAGAAAGTTGGATGAACGGACACTCCGGAAGGTCGTAATGGATATCGTGGGAAGAGACGCAGTCGCTGATGACTGTGCCATATTCCCTTCCTGTGGAGGATACATGGTCATGTCCACGGATATGGTCCATGCGAGCACTGACTTTCCGGAAGGCATGTCAGACCGGGAGGCAGGCTGGATGAGCGTTGCAGTCACCCTCTCGGATATCGCAGCAATGGGTGCCGCCCCTGCCGGGATACTCCTTGCAGTCGGGCTTGACGACCCCTCCCGCCTCCGCCCTGTCCTTGAGGGCGCAAAGGAATGCTGCGACACCTATCGCACACGACTCGCAGGAGGCGACCTTGATTTCCACAGGGAACTCACGATTGTCAGCTCGGGGTGGGGATACTCTGATGCACCGGTCAGGAGATCGGGAGCAAGGGTGGGAGATCGTATCGGGATCATCGGCATCCCGGGTCGGGCTCAGGCGGCTCTTGATGGG
>CAYNXS010000052.1:0-10668 GCA_964401215.1 uncultured Methanolinea sp. | reverse complement strand
GCCATGCGGGTTCCTTCCTTCGGGCAGAAGTTTTGGATAATTACTTCCTGGATATGGCCGTACCGGTGCGCGAGGTCCCGTATTGCCATGAGAGATTCTTCACGGTCTCCCATGTCTTCCCCGATTCCAAGGAGAAGGCCGGTCGTGAACGGGATCCGGAGTTTTCCTGCATTCTCTATCATGTCGATCCGAATGGCAGGATCTTTTCCGGGTGAATTCACATGCGCATCGAGTCTGGCGGTGGTCTCGAGCATCAGCCCCATGCTTGCATTTACCTCCCTGAAGCGCTCCATCTCTTCCAGGGTGAGGATTCCCGCGTTGGTATGCGGGAGCAATCCCAGGGAGATGGCCCTCTCGCAGAGGTGGTAGCAGTAATCCAGGATATCAGGAAAACCCGTCTTTGCAAGGATCTCTGAAAATCCCGGCTCGAGACCGGGGCGTTCACCGAACGTAAAGAGGGCTTCGGTGCATCCAAGGGCCGCCCCCCTGCGCATCGTCTCTTCCACGTATTCCGGGAACAGGACGCACCCGTCGTGTACGGGCGTCCGGAACGAGCAGTACCCGCACCGGTTATGGCAGACTGTGGTGAGCGGGAGGAATACATTCCGCGAATAGGTGATGATCGTCTGTGGCATCTCGGTACCAAGTCAATCGTGTGTGATCCCATATGAATAAACCAGATGGGGATAATGTGCAGACTGTGATCACGAGGTTTTTTTGTCTGAACCACCGATCCTGAAGTAGACATGCCAGTTACCGCGCTTATCCCTTTCAAACCTGCAAACCCGAAGACCCGCCTTTCCTGCGTGCTTGACCTTGAAGAGAGAATCCAGTTTGCTAGGCTGATGCTTGCTGATGTGGTGAGAGCGGTCAGGGGTGTGGGGTGCCAACCCCGGATCATCTCGACAGATGAGTATTCATGCAGCATCGCGGTGGTGGATGTGATCCCGGGCGGCCTCAACGAGACGCTGAATGACATCCTCGCAACCACGGACGGGGAGGTGCTGATCATCATGTCTGATCTCCCCCTCTCCACCCCTGAAGCACTCAGGCGCCTCACCAGTACCGAGCAGGATATGGCCATTGTTCCCGGAAGAGGTGGCGGTACGAATGTCATCTACCTCTCCCGGGGATCGGATTTCCGGGTTCACTATTACGGCTCAAGTTTTCAGAAGCATATGAAAATTGCCGAAGAGCGCGGGCTCTCGTGCGAGGTGATCGACTCGTTCCGCCTTTCGACCGACGTGGACGAGAAAGAGGACCTGGCAGAGCTCCTGATCCACGGGCAGGGAAAGAGCAGGGAATACCTCGAGAATCTGGGTTTTTCTATCTCTATCGAGAAAGGGAGAGTGGGAGTGGTGAGACCCGAAAGGTCAGGTTCAGGCATCCTGTAAGTGTCATCTGCAGGGTTGTTCCGATCTTCTGCCATTTCTGTTCTGAATTACCCGGAATAATGCTTTTAAAAAATACGGGTCCTTCTCACTGTTCTAGAAGAACATGGAGGATCTTACTTCTTATATTTCTCGAGCAAGCCCATGAACAGGCAGTCTTCAGCTGAAATCGACTCGATGCCTGTTGTATCAGTGACGGGGATTCCAAGCCCACGGATAAGTGCTGCAGGGGTGCGTTCATCCGCTTCACCCATCACCACCTCAGCCGCAGATGCAAGATTGTCCGCCAGGGCCTGGCGTGTAACCACAAGGGGCCTCCCGAAAAGATCGTTTCGCCCGCGTGCATCAAGCACGGAGGGTATTCCCGCGCACCCTATCGCGACACCGCTGCATCCCACCCGCATGGCATGGGTCCGGCTATCTGCAACGATCACGCCAACATGGGCCCCGGTATATCCTTCGATTCTCTGTTTTACGGAGAATGCGCTGGCGTCGGGATCAGCAGGAAGGGGAGTGACACAACCCGGCGGGGCGTTTGAGGCGTCAACACCGGCATTGGGAAGCAGTGTCCCGTGCTTCATGCACAGGAGGAATCCCGTGATTCCTCCGGCGATCTCATCACTCTCTTCAAGGATGCACTGCACAAGCCTCGGATCCATGGAATACATCCTTGCAAGGGCGTGAGCTTCATCGGTGGGGACAAGAGCGTCGAGCCGGATGATGCGCCCCTCGGCGGTCGCGACTGCGGTCTCTGCCAGCACCACGACGTCGCCATCACAAAATTGTCTTGCAGGAGTCTCTCTTAAAGAACTGACAAGGATCGCTGCGATATCATCCCCTTCCTTTACCAGCGGTGTCGGAATGCCGAACGTGGTATATGATGCGATCATGATACTGCCCGTCTAACCTGCTCTGCAACGAGAATTGCATCGCGGGTCTCAGCGACGTCATGAGTGCGCACCACGTCCGCCCCCTGGATAACGAGGAGGGCTGTCATCGCAAGGGATGCGGGGAGCCTCCCTTCGGGTGGTTTCCCGCTCATTCTGCCGAGGAATGTCTTTCGTGATATTGCTGCAAGGAGGGGGCGCTGGTAGAGGGAAAATTCGCTGAAGTGACGGCAGAGTTCCAGATCGAGGTCTGTTGTCCGGGTGCTCTGCCACAGCCCGATTCCAGGATCCAGGATGTATTCGTCAACCCCGGCGGCATGAGCCCTTGTCTCCACCATGGTGCAGGCCTGGTGGGTCTCTTCAAGAGTGCATGCATCCCCTACGGCTCTCATCGAAGCCATGAGGAATGCAGGAAGGCCGTACTCGGCAACATGCGACGCATACATGGGATCGAGGAGCCCTGAAATGTCGTTGATTGCGGCGATGTCAAACTCGAGGCAGGTCTCAAGCACGACGGGATCCATTGTGTCTACCGAGACCAGGATTCCGGAGCCCTCCAGCGAAGAGAGGGCCTCCTCCATCCTTCGGATCTCCTCATTCCGCGTGATGTGCATGGCTCCCGGGGCGGTGCTCCGTGCACCTATGTCAATGATATCCGCTCCCACATCCACGAGATGACAGGCGCGTGAAAAAACATCCCCGGCCGGGGTGTATGATCCCGGATAGAATGATTCAGGGCTGCAGTTGATCACTCCCATCACGCGGACGGGGGCACCATCTCCTATTTCCATCCCCCTGATGCTGCATCCTTTCATGACTGGAGCCTTGCTGCGAGGAAGGTATTCTCCATCAGGGACGCGATCGTCATGGGACCGACACCACCCGGTACGGGGGTAATCGCGCCTGCAATTGCCCTGACATGTTCAAAATCGACGTCCCCGCAGAGCTTCCCGTCAACATGGTTGGTGCCCACGTCGATGACGACCGCACCCTGCCTGACCATTGCGGGTCCGACAAATCCCGGCTTTCCCACGGCGGCCACGAGGATATCGGCCGTTGATGCAATGGCCGGAAGATCCCGCGTTTTACTATGGCAGATGGTCACCGTGGCGTTCGCGTTGAGAAGGAGTGAGGCCATTGGCCTGCCAACCTCGATGCTCCTGCCAAGAATCACCGCGTGCATACCCTCAGGTTCGACGCCGTATTCACGGAGAAGTGTCATGATCCCTTTCGGGGTACAGGGAGAGTACACAGGATTTCCCGAAAAGAGCCTTCCCAGGTTTGCCGGGTGGAATCCATCCACGTCTTTCTTTTGGGATACTGCTTCTACGATCCGGGGGGTATCGATGTGCGGGGGAAGGGGAAGCTGGACGAGGATCCCGTTCACGGTCCTGTTCTCATTGAGGAGGAGGACCTGCTTCAGAACGTCCGATGTCGTCGATGATCCCGGGAGCACTATCCCGTGCGAGCGGATATTCACCTGCTCGCATGCACGGTGCTTCATCCTGACATAGAGCTGGGATCCGGGATCATCGCCTACAATGAGTGTGGCAAGCCCCGGGGAGAGTCCGGATGATGAAATCTCTTCTTTCAGGGTCGCCAGGCGGGATTCGGAGACCTTCTTCCCATCGAGGATCATATTACTCTGGATAGAGGGGGAACTTTGAGGACATCAATGTGACGTCCATTTTGATCTTTTTGATGAGGGCATCGTTGTGGATATCGCGGAGGATCGTGCCTATCCATTCCCCTATCTGATGCATCTCCTCCTCCTTCATCCCCCTGCTGGTCACTGCAGGAGTGCCCACGCGGAGACCGCTCGTCACGAACGGGCTGCGCTGTTCGTTCGGGATGGTATTCTTGTTTACGGTGATGTTGGCACGACCGAGCGCCTCCTCGGCTTCAAGCCCCGTAATCCCGATGTTGCTCAGGTCAAGCAGCATGAGGTGGTTGTCGGTACCGCCAGAGACCAGCCGAAGATTCATTTCAAGAAGCGTCTCTGCGAGCGCTTGTGCATTCTTCACAATCTGCGTGTTATATTCCTTGAAGGAAGGCCGCAGCGCTTCCTTAAAGCAGACCGCCTTTGCCGTGATCGTGTGCATCAGTGGGCCTCCCTGCATGCCAG
This sequence comes from uncultured Methanolinea sp., assembly GCA_964401215.1. GTDB lineage: Archaea > Halobacteriota > Methanomicrobia > Methanomicrobiales > Methanospirillaceae > Methanolinea_A. Next base: position 6,265 of record CAYNXS010000052.1, on the reverse strand, counting down.
GGAATACCGCCTTGTCAATGATCTGGGCATATTCGGTGTTGCACATGATTGCACCACCCCGAGGTCCGCGAAGTGTCTTGTGAGTGGTGGTGGTAGTGAAATCGGTCACTCCGACCGATGTCGGATGGAGCCCTGATGCGACGAGTCCTGCGATATGGGCGATGTCCGCCATGCAGTAGGCATCTACGGAATCCGCGATCTCCTGAAATGCCCGGAAGTCTATGGTTCTTGGGTATGCACTGGCCCCGCATACCAGCATAGCCGGCTTCTCCTTCCGTGCCATCTCTTCAACCACGCCATAGTCCAGCATTTCGGTCTTGGGATCAACCCCATACTGGGCAACCTTGTAAAACTTACCCGTGAAACTGACCGGTGAACCGTGGGACAGGTGTCCTCCCTGAGAGAGCTTCATCGAGAGCATGAGGTCTCCGAGGTTCATCGTGGCAAAGTACACCGCCATGTTGGCCTGGGTTCCCGAGTGTGGCTGCACATTGGCGTGCTGTGCGCCGAACAGCTCTTTCAGCCTGTCACGGGCCAGGTTTTCTGCCATGTCATGAAACTCGCATCCTCCGTAGTATCGTTTTCCGGGATACCCCTCGGCGTACTTGTTGGTCATGACAGAGCCCATGGCCTCAAGCACGGCACGGCTGACTACATTCTCAGAGGCGATCAGCTCGAGGCCGTCACGCTGGCGCTCCATCTCTTTTCTTATAATATCGGCGATTTCCGGATCCGTGGTGGCCAGATTGGACATGTATAAAAAAGTTGATCTGATAGGGTAATACCTTTTCTTCTCGCGGGGGAAAAAAGGGCATTTCCTGCATTTTTATTACGTATGGGCCGGGAAATGCGCCGGATCTTGATTATTTTTCATACGTCCCTTTCCTGACATGGGCCGGCTGTGGTTCTTTCAAAAAATGATAGAAAAAATAGGAAAATTGCAGGAATCAGGCTTCACAGGCAGCATAATTATTATAGGGGAATAATTCATGATGATCAATGAGGGCTCTTCTATATACCAGCCACCACCACATCACCGGTATGAGATGCGGACCAGCCCCATGGAGTCAGATATGGAGATAATAAAGGACAAGGACCGGAGCCTTACACCCGTTGACGAGCGGGTTGCGGCCCTGGAGAAGAAGGTTAGGGAGATTGACGCCCTGGTCAAGGGCCTCACCGAGGAGTTACTGGATCTCAAATCCGTGGCAATGAAGCTCTCCAAGGTGAGCGAGGAGAGGACCCGGGCAGAGATGCGCATGGCAAAGCCGGCTGCAGCCCCGACTGCGGCTCCCGTAATTCTGCAGAAGAAAACCGCTGCAGCCCCGCCCAGCCAGAGGCCCACCCCCGCACCCGTCGAGACAGCCCCGGAGAAGATGGATATGATCATGCAGCCGAATGGGACACTTGCACCCGAGAAACGGAAGAACAGCGATTATATCATCGCCTCGGCAGGATTCTCCAAGAAGAAGCAGAGTTCTGGTGGCGCGGGGAAGAAGAGCGACCTCATCGTGGCCGAAGACGATGAGACGGATTCCGCACAGAAGAAATAACGGGGCCCAGGTCTTTGTATATCACCGAGCTCGAGATTGATAACTTCAAGTCATTCACAAAAAAGACAAAAATCCCTTTTTATGAAGGCTTTTCAGTCATATCCGGGCCAAACGGATCAGGTAAGAGCAATATCATAGATGGAATTCTTTTTGTCCTGGCGCTTTCTGGGTCCCGGACACTCCGTGCCGAGAAACTGACGGACCTCATCAACCTCAACTCGGGCAAGAATACCGCTGAGGTCACCCTTGCCTTCTCCGACGGTACCAAGATACGCAGGCGTATCAAGCGGACTGGAACCGGATATTACAGCTATATTTATCTCAATAACCGGCTCTCCAAGCAGTCTGATGTCAACGATCACCTGGCGAAGTACGGGATCAAGCCGCATGGGTACAATGTTGTCATGCAGGGGGATATCACCCGCATCATCGAGATGAGTGATTTCGAGAGGAGGAAAATCATTGACGACATCGCAGGGGTGGCTGAATTCGACCAGAAGAAGGGCCAGGCACTCATCGAACTCGAGGTGGTGAGGGAGCGGATCGAGCGTGAGGAACTCCTGTTGCGGGAGCTCTCCCAGCGCCTTACCGAACTCTCTCATGAGCGGGAGCAGGCGCTGAAGTTCCGGCACTGGCAGGAGACACTCCAGAAAATGGAGGGCATGAGAGCTGCCGCAACCCTCCATGCAAAAGAGAAGGACCTCGCCGGGCTCTCCAGGGTGATAGAGGATGAAAAGATCCAGATGGATCGTGTCATCTCGGACAGGAGCCTCGAAGAGAACGAACGCGAGTATCTCAAGAATGACCTCGCCGATATTGATGCCCAGATCAACCAGAAGAGCGGTGCAGAGTATCTCCGGCTCATTGCCGAACTCGAAGAGGCCAAGGGGACAATCAAGCTCGCGGAGCAGACTATCTCGCGGATGAAGAAGGAGAAGGAGGCGAGCCTCGAGGGTATAAACCGCACCTTTATCGATCAGAAGAGGGCCGAGACCAGGATCAGCGAGATCAGCCAGGCAGTCCGTGAGATGAATATCGACCGCACAAACCTGGCAATGGAACATGCGACCGCCAAGGCGCAGGCTGAGAAGATCGAAGAGCAGATAAAGTCCCAGAGCCGGGATACCGAAGGTGCCAGGGATGAACTCTTCGCACTCATGCAGACGATCGAGGAGAAGAAGAATGAACGGTCTTCCTTCCTGCACCAGAAAGACATGCTGATCGAGAAGAGCCGGATGCGCACATCAGAGCGGGAGAGGATGGAAGAGCGGCTGAAAGCCCTTGATGAGGAGGGATCCGGGAAAGAGCAGAGACTCACCGAGAATACCAGGGACACTGAGGCATTCGTCAAAGAGAAGGCCGACCTGGACCGGGCGCTCTCCGAACTCGAGAGCAGTGTGTTTGCCCGACGTACCACGCTCGAGCGGATCAGGGATGAGTTTCGGGTTTGCGAACAGGATGTCATCCGCCTCGAGGCACAGCAGCAGGCCCGGGGTGAGGCCGGGAGCCGGGTGCTCGATGCCGTGCTTGGGATGGATGGAGTCTACGGGACCATCGCCCAGCTCGGTAAAGCACCCCCGGAATATGCGACAGCCCTGAACGTGGCGGCTGGCCAGAGGCTGCACTATGTGGTGGTGAAGGATGACAGCGTTGCAACACGTGCCATCGAATACTTAAAAGAGCAGAAGATGGGAAGGGTTACCTTCCTTCCTCTTTCACGGCTGAAAGCCCCGGATCTTCCTCCCGTGAAGGATGACGGTGTGCTCGGGTATGCAGTCCAGATGCTCGAATTCCAGCCACAGTATGCAGACGCATTCAGAGTGGTTTTTGGTGGTACTGTCGTGGTGGAGTCCATGACAAGGGGACGTAAACTCCTCGGGAAATACCGGATGGTCACACCGGATGGTGAGCTGCTCGAAAAGAGCGGGGCCATGACGGGAGGCTCGTTCAAGAAACCGATCCGGGGCTTCGGAGCAGCAGTCGAGGACGAGATATCTCGGATAAGGTCCCAGATGGACGAGCTCGCGACTGAGATCTCGGACATTGAACGGAATGTCAAGCGAGGTACCGAAGAGATCGAAACAAAAAGGGCAAGACGATCTGAACTTGATACTGAGATCTCAAGGCTCTCTGTGATAAGGGAGGAGATCTCCCGCCAGGAAGAAGTTACCGGCCGCGAGAAAGCACAGATCAACGAGGTTCTCTCGGCACTTGCAGAGGAGGTCCGCTCTGGAACCGCGGAACTTGCAGCCCTCGAAGCAGGTCTTGATGCTATCACTGAGGCTATAGCCCTGACCGGGAAGAAGATTGAATCGGTCAAGAAGAAGCTCGAAGACACCTCGATCCCGGTCCTCTCTGAGCAACTCGAGAAGAAGAAGCAGGAATGCGAGGACCTCGAAAGAAGGCTTCGGAACAAGGAAGCAGACATCAACGACCTGCAGCGCGAGCGGCAGCACTTCACATCAAGGCTTGAAGAGCTGAAAGTCGAGGTGGAGCGTATCCAGGCGAAGACTGTCGAGATCGACCGTGAAGTATCCGCATCACAGGAGCAGATTGTCACAAGCAGATCCAGGATTGCCGAGATCGAGGAACGGCAGAAGCAGTTCTCATCGGAACTCCAGGAACTCCAGAACCGGCATACTCAGGTCTCGGATGCGATCAGGGAGTCCGGTCAGAAGATTCTGGAGTATGATACTGCAACTGAGCGATATAAGATACAGATCGCAGCGCTGAACGACAGGTTCGCAACCCTCAACGCAGAGATAGAAACGCTACGCCAGGAAGCTGGTGATACCGATACCGAACTCACACTCAAGGAGATTGAGGATGGAATAAGCGAGGCTTCTCAGGAGATCAAGAACCTTGGGGCGGTCAATATGCTGGCAATCGAGGAGTATGAGCGGGTTGAGGGCAGGATTTCCGACCGCGGGGAGAAGAAGGAGGTGCTCTCCCGGGAGCGTGCTACACTCCTTGAGAGGATCGAGAAATTCGAGAAGATGAAGTACGAGGCCTTCATGAGCGCGTTTAAAGCCATCGATGCGAATTTCAGGGAGGTATTCGCCCGGCTTACGAGCGGATCGGGACACCTGATCCTGGAGAACGAGGAAGATCCCTTCTCAGGAGGCCTCTCTTTTGCAGTACAGCCCCGGGACAAACCGGTTCACCTCCTGTCTGCGCTTTCCGGTGGGGAGAAGTCACTGACCACGCTCGCCTTCATCTTCTCCATCCAGCAGCACAATCCTGCTCCGTTCTATGCTTTCGACGAGGTCGATATGTCGCTTGACGGGTCGAATGTCGAGAGGATCGCAGACATGATCAAGGAACTCTCCAAGACCTCCCAGTTCATCCTTGTCTCTCTCAGAAAACCGATGATCGAGAGTGCGGATCGGATCCTTGGGGTCACGCTCCTTCCTGACAAGACCTCCTTTGTAACAGGCATCAAGTCCCATGGCTGAAGAACCCGTCGAGATCCTTGTGCAGATGGCGGAGCGGGGGGAGATAGATCCCTGGAATATTGATATCGTGGAGGTTACCGACCGTTTCCTTTCGGAGCTCGAGAGGAGGAAGGAGCTGGATCTCCGGATCTCTGGACGGACTCTCTTCTATGCGGCCATTCTCCTGCGGATGAAGTCTGAGATCCTCGATCAGGACGAGGAAGACGAGGCCGATGAGTGTGGCGATGAGGAAGGTATTGAGGGTGGTGACTTCAGTCTCGATGCCGAATTCGATACGGAGGGAAATGCGCTCGGGCCAATAGAGCGGCTCGAACGCGAGATCAAGCGGCGCCTTGACAGGAAACAATTGCGCAAGCGCCCCATCACTCTCTTTGAGCTCATCCTTGAGCTGAAGGCCGCAGAAAAGGAGCAGCGGCGCCGGCAGCGTTTTCTCAGTCCCTTTGATTCCGGGCTCATTGACGTCGAGGACGTGGTGGGTATTGCCCACGATGAGGGCTACCGCGAGGCAGCGAGTGCGGTGCTCTGCCAGTGCGAGGATCACCTGGAACAGGAAGGATTGATGACCCTCGAGGAGCTGGCAGAGATGATGGGGAAGCGGATTATCGAGGTCTATATTCCCCTGCTCTATCTCATGTTCGAGGGAAAGGTTACTCTATGGCAGGACGAATTTTTCGGCCAGCTTTTTGTCCAGATCTGGCGCGCCGGTGATGCGCAGGCCGGAATACAAGAATAAAACGATATCAGGACGTTTTTATGCCTGATTGCAGAATAACAAATTCCTGCAAGGTCTTTTTTGCTATTTCATGAATAATTCTCTATTATTTTTAAAAAAGAGGTGCAATAAGCCAATGTAAATTCCAGGAGATGCCTGCTTTTGCATTGCACTGGGAACGGTTCGTGGAAAACTTTCATATACAAGCGTGTGTAACATGTATTCCCTCATATCACAGTGAGGAACCGGACAAGGGGTGATTGATCCGGTTCTGAGGATTGAGACCGGATACACGGGACTGAACGCGCGCTCTCATGGCGCACTGTGTCGGGCTGTGTGCATCCGGGGTGTTTCCGTCCGGCAAGACCGGATGGTTGCAGGCCCAGATCGCCTGGCAAAATGCCAGAGTGAAAAAGGGTTAAATAGCAACAACACCTATATTGTTACCCTCTGTGATGGAGAACCAAATACGCCCGACTCTGGTCGGACATTGGTTCTGACGTTGGTACTGGCAATGCGGAAATTTGTTTGGTAACCGCTAATTC
>CAYNXS010000051.1:3809-10849 GCA_964401215.1 uncultured Methanolinea sp. | reverse complement strand
ACGCTCCCCATGATCGCGGAGCTCTTCCCCGGTGCCACAATCGTGGTCAACGAAAAATGCCTCGACCAGGTCAAGCACCTCCTCGATATCGGTGAGGAGCGGTGCATGGTGATCAAGGATCGCGACACCATCGACCTCGGGGGAAAGACGCTTGAGTTCCTGATGACACCCTGGGTTCACTGGCCCGAGACGATGGTCACCTATGCACGGGAAGACCGGGTCCTCTTCTCCTGCGATTTCTTCGGATCGCACCTCGCGGAGAGCACACTCGAGGTTGTCGAATGGGGCGAGGTCTACCGGGCTGCAAAGCGCTACTATGCCGAGATCATGATGCCGTTCCGCTCGTCTGTGCGGGAGAACCTCGAGAAAGTGGGCACCCTTGATATTGCCATGATTGCACCAAGCCACGGCCCAATCCACACCAATCCTGCGCTCATCATGGATGCGTACCGGGACTGGACATCAGATGCGGTCAAGAACGAGGTCGTGATCCCGTACGTGAGCATGCACGGGAGCACCGAGAAGATGGTGGACCATCTTGTCACCGCGTTGCGGGAGAGGGGGATCAGGGTTCTCCCCTTCAACCTGGTCGCAACCGATATCGGGGAACTGGCGATGGCTCTCGTGGATGCAGCCACGGTCGTGATCGGGACTCCGACGGTCATCTTCGGCCCGCACCCCCAGGCGGTGTATGCAGCGTACCTCGCAAACCTCCTCCGCCCGAAGACCCGGTTCGTCTCGGTCATCGGCTCATACGGGTGGGGTGGGAAGACCGTGGACACCCTGAAGGGGATGCTCCCGAAGGTTCAGGCCGAGCTGCTCCCCCCTGTCTACATCAAAGGTGCCCCCGGCGCACATGATTTACACAGCATCGAGGCCCTTGCAGACACTATCGCCGCAAAACACAGGGAAATAGGCGTTCTCGTGAAGGGCTGATGAGGGGACATCTCCCTTTCTTTTCCGGATCAGGCGTACCATTGAGCGGGGTTCCGGAACCGGGTTTCCCTGTGGATCTCGCAATACCAGAAGGTCCAGTATGAGCAACAATCGCGATTTCAGAAAATTCCTCTCAGAATCAGCACGTGTGTATATCATCGGCGTTGCAGGGGATTCCGGGTCAGGGAAGAGCACGTTTACGTCAGGAATCAGGAACGTGCTGGGTGAAGACCTTGTTGCAACCATCTCCCTTGATGATTACCACCTCTACGGCCGGGAGGAGAGAAACTCCCTCAATATCACTCCCCTAAACCCTGCTGCAAATGATCTTGCCAGGCTCGAACGGGATGTTATGCTGCTGAAACAGGGTCACGGGATTGAGAAGATGCGGTACAACCACTCGACCGGGACCCTCGAGGGGCCGGTGCATTTCTCCCCTGCAAAGGTCATCATCCTCGAAGGCCTGCACCCCTTAAGCACACCTGCTCTGAGGAATCTCCTCGATTTCTCGTTCTTTGTCGATCCTTCACCCGACGTGAAACGCGAATGGAAGCTCAAACGGGATATGGGAAGCAGGGGATACACCGAGCAGGAGGTCCAACGCGAGATGGCGATCCGCGAACCCGATTACCTCGCGTATGTCGCACCCCAGAAAGCGTATGCTCAGGGGATCATCGGGATCTCGTTCTCCCGCTTCGGGAGGGAGCTTGGGTGGAAGGAGAATATCTACCGGGTCTCCCTCTCGATGACGCCACTTCCCGAGCTGCACGAGAAAGTCCTGATGACGTTTGACCTTGGGTCAGTCCTTACGGCGCACACGAGGCCGTATTCTGTCGGGTACATGCCGGTCATGAACGAGGGGCACCCCATGGGCACCCTGGAACTTGACGGCGGGTTCCCGTGCGATGCAGCGCACGAACTCTTCTCCCGTCTCCGTGAACAGACGGGGATTGATCCCAGTGCCCTGATTCCCACATGCCCCCTGCTGACTCCAACCGACATCATGCAGCTGCTCGTCTGCTGGCGGATCATCTCACACCGGCTCGTGCTCGACTGAAATTTCTCTTTTTCCCGGAAGGGCAAACATACATCAGGCTGGAAATGCCACAGATTCAGGTAGGAATGGGCAGGATCCGGTACTTTTCCATGGTGCTCGGGGAGCTCGGCGAGATGCTCATCTTCATAAGCCCGCTCACCCTTCTTCCGCTTCCCATCGCGGCGATCTTTCGGGAATGGGACATGCTCCTTCCGCTGGCCTTTGTCCCCGCACTCTTCTTTCTCAGCGGGTTTTTACTCAATTATCTCCCGAGGAGAAAGCAGGATGTCAGGTTCTCTGCCGCACTCTGCTCTGTTGCACTCGTCTGGCTTGCATTTGCCGTCATCTCGTGCATTCCCTTCATGATGGTGCTGGATCTCTCGTTTACCGATGCCATGTTCGAATCCATGGCGGGATGGACCGGGACCGGGTTCTCACTCCTCAAAAACCTTGACACAATTCCCGAGAGCCTCCTCTTCTGGAGAACGTATATGCAATGGGTGGGGGGCCTGGCCGTGATCTCCCTGGCGCTCACCACGGCATTCCGGTCCGACCTGGATACATCCCCCCTTTTTAAGGCAGAGAGGAAGGCCGAACGCATCCTCCCGAGCGTGATTGCGAACGGAAAGGAGATCTGGGCAGTCTATATTCTTCTCACCGTGATCTCAGCGGGCCTGATCATGATGTCCCGCGTTCCGCTCTGGGATGCCCTGAATCTTGCCATATCCGCGATCTCAACCGGGGGTTTTATCCCAAAGACAGGGGGACTTCTCTCGTACAATAACCCGCTCCTCGAACTCTTCCTGATCCCTGTCATGATCCTCGGGTCGACGCCATTCACCCTCTACTACATGACCTACCGGAAGAAGGCCGTCTCCTACTTTTCAGACGAGCAGGTCCGGCTCCTCTTCATCTTCCTCATCTTTGGTACCCTGATCGTGGTTGCCGACCTTATGTTCCTTGCCGATTTTGCGACCAAAGAGGCGGTCCGGCAGGGAGTCTTCATGACCACCGCCGCGATAAGCACCACAGGATTCCAGAACGGAAACCCCCACCTTTACCCCAGTGTCACGGTCGTCTTCCTGACGATGCTGGTCTTTATAGGCGGTGCAAGCGGGAGTACTGCCGGGGGAATCCGGCTCTCCCGAATCGCGCTCGGATACCGTGGGATCATCTGGTGGTTTAAGAGGACATTTGTCAGCAGCAGGGTACTCGTGCCATTCAAGTACCAGAAAAAGACCATCCCGGTCGAAGTCGCCGAACCGGAACTCTCGAAGAGCATGCTGGTAATCATCCTTTCCGTCGTAACCGTCTTTCTTGCAACCGTGATCGTGCTTCAGGAGCATATCACGTCCCTCGGGCTCACCGATCTCATCTTCGACATCGTGTCGGCGATGAGTTCGTGCGGGATCTCGAGCGGGTACGTGAATTCCACCATGCCCCTCCTCTCAAAGTGGATGTTCATCATCGTGATGTGGGTCGGGAGACTCGAAGTGATCCCGGTCTTTGTCCTCCTGGCAGGGCTTATCCGTGGGTCAGACTAGGATCAGGCCCTCTAACTCAATTTTACTTTTGTTAACTCCATAATATCTAATTATAAGGGCCAACCAATACTGTGTGATGAAACAGATTGCCCTGTATGGGAAAGGCGGCATCGGGAAGTCTACCACCTCCGCAAACCTCTCCGCCGCACTCTCCCTCCAGGGTCTAGACGTGCTGCAGATCGGATGCGATCCGAAGAGGGACAGCACGAGGATGCTGATGCAGGGAACCCTCATCCCGACGGTGATGGATCTTGTCAGGGAGAGGGGGGATCGGGCGGTCACTCTCGATGAAGTCGTGTACCGGGGTTTTCATGGAGTCCGGTGCGTGGAGGCAGGAGGACCCGAGCCTGGCGTCGGGTGTGCCGGGCGGGGGATCATCGCGACCTTCCAGATCCTTGAGAAACTCGGGGCGCTTGATGCAGATGTTGTCGTTTATGATGTGCTCGGCGACGTGGTCTGCGGCGGGTTTGCCATGCCCATGCGTGAAGGGTATGCAGAAGAGGTCTACCTTGTGACGTCAGGAGAGCTGATGTCGCTCTATGCTGCCAACAATATCTGCAAGGCGATATCCCGTCTCTCATCACGGGCACGCAGCAGGTGTCGCCTCGGGGGCGTGATCTGCAATGCGAAGAATCTCCCGCGGGAAGAGGAGCTTGTTGCCGAGTTTGCAGAAAAGATCGGGAGTTCCATGATCCAGTTCATCCCGAGAGACCAGGTGGTCCAGCAGTCGGAACTGAACAGGAAGACCGTGATCCAGTTTGCCTCTGAATCGAGCCAGGCCGAGGTATACCGCACGCTAGCCAGGAAGGTAATGGAGAACCGGAGGCTGGATATTCCCACACCGCTCGAGATGGAGGACCTGGAAGACCTTGCATATGCCTATTCCACGTGATGACGGGTGCACGCTCACCGGGGCGCTCTCTGTCACTACCGAAATTGAACGATGCGCAACGATCATCCACGGACCTGCAGGGTGTGCCCATCACAACTTCTCACTTCTTCACGCACTCCATGCAGCCAGGGACCAGGTCGCACCCCCCGCACTCATCTCGACCGACATGTCCGAGCGGGAAGTGATCTTCGGGGGTGAACATCTTCTCGAAGAGGCAATCTTTGAAGCGCTTTCGCGGCATCCTGGTATCATCTGCGTCCTCTCGACCTGTGTTGCCGCCACCATAGGAGACGATGTCGACGCGATCTGCAGGGTCCCTCATGACATCCCGGTCATCCATGTCCCCACGGGAGGTTTCCTTGGTGGAGGGTTTCTCTCGGGCCACATCCAGGCACTCCAGTCCCTCTCGCATCTTGCGGAGAGAGGGGAGAGAAGCCTGTCAGTCAATCTCGTCGGGGAGAAGACGCTTGAGTACGAGGTGGAGGAACATTACCGGGAAATATCCCGGATTCTTGCGTCCATGGGAGTTTTGGTGAACACCCGGTTTGTGTGCGGGACCTCCCTTCAGGAGATACGGCATCTCGGTGATGCATCCCTGAACATCCTCCGGGATCCATCCATGGTCCCCCTGGGAATAACGCTTGAGAAAGAACTCGGGATACCCTTCGTCGATTCATTCCCCCTTGGCATGGAAGGAACGATACGGTTCATGGAGGAAGTGGGGGCTGCGCTCTCGCTCGATGTCAGCGAAGCTGTCGGACGGGAAGCATCACTCCAGCGTGAGATGGTGCAGGCATTCTCATCGCTGAAGGGGAAGAGGATCAGGTTCAGCACGCGGTATGCGGAGGATGGATCATCCCATCCAGGGTATGAAATTGCAGAGGTGCTCGACCTCGAGATCCATAAGGATGGAAATCCCGTACCGGTTCCCGATCCGTTTCCGGTAGGGACGCATGGGATCAGGAGGCTGCTCAACCGGTGGATGAGGGGTTGCCATGCCTGAATGTGCCGGTCCGCTATGGCCGTGCGGGCTCACCGGGGCAGCTGCCTGCCTGTCGGGATTGCAGAGAATCGCTGTCGTCATCCACGGGTCAGAGGGGTGCTATTTTTACCCGGCAATCACCCTCCATGCCCCCCTGTACTGCACGTCTCTTTCAGACCAGGATATCATCCTTGGAACCGATGAAGCCCTGATCAGGACAATCGATGGCATCGAGAAGAAGTATCAGGACATGTATGTCATCTGTTCATGTGTCCCGTCGATTACGGGAGAGGATGTCCGGGCAACCCTCGAATCCCGCTATGGCGACGATGCAGGGATACATGTGCTCGATTCCCCGGGATTTTCCGGCGAATATGAGAAAGGGTACCTGGCAGCGCTTTCGTCCCTCCACCTCACAGAATCAGGTGAAATGAACAGCTGCGTCAACATTGACGGGATCTCGCTCATGGATCCCTTCTGGAGAGGGAACCTGCAGGAGATTGAGCGGATGATCAGGCTGGCAGGAGGAGAGGTAGGGGAGACACTGTGTGCCTGTGATGCGGGATTTGAAATTGAGATTGCACCATGCACAGTCCATGCAAACCCCGATCTTTCATCAGGTCGGGGCTCGTCATTGGGTTCCATGGTTGGGATCCAGGCGATGAGAAAGACTGTCCGGGCACTCGAAGACACGTTCCAGGAATGCGATGGTGTTCTCTCCGGATTATACCTGCCGGATGCGGAGGAACGGATCGTGGCAGCATGCGATAAATACCTGAGAAGATTTGATCCCCCGGACATTGTCCTGGCAGGGCAGTATGCATCGATGCAGGCGATTGCCGGCATGCTGGACCACTACCTGGGGGCCAGGATCCTCGGGATTGCATCCAGGAATGCCCCGGGGGAAGGCCATTATCCCGCCGTCTGGGTCAGGGATTATGCCGGCGTCCAGGAGATGCTTGAACGGGAAGAGCCTGACCTTGTGCTCGGATCGTCCTTTGAACAGACTGCATATCCTTCCGCTCCGTGTGTCGGGGTGACTCCACCGCTTCGCGGTTCGGTGAGGCTGCATGCCCGCCCGCTTGCCGGGATCGAGGGGGCTCTTGCCCTGATGGAATCGGTCCTGAATGCCTGTATCGATCACCGGAAGGTTCCCTGAACGGCAAGCCGGGGTTCCCGGGCGCGATCGTCCCTTTTCACTTTCACCCCGCACACATCGAGCCCTTATATACTCCCGTTTCGAGAGGATAGGAGTGAGGTGAATGAAATGCAAAGAGCAGGATATCTCACCCGGGATGGGAAGAAAGTCCTTGACAGCGACGGTGTTCCATGCGAGATTTTGGAGCTCACTATATTCGGGGCGAGGCTTTGCATGCTCATTGACGAGGTCAAGGGCGCCATCCAGAGGGGCACCCCAGCAGCGGTTGTCCGGATCAAGCAGAACTGGATGGAGTACCTTGGTGGAAAGGCAGGGAATGCGCTGGTCTCACGTTCAGGAAAAGCACTCAATATCGAGCTCGTGAATGGTGACCGGTTCACACTCTCCCTTGATTCCCTCATCGAGGTCCTCAACTACAGGGAGAGATTTGCCCGCATCATGGAACTTTCCCCGTTACCTCCGCATGAGGCTGCACGGGATCACCTGATCAC
>CAYNXS010000051.1:0-3709 GCA_964401215.1 uncultured Methanolinea sp. | reverse complement strand
CATGCCGCTGCAGTCCTATTATTCTCCTGAGACTGCTGACCAGATGACCGCGTAAACCGGGTGCTAATAAGCAGTCCGGGTAATCCTTTTTTTGCGTCACTCGAATTAAAAAAGATGTCCATATTTCCGATTTTACATCTCATATACGATTGACCTCGCCGCTTTCGCTGGGCGCCCCGGCGGCGGTTCACATACTGTCCATTTCGGTAGTTATTGAGGAAAGAATACATGGCCCATTCGAAAAAAGTGAGCAAAGAGTGAATCTGCCTTCGTGGTATCCTGTTCCCCTTACGAAACCAAATTCATGAATGTACAGACCAGTTTTATTTGAAAAAAAAAGTGTTTTGCCCGTGTTACTGCTTCCTGACCAGTGCGGCGACGTAATCGCCCACATCTGATGTGCGGGAAGAACCCCCCATATCCCTGGTGACCACCCCGTCAAGGATCGACTGCCCGAGTGCCTTGAGCACGCCTTCAGCCGCTTCATGCTCTCCAAGGTGGTCGAGGAGCATGGATCCCGCCCAGATGGTGGCCATCGGGTTGGCAACTCCCATGCCCTTGTACTTGGGTGCCGACCCGTGGATTGGCTCGAACATCGAGGTTCCCGAGGGATTGATGTTCCCTCCGGGAGCAAGCCCCATGCCTCCCTGGATCATGGCCCCAAGATCGGTAATGATGTCTCCGAACATGTTGGGAGTGACCACCACATCGAACCACTCGGGGTTCTTGACAAACCACATCGTGACCGCATCGACAAAGTTGAATTCGGTGGTAAGGCCAGGATACTGTGCAGTCACCTCTGTAAAGACTTCCCTCCAGAGGCCGTAGACATCGGAGAGGACATTGGCCTTGTCGACTGACGTGAGCTTTCCTCTCCGCCGCGTTGCCAGGTCGCAGGCAAAGGTGATTGCCCTCCGGGCTCCTTCCCGGGTGATGACCCCGATCTGGTATGCGATCTCCTCGGCATCGCTCTCGATGTCAAGCCCGAATTTCGCGTGGTACAGCTCCCTCTCGATCTCAAGGGTAATTTTCTGTGACTTCCTGAACCGCCCGCCGATACCGACATAGAAATCTTCGGTGTTCTCCCTCACTACCACGAAATCGATATCGGATGGTGTCTTCCCGACAAGGGGAGTCGCGACTCCGGGCAGGAGCCGGATCGGCCGGAGGTTGATGTACTGATCGAAGTGGAACCTGAGTGCGAGAAGAATGCCCTTCTCCAGGATCCCGGGTTTGACCCGCTCGTCCCCGATCGCCCCGAAATAGATTGCCTTATACTTCGAGAGTTCATCAAGGGTGTCCTCAGTCAGGAGTTCCCCTGTTGCGAGATACCTGTCTGCACCGAGTTCGAACTCCTCGAACCCGAGTGAGAACCCGTACCGATCTCCGGCAGCGTCAAGGACCTTTCTTCCTTCACGGATGATCTCAGGCCCGATCCCGTCCCCGCCTATGACCGCGACGTGGTGCATGTCTCCACCTCCTCAAGAGCGCGTGCATACTCCACGAGTCCTCCTGCATCGACGATCTCTTTCAGGAACCCCGGGACAGGCTCGATAGCATACTTCTTTCCTCCGGATACAACGTATCCCTCGTTCATGTGGACGACCAGGTCTGCCCCGTCTCCGATCTTGTCGGCATCACTGCATACCAGCGGAAGGAGGCCGACGTTGATCGCATTCCGGTAGAAAATTCGTGCAAACGATCTCGCGATGATGAACCTGACGCCACCACCGGAGAGCGCTATCGGTGCATGCTCTCTCGATGACCCGCACCCGAAGTTCCGGCCAGCAACGATCACGTCGCCTTTCTTCACGTTCTTCGCGTAGTCGCCTCTTGTGCCCTCGAATGCATGTGACGCGAGGGTTGCAGGGTCGTAGATGGTCAGGTATCTCCCGGGAACAATAGCATCGGTGTCGATGTTGTCGCCAAATTTCCATGTTCTCATCATCACACCTCCCTCGGGTCAGTGATCTCGCCACGGATTGCACTCGCCGCCGCGGTTGCAGGTGAGCAGAGATACACAAATGACTCAGCGCTCCCCTGCCTTCCCTTGAAATTCCTGTTCGATGTCGACAGCGAGACCTCTCCCGGTGCCAGAAGGCCGAATGCTCCGCCCATGCAGGGGCCGCAACAGGGCGCCTCCACGAGAGCCCCGGCTGCCACGAACTGCTCGAGTATCCCTGCACGGATGGCTTTTAGGTATTCTGCCCTGGATGCGGGGATCACGAGCACCCTAACTGATTCATGGAACGACCTGTTCCCGAGCACCTCGGCAGCCTCCTGCAGGTCCTCGAACCGTCCGTTTGTGCAGGACCCGATAAAGACCTGGTCGATGTGGGTCCCGGCCACCTTCTCGACATCGACGACCTGGTCGACGTTGTGCGGGGTCGCAACCTTTGGAGAGAGGGTGCTCACATCGAACCGGTGCCGGGAGGAGAACGCTGCATCAGGATCGCTTTCCAGGGGGAAGGGATTTATTCCCCGCCTCCGGGTCTTCAGGTACTCCCAGGTTACATTGTCGGGCGGGACTATCCCAACCTTCGCACCCATCTCGACCGCCATGTTGCAGCAGGTCATCCGCCCGGGCATGCCCATCCTGTGCATCGTCTCCCCTGCACATTCGAGTGCCTGGTAGGTCGCACCGTCTGCCCCGATCTTCCCTGCAAGTGCCAGGATCAGGTCTTTTGCCCCGACCCTCCGGGGAAAGTCCCCGTTGATATCGAGCCTGATGGTTTCCGGGACCCGGAAGTACAGCGCCCCGAACTTGAGGACGAATCCCATGTCCGTCGACCCTATCCCGGTCGAGAACGCTCCCGCTGCTCCATACATGCAGGTATGGGAGTCGGCGCCCACGATGATCTCGCCAGGGGCAGCTCTTCCCTTCTCCATCACCACCTGGTGGCAGATCCCCTCCTTGATATCGAGGTTGGGTATCTTCTGCTCGATGGCGAATTTCCTTAAGAATACATGGTTCTCTGCTGCGGGAAGAGAATCGGCAGGGATCTGGTGATCGAAGAGGAGCACTATTTTTTCCGGATCGAATACCTTCCTGCCATTCATCTCGCGGAACTTCTGGACTGCCAGTGGTCCGGTGATGTCATGGATCATTGTCGCATCCACGGGTGCCATGATCACCTCACCGGCCCTGACAGGGCGTCCGCATCTCCTTGAGAATATCTTCTCGACAAGCGTTGCTGCCATGTAAGATTCCATAAGAAATGCGCCTTCCATGTTCTTTTATGTTGGGGAGAAATTGCGGGGTTCCGGCTGGATTGGGTGTTGCATTCTGCGCGGACCGGAAAGACGCTTAGAATCAACCCTCCTCCTTCAGGTCAGATCTAGCGGGATAGTAAAGGATTCCCGGACAG
The DNA here is from genome assembly GCA_964401215.1 of uncultured Methanolinea sp. Taxonomy (GTDB): domain Archaea; phylum Halobacteriota; class Methanomicrobia; order Methanomicrobiales; family Methanospirillaceae; genus Methanolinea_A. The sequence goes on along the minus strand of CAYNXS010000051.1, from coordinate 341 downwards.
CGGATAAGAGAGTGTTCTCAGGGGAAGACCAGGGCATCTGGGAAGACGCTAAACCGCCTGCGATTCTTATAAAAAACATAGGTAAAGGTAAAATATTGCCGCCTCGCTGTGTTATATGAGGACACTGAATCGATGTGGTTATCTGCATCCCGATTCAGTGGTTGAACCGCCGCCGGGGCGTCCTTCGGGGGCGGCTGCGTTCATCACATATGGGGGTGTGGGAGTGGACAGCCCCTATAAAATGTATCCAGTTAATCAATCCTACCGATACGAGGGAGCGAAGAGCAAAATTTTACACATCAGACGGATCCACAGCCCACACAAACAGGGTAATCTCCTCA
>CAYNXS010000050.1:0-11001 GCA_964401215.1 uncultured Methanolinea sp. | reverse complement strand
AAAAGATTATTTCTTGAGCTTGATATCTATCCCGAATTTTTCAGCGTTCCTGTCTGCCATCGCCTGTATTTTGGCGATTTCTGCCTCATTCCGAGATGGCTTGAAGAGGTGGCGGAATCTTTTCTGCTCTTTGAGGTAGGCGTCCACGGGCTTTCTCACGACCTTTTTTACCTTTGTAACTTTCCCGTCCTCCATTTCGTAATTGACCCACAATCCTGTCTCGATGGCAAGTTTCCCTATATTCATGGTCTTCTCTCCTTCAAATCCCCAGCCGGTACAACAAGGTGCATGTACCTGGAGGTAGCAGGGCCCTTCAGTCTGAAGGCCTTTCTCGACCTTCTTTTTCAGGTCAGGGAGGTAAGCAACCGAGGCGGTCGCAACGTAAGGCGCCCCGTGGGCCGCCAGAATCATCGGGAGGTCCTTCTTTGGCCGGCGGTTTCCCAAAGAGCATTTGCCTGCCGGGCTTGTGGTCGTGCTTGCATCGTAGGGAGTGGCCCCGGACCTCTGGATACCCGTGTTCATGTACGCCTCATTGTCATAGCAAATATACAGGAAATCGTGGCCCCGCTCAAATGCCCCGGATATACAGAGCATCCCTATGTCAAAGGTGGCCCCATCCCCGCCAATCGCGATAACCTTCTCCTTGCGTCCCTGTTTCTTTAATGAGGCGATGACACCTGATGCCACCGCTGAATTGTTCTCGAAGAGCGAATGTATCCAGGGGACCTTCCAGACGGTCTCTGGATAGGGTGTAGTGAAAACCTCCATGCAGCCGGTTGCAGAGACTACGATAATATCCTTGCCGGCAGCATCAAGAATAGTCCTTGCAACAAGGGCAGCAGCACAACCACCACAGGCCCTATGACCGCTTTCAAAAAGGTTGCAGGATTCCTCCGTCATCACAGCACCTCCTGGCGCAGACCATAGAATATATCTCCTTTCCCATTTTCGGCCATCTCCACCACGGCACGTATATCCTTCTTCCGCACATCCCTTCCTCCAAGGGCTATGATATAATCCAGGACGGGGACCTGCATCCCATAGAGCGCATCTTTTACTTCCAAAGCCGTTGCCCCTTTTGCGCCGAGTGAGATATTCTTGTCAAGCACTGCTACCGAACTCACGCCCGAGAGGGCCGATCTCACTTCTTTCCCGGGGAAGGGGCGAAATGTCCGCAGTTTCAGCAGTCCCACTTTTTTTCCATCCTTCCGCATCTCGTCGATAGCATCCTTCGCGGTCCCGCAGATCGATCCCATTGCTACGAGCGCACAATCAGCATCCTCAAGACGATAACCTTCAACCATGTCACTATAGTCCCTCCCGAACATCTCTCCGAACTCTTTGCCAGCCCTGGAGATTACCTGTGCAGCGTCCTTCTGTGCCTTGTCGATCTGGTACCGGAATTCCATATAGTAGTCAGGTGAGGCAAAAAGACCAAAGGACATTGGATCCTCACTGTCGAGGCGGGCTGTGGGAGTGTATGGCGGGAGGTAACTGTCGACCTGCTCCTGGTTGAGCATATCCACGGGCTCATAGGTATGGGAGAGAATGAACCCGTCGAAGCAGACAAATGCCGGAAGGAGGATGTTTTTGTCTTCGGCAACCTTGTATGCAAGGTAGTGAAGATCGGTGGCTTCCTGGTTGTCCTCGGCATAGAACTGCAGCCACCCTGAATCCCTGAGCGAGATCGAGTCCTGCTGATCATTCCAGATGGAGAGAGGTGCACCCAGTGCCCTGTTCACGATCGACATAATGACAGGCATACGCATCCCCGCGCAGTTGAAGCAGACCTCGAACATCAGCGCAAGTCCCTGTGATGTGGTTGCAGAGTAGACCCTTGATCCTGCAGCACTTGCCCCAAGGCACGCAGAGAGGGCCGAGAATTCACTCTCCACGGTGATGTACTCAGCATCCAGATGACAATTTGCCACCATGTCCGCCAGGGCTTCCACGATGTGCGTCTGGGGGGTGATGGGATACGCGGCGATCACCTGGGGGCGGCAGTACTTGACCGCACGGGCCACTGCATGGGACCCTTCCATGAATTCCATCATGTTATTTCTCCTCCTTTTTCATCTCGATAGCCTGGCTCGGGCATTCCTCAACACAGAGACCACAACCCTTGCAATACTCATAGTTGGGGATTGGGAAACCCTCGTCATCCTCACCGATGCATCCTTCAGGGCATACCTGGGAGCACATTCCGCACTTTGTGCACTTGTCATGCATAAACTCCGGACGGAACGTTCTCCAGGACCCGGTGCGGTTCTCTTTTGCTTTTCCCGGCCTGGCCGAGCATCCAAGACCCAGCGCCATTGATCAGGACACCCCCTTCACATGTTCATAGGCTTCTCGTGCTGCTGCCACGTTCTTTTCAGCCAGTTCCCCTGAAAAACGCTGCCTGATTGCCGCTTCGAGAGCAGGGAGAGCTATTTCCCCGCTGGCTGCTGCAAAAGCTCCCATCAAGGTTGTGTTGGTAATGGGAAGGCCGAGGTGCTTGAGCGCCATGGACGTTGCATCGATTGTGATCACCTTCACACCGTGGGGTATCGGATACGTGATGGGTTTTTCCGTGTTCACGATTACGATCCCTCCCTCTTTCAGGCCCTGGAACACATTGACATCGCGGATCAGGCTGCTGTCCTGCACAATGATGTAATCAGGCTCGTAGACCTGGCTTCTGAGCCTCACTTTCTGGTTGTCAAACCGGACGAACGCCTGGACCGGGGCCCCTCTGCGTTCCACACCAAATGCCGGAAACGCCTGGGCATAGACCCCGCCCGCGAAGGCCGCCACGGCAATCAATTCTGCGGCAGTCACCGATCCCTGTCCACCGCGACCATGAATACGCAGCTCGCGCAATGAAATCACGCTATAATTTTACATGATTAATCATACTAAAATGTTGAGATTTTTAGCCGGCCGGAAAACATATGCTATGGCATGTGGGGCGGGTACGAACAATTAAAAAGACCATTGTGTGACTGCCCGTTAGCAGCGCACATCAATACCCAGGATATCCCGGGTTCCCGAGAAGATGCGGTTGGCAATCAGTGAGAGCCCGTCGGCTGCACACCATTCATCGTAGACTCCAACTTTCCTGCCGAGGAGTGTTTCCACTTCCCCTGCAATGACCGGCGCCATAGTTCCCGCAAGGGCAACCCTGGCTCCCGGATTCAGGATCAGGAGCGCGGCGCATTCCATTGCCGAGAAGAGGGCGAGGGCAGAAATCCTGACATCAGGTGGAAGCGAATGGTTCACCCCCGCATGGAGAAAGGCATCGTTGGCTGACATCACACCACGATCGATATTTCGTATGGCATCGACATCGAGCGCCCCATGTTCTGTTCCGGGCGCGAAGATACATGCATCAAGAGCCCCAACAAGGCGGCCTTCCTTGACGAGCAGGGTGACCGTGTTTGAACTTACATCTGATATTACCACGTCACTGCCGAGATCCTGTGTAACCCTGAACGCGATACCTATCTTCTCCGGACTCGTCTGGTGGGAGTATGCCTTGAAACGTGGATCGGTCGGTGAGCCCCTATGGAGCCCCGGAATCGCTACGGCAGGGATACCGCTCGCTGCGATCTGGTCAAATACACGCGTTCCGCCACCTGTATGCTTGCCTGCACCCTCCCTGCTGACAAGTCCCCTGTTCACAAGAGCGCTGACAGGTGTAATCGCGGAGAAATTATCACCCATCGAATAGGTGAGGGCGATTCCCTCAATAGATCCCAGGGGTCCCAGGCATGACATATCAGCCGGTATGAAGGAGGTCGCCTTCTCCCTCATGATCTTGAAACGCCGGCCATCCCCCGCAGAGAACCGGAGTGCAGAAGTCCCGTGGTCGATCCCTATAAACATAGCAATACTCCTTTTGTATCTCGTTGAATTTATCGTTGTGATTAGAGACCGCCCGCACCCATGAGAATCCTTGGAAATACCGGATTTGGAGATCAGGTTACGCCATCCATACGGTATTCCCTCCCCTGCATGAGCGCGCCTGGATGCTGCATACACATAGTATCCATCAATAAGGACAGGAACCCGGAAAATCCCTCCACATGGGTGAAGACCATGTCTTACCCGCCGTTGATGCGCCCCCTGGACATCCCTTGCAGGGTGTTAGAATGAATGAAAAGGTCATCATGTGTGGAACTCATGTCTGGGACCACACTTTTAGTATGAAAAGAAGAGAGCTTAACTACTGAAAACGGGAGGGTATTAATCTCTTGAACGCGGTTGTCACAGGTGGTGCGGGTTTTATCGGTTCACACCTTGTCGATGCACTGGTCACCCGTGGTGATGCTGTCACTGTCATCGACAACCTCTCCACCGGAGATCTGAGGCACATTGAAGGTCATATCAAGTCCAGTGCAGCAAGGTTCGTCCATGCGGATCTCCGGGGAAATGGCTGGCAGGACGCTTTTTTGGGACAGGATCGCGTCTATCATCTCGCTGCAGATCCCGATGTCCGGGCAAGTGCCGGAAGACCTTCAGGAGTATTTGACCAGAACGTGGTTGCGACGGTCAACGTGCTTGAGGCCATGCGAAAAACCGGATGCAGTGAGATTGTGTTCACCTCAACATCGACCGTGTACGGAGAGGCAAAGGTCATCCCTACACCCGAACACTACGAGAATATGGAACCCATCTCAATCTACGGAGGGACAAAACTCGCGTGCGAGGCGATGATCTCAAGTTACGCCCATACCTACGGGGGAAAAGCCTGGATTTACAGGTTCGCAAACATCATCGGCAGGCGCAGCAACCATGGCGTGATATGGGACTTCATTCACAAACTCAGGGAAGATCCCCAAAGCCTTGAAATCCTTGGAGATGGCAGGCAGAGCAAGTCCTACCTTGAGGTGAAAGCCTGCGTGCATGCAATGCTGTATGCTGCAGATCATTCAGGTGATACCGTCAACACCTTCAATATTGGTTCAGAGGACTGGATCGACGTGAGCACCATCGCAGACCTCGTTGTGGAGGGCATGGGCCTCTCCGGGGTTACCTATCGCTTTACAGGGGGCGAACGCGGATGGGTGGGCGATGTGCCGCGGATGCAGCTCTCTGTCGAAAAATTGCGTTCACTCGGCTGGAGTCCTGACGTCAATTCGAGAGAGAGTGTGAAGAACGCTGTCGAGGCCATGCTGCACTGATGGCCGGAGCGGAAGGTGTCTGATTCATGAAATACGTGCTGATACTCGGAGACGGCATGGCAGACGAGCCAATCGAGGAACTTGGAGGTAAAACTCCCCTTGAAGCAGCGCACACCCCGAATATGGACCATATCGCAAGGGAGGGGTGCTGCGGGATGGTACGGACCATCCCAGAAGGATGCGAAGCAGGGTCCGATATCGCGAACCTCTCCATCCTTGGATATGATCCCAGGCGCTTCTATACCGGAAGAGGCCCCCTCGAGGCTGCAAGCATGGGTATCCGGTTGGGTGAAACAGATATGGCGTACCGTTGCAACCTCTCAACAGTCGTCGACGGTGTCATGACCGATTTTTCATCCGGGCACATCTCGAGCGCGGAAGGGAAAGCGCTGATGGCATCCCTTGACCGGAAAATCTCCCCTGCCCGCGCATACCCCGGGGTCAGTTACAGGAACCTCCTCGTGATTCCCGGTGCAGGGGGTGCCGTCACTGTTCCCCCACATGACATTGTGGGACAGGATATTGCGCCACATCTCCCTGCCGGGGCAGATGCCCCGCTCCTGGTCCGGTGCATGGAGATATCGAGGAATGTCTTTGCCTCACACCCGGTAAACCGTGACCGGATCTCCCGGGGTCTCGCACCGGCAACCCAGATCTGGCCGTGGAGCGGGGGCAAATCACCCGCTTTACCCCTGTTTTCGGAAAAGTATGGAAAACGCGGAGGCATCATATCCGCAGTGGATCTCCTCAAGGGGATAGGGAGGTGTGCAGGAATGGAGATCATCGAGGTTCCCGGCGCGACGGGATACCTGGATACCGATTACCAGGCAAAAGCCCGGTATGCGCTTCTGGCCCTGCAGCATCTTGACTTCTTATATATCCATGTGGAAGCTCCAGACGAGGCAGGACATCTTGGCAGTGTGAGAGAGAAAGTGAACTCCATCGAGCGGCTTGATGAGATGATAGGAACGATCATGGATGATTTTTCGGGTGTGATCTGCGTCCTCCCGGATCATCCGACCCCGATTGCGGTCCGGACCCACACACGCGATCCCGTCCCATGTGCCATTCTGGGAAATAAGAAGGATGCCTGCCGTTCATTTTCAGAGAGGGAGGCGGCGTTGGGAAAATACGGCGTAATCGACGGGTTCGAGTTCCTCCCCCTTCTCTTCAGAGATCATACCTAGATCCCGGACATCATCTCGGGGATAATGGCATAACGTGCGGGAATACAAAAGCCCTGGTTTTCCACAGCATAGTGGTGAACAGGTCATTTTGGGTACCTGAATTCCGGAGGCACTTTCATTAGAAATACCCGCAGAATATGGTACTATGAGCGGGCCCAAGACCCTCACCGTTGGCATCACCGTGAACCTGGAGCACTACGAGAACCTGCGCCTGGAAGTGAGCGGAGAGGTGGCGACACATGAAGATGCTCTTGATCTGGCCCGGTTTTTACATGAAATACTTGGAACGTACGGTGTCAGTGATCCGGCAACACGGGAGCGAATAGAAAATTTTCAAAAAAGGATTTTTCCCCAGATGTCGATAAACACTGACTCACATGCAATAGAATGTACCGCGGGCGTCTGTCCCCTGCCTGAACGTGAGGGGCATGGTGTTGATGCAGGTCCAGTCACACCGGCACGCACAATAGCAACTCCCACGCCCTCGCTGAATACAATTCCTCCGGTTCCCACCACAACCGAATCAGGAATAGCGGATGGGGCAGTGATCACATGTGAAGACTGTGGCGCGGCCGTGAACCCAGCAGAACAGAAGATGAGTATGCTTTTTACAAGCAGAACACTGTGCAGGAAATGCTTAAAGAAGGTGTAAAATTTGGTGAAACGCATGGTTGAGAAGATATACAGAGGGGAGAACACGTGAAGAAGAACCTCCTGATGTGGGATGAGACACTCTTTCGTGATCCGGAAGTCTTCGAGATCGATTACGTCCCCGAACAGTTCAACTTTCGCGAAACCCAGATGCGGGAGCTGGCATTCCAGATACGGCCCGGATTGCGTGGGGGAAGGCCGCTCAACACCATATGCCGGGGGCTTCCCGGGACCGGCAAGACCACAAGCGTCAAGAAACTGTTCACCGAGATCGAGGAGACCACGAAAAAACTTGTTCCCATCCATATCAACTGCCAGATTGACAATACCAAGTTCGCGATCTTCTCCCAGATATACCGGAAGCTTTCGGGACACCTTCCTCCGGCGTCCGGCACCTCCTTCAAGCAGGTCTTCGATGCAATAGCGAGAATTCTTGCAAAGGAGGAGCAGGTCCTCTTAGTCGCGCTCGACGATGCGAACTATCTCCTGTACGAGAACGAGATAAACAAAGTCCTTTACACTCTTCTTCGTTCACACGAAGCGTATCCCGGCACCCGGGTAGGTGTGATCGTGATTGTCAGCGATATGGACGTGGATATGGGAAAAGAAGTGGACGCACGGGTATCATCGGTCTTCCGCCCCACAGAGATATACTTCCCACCATATTCCATGGAGGAATCGAGGACAATTATTGGCGAAAGAGTGATGCAGGGTCTCTATCCCGGTTGCCTGTCCCAGGCCATGTTCGATCTTGTAGTCGAACAAACGGAGAAGAGCGGCGACCTGAGGGTGGGAGTTGACCTGCTGAAACGCGCCGCCCTGAATGCGGAAAAGAGGGCCAGCAGAGTCATTGAGCAGGAAGACATCTGCAGCGCATACAGCGTTTCACGCTACCTGCATCTATCCTACTCCGTAAAAACTCTGAGAGCAGAGGAAAAAGCACTGCTTGGGACTCTTGCAACCCATGCGGGCAAGGGTGGAGAGATGAACGCAGGAGAGGTCTATAAAACGGTAAAAGAAGGATCTGCACTTGGTTACACCCGTTTCTATGAGATGGTGAAAAAATTCGATGCAATGAGGCTTATCAACCTCGAATACAGGGACGGGAAAGGCCGTACCAGGGTGATTAGTCTCCGTTATGATCCCGCAAAAATTCTGGAATATCTCTCCTGATCTTTTTTATAAAACGATCATTTGATAACTCTTATCACTTCCAGAGTTATGTTCTATGGTAAAGGGGGTACTCCACGTGCTCAGTGTCAACGAACTTGCCCTTGAAATTTTTGAAAACCTGGCGGAATACGCCGAAGAATTCAACGCTGCATACCATGAACTCGATAATGGCGCCCGGATCATCGATTGCGGGGTAAGCACCCGCGGCGGTTATGCTGCAGGGCGTGCTTTCACCGAGATCTGCATGGGAGGGCTGGGAGAAGTCAACTTCAGAATGGCGAATATTTTGGATTTCCCCCTTCCTTTCATCGATGTCTTCACCGATTTCCCCTCCATCTCCTGCCTCGGTGCCCAGAAAGCGGGATGGACAATCAAGCATAACAATTACTTTGCTATGGGGAGCGGTCCTGCACGAGCCCTAGCTCTCAAGCCCAAACACACGTACGAGGTGATAGGGTATGAGGATGACTTTGATTCTGCAGTGATAGCGCTTGAGAGCGACCACCTCCCGAACGGAGAGGTCATGGAGAAGATCGCCGAAGACTGCCATATTGACGTGGGAAATGTATGTGCGGTTGTGGCACCCACATCGTCGATCGTGGGCTCCATCCAGGTCGCCGGACGGTGCGTGGAGACTGCCATTTACAAGCTGAACGAACTCCATTTCGATACCAGGAAGATAACTGCTGCATTTGGCTGTGCACCGCTTCCCCCCGTAAGGGGTCCGAAACTGGCCATGGGTGTGACAAATGATGCCACCATCTACCATGGGAGGATCATGCTCACCATGAAAGCCCCGGAGATCAAGGACTACCTCGAGAAGATCCCGAGCAACAAATCCAAGGGCTATGGAAAGCCTTTCAACGAGATCTTCAAGGAGGCGGGGTACGATTTCTACAAGATTGATACCTCCCTCTTCTCCCCCGCCGAAGTGGTGATTAACGAGATTTCAGACGGTGTCGTGTATCACTGCGGCGCAGTCAACCCCAATGTGACGCTCAAGTCCTTTGGGCTCACCTGATTCGATCGTGCCTGCAAGAGTGCCCGCAATCCCCTGCGGGCTTTTTCTTTCCTTTCATTCTGTGATTATTCATGTTGGCATGTATCCCGGCATCCGCGGTTCATCCCGGAAAGAAATTTCAATTTTTTCCGGTGGATACCACAATACCCACATTAGGGGATAATCGGGAACGATGGAAGCGCCACGGGATGCCTGGAACAGGGATTATTCAAGAAGAGGGCGACGCTGGGCTGGTTTTTCGTCTTGGCTGCCATCAATTTCTGAATGCGGCCGCATCCTCGAGATAGGGTGCGGTGATGGAAAGACGCTGGTTACGCTGGCAGGTTTGAAATCAACATCCTGCGTTGATGAAGTGGCTGGCCCCATGACAGTTGGCCTTGATTTTTCCCGTGCAGCTCTCCGCCTGTGTTCCCATACTGCCCGCGAAGCCGGAAATGTCACTCTTGTCTGTGCTGACGCTGCATACCTACCATTTTCCGATTCTTCATTTGATACCGTGCTTCTCTCCCACGTCCTTGGCCATGCGGTCCTCCACGCAAGAGTAGCAATATGCCAGGAAGCAGGAAGGGTTGTCAGGACCGGGGGTACTGTCATCTTCCGTGTGTTTTCTGTGAATGACTTCAGATCGGGAAAGGGTGAGGAGATCGAAGTGAGAACCTACCTGCGGGGAGACGGAACCTTCACCCATTACTTTCAGGAAAGCGAGATTCCTGCCCTCAATCCGTTGCTTTCTGTGAGGTCCCTGGAGATCTCATCCTGGGACCTTCACGTTCGTGGGGAAACATTCCTGCGTGAGGAGATACATGCAATCCTCCGGAAAGATCTTCCCTGATCTTCTTGGAGACACCGGTTTTTGAGTCAGACCCCGTTCGCTTTGCTGATTGGATGTTCTTTGTATGCGATGTTATCTCCGTTTTAGGCCTATCGGTCACGTATTCAAGATTGAGGAGTGTGGACGAAGATATATGAATACCTCACCCTTCCCCGTCATTTTTTTTCCTACATCTATCTGAATTCCGATGGATGAATTTAATACTCTCACAGGCGAAACTTTCAGGCTGTCTTGGGCTTGTGGTCTAGTCGGTTATGACGTCGCCCTTACACGGCGGAGGTCGCCGGTTCGAATCCGGCCAGGCCCATAGTATCCCCTTCCCTTTCTTTGGGTATAATGAACGAAATACACCTACAGGTGTCCGAATCACCCGCAGGATCTATTCCCGCCAGAGCGCCAGGACCTCCCTTATCATTTTCTCATGAAGTATTGCCACGGATACATCCCCAGACCGTTCAAGATACCATAAAATATATAAATAATACCATGCGGCACCACCTGATTTTGATGAAAAAAATACTCAGTAATTATGCGTTCCCTTGGAAATCTGTCTTATCATCCCGCTTGAAATGATGAGAGAAGGATTTTTTGGCGTACATTTGAAAATCCTAAATAATCGTTTTTTTTGCAATCAGATTCATTTCCATCGTCTTTTTTCTTGCGTAATCGTAAGGCTTCCGTTTGGCAATTCCGTCATGAAACGTCTGACGCATGCAAAAAGAGACCTGAAAAATCCACTTTGGACTGCTGCATTTATATAGATGAAGATGAAATGAAATTTTTGGTGCACCGTTCAGCGGGCGACGCCTGCCTGAAAAAGCACTATACAATCAAGGTGGCATCAATATAGGCAGTACTCCAGGCTTTCATTGACGGGGCGCTTCTCGGTACACCAGAATGAGATATCACATTGTGATAAAAAATGTATCGGATCGCATCGGGCAGCCCGCCCCGGTGTCATCCTTCACCATG
>CAYNXS010000049.1:8460-11069 GCA_964401215.1 uncultured Methanolinea sp. | reverse complement strand
GGCTGAACCAGTGCGGTTGCACCCGCCGCAGCGGCTACTTCGAGGGTGTCGGGGAACGGGAGGAAGGCATCGGAGGCGACTGCGGATCCTGCCAGGGGGAACCTGGACTTTTCAATCGCTATCTTCGCGGCGTCCACACGGCTCATCTGGCCTGCACCAATCCCAAGCGTCTTTGTATCATCGGCAAAGACGATGGCGTTGCTCCTCGTATGGGCGCAGACCTTGCAGGCCAGGCGGAGCCCGCGGAGCTCCTTCGGGGTTGCATCACGGTCGGTCACGACCGTCCAGTTCTCCCTGTAAGGGGGAGTATCCTGCACGAGCATTCCGCCGTCAATTGACCGGAACGCCATACTCCCTGCTACAGGGGGCAGATTCAGGACCCGCATGTTCTCCTTCTTTTTCATGATATCCACGGCTCCGGAGGAGAACGAAGGGGCCGCGAGCACCTCCACAAATGTGCTGCAGATCTCTTCTGCAAGGTGCGTGTCCACCTCGCCATTGATTGCCACGACCGAACCGTACGCAGACACGGGATCGACGTCACGTGCCTGCATGTATGCATCGAGCACCGACGCTCCAAGAGCAACCCCGCAGGGATTGTTATGCTTGACAATGACCGCTGCAGGTTCGGAAAATTCACGGAGAAGTCCTGCTGCGGCCGAGAGATCCAGGTAATTGTTGTAGGACATCTGCTTTCCCTGGAACGGCTCCTGGCATGCGATTCCTGCCGTGCCGTAGACTGCCCCTCGCTGATGGGGGTTTTCGCCGTAGCGGAGCGTTCTCCCGTTCCGGTACTGGATGGTGAGTATCCCGGGGAACCCTGCATCAAGACCGTGGAGATAATTGCTGATTGCCGCATCGTAGGACGCAGTCAGGGCAAATGCGCGTTTTGCCAGCATCAGGCGTTCGCTCTCTGAAAATCCTCCCTTTTTCAGGGCTTCCCTGACAAGGGGATACTCTGCAGGCGAGGTGATCACTGCGACATCGCGGTGATTCTTTGCCGCTGCCCGTATCATTGCCGGACCGCCGACATCGATGTATTCAATGAGAGAGTCAAGGGGCAGGTCTTTTCCTGCCATCTCTTCAAAGGGGTACAGGTTTGCGACCAGGAGATCGATGGGGTGGATCCCTTCCCTGTCCATCACGCTGTCGTCAATTCCCCTCCGGCCGAGGAGTCCGCCATGGATGCGCGGATGCAGGGTCTTGACACGCCCATCCATCATCTCGGCCGAGCCCGTGTATGCAGAGACCTCCGTGAATGGAATGGAAGCCTCTTTGAGTGCTGCGCCGGTCCCTCCCGAACTGAGCAGGCGCACACCGTGACGGTGCAGGTCTCCTGCAAGATCAACGATGCCCTCCTTGTTCCACACCGAGAGTAATGCCCACTTCATACTCACGTATGTGAGATCAAGGGTTAAGAGCGTGATGCCCGCACGTTCCATGGGAGTCAACGAACGCGTGATCCCCGGTCCTGCACCCTTGTCAATCATTATCCCTCCAGGGCTGGATATGTCTATCAGGATGAGAGAGCCCCCGGTGAAAAAGATCCTCTACTGGTGCGGGGAGTGCAATGTCCCCCTCATTGGAAAGACCTGCGGGTGCGGGGCGGAAGGCCACCCGATCCCGCTCCTCCAGCCGTACGATATCAGGCCTGCCCTGGAACATGATCGTCAGCTCCTCGCACGCCTGCTTCGCGAAGGATATGGAACCGATACGCTGCCATCGATCATTCTCCTCAACAAAACCGGAGGGATCGACAGGAAAGACCTGGTGATAGCAAACGGAGGACGCTTCGGATGGCTCTCCTTCGATCCAGAACACCGTCGCTACGAATTCGAGCTCGTGTTCGATGCCCTCCCTTCGATGCTGAACTCAATAACAAAGAATATCCTCCCGCTGGAGCAGCTCAAGGGAGCCGGGGAGGATGTCAGGAACGGGAAGAGAATCGGAGGGAAAAAGTACCCTGCAAGTGGGAGCATCCCCGACGGTGGAGTGGTCATTACCTGGAATGGATATGCGGGAGTGGGGGTGTCCACGAAGGGAATTGTAAAGGTGAAGGAGGTGGGGAAGATCTCCCCTGCGAATGTCCCGGATCCCGGGTGGGAAGAGGTAATATCCCGGAACCGGTATCACCTGAAGAACCTGGAACGAAATGCCGTCCGGTTCATCAGGCAGCAGGCGGAACATGCTCACTGCGTGAATATCTCGTTCTCTGGCGGGAAGGACAGCACTGCTGTCAGGGAACTTGCCCGGAGAGCCGGATTCGAAGATACCTACTTCGTGGACACGGGCATGGAATTTCCCGAGACCCTTGCATTTGTCCAATCTCTCTCTATAAAGACAATCCTTCATGGCAAAGACTTCTGGCGGGAGGTGAACAGGCAAGGGCCGCCTAGGAAAGATGATCGCTGGTGCTGCGAACACTTAAAACTTGCCCCGGTAAAAAAATGGCTTACAGGAAAAGGGGAGTGCATCACCATCCAGGGGAACCGCTGGTACGAATCATTCGCCCGTGCAGGTCTCCCTCCTGCAGTGAAAAATCCCTACCATCCTGCCCAGACAAATATTTCTCCTATCAGGAACTGGCGGGCGCTCGAGGTCTTCCTCTA
>CAYNXS010000049.1:0-8360 GCA_964401215.1 uncultured Methanolinea sp. | reverse complement strand
AAAAAGAGCAAGAATCTTGCACAAATTCTGTCGAGCCTTCTCCAGGTCTGGAGGAATTGCAGAAGCAGTACGATGAGCTGAATGATCGGTTCATGCGGCTCGCAGCAGATTTTGAAAATTACCGGAAGAGGTCTGAACGAGATCTCGATATCCGGGTGAAGTCTTCACTGGAGGAGTTTGCTGTGGAACTCCTCGAGGTGGTGGACAATTTCGATCGGGCGCTTTCTGCCGATCCCGGCTCCGCCCGCGAAGGACTTGAACAGATCCACAAGCTCTTCCAGGCAATCCTGGAGCGTCGCAGGATCCGTCCGATTGAGGTCATGGGAAAGAAATTCGATCCCAATGAGCACGAAGCCGTGGCCTATGTGGACTCGAAGGAAGACGAAGGAACCATTGTCGACGAGCTCTGCTGTGGGTATTGCATGCACGACAAGGTCATACGATACGCAAAAGTGGCTGTTTCGAAAGGAAAGGAGACTGAGTGAACATGGCAAAAGAGAAGATACTGGGCATTGATCTGGGGACAACGTTTTCATGCATGGCCATCATGGAGGCCGGAAAACCGATCGTGATCCCCAATGCAGAAGGACAGAGAACTACCCCGTCTGTGGTTGCATTCACGAAAGACGGCGAGCGCCTTGTAGGGAGCCTCGCGAAGAGGCAGGCGGTCACGAACCCTACCCGCACCATACAGTCCATCAAGCGGAAGATGGGCACCACCGAGAAGGTAAAGATCGACGACAAGAACTACACTCCCCAGGAGATATCAGCGATGATCCTCCAGAAGATGAAGACCGATGCGGAGGCGTATCTCGGGGAGAAGATCACCAAAGCCGTGATCACGGTCCCGGCATACTTCAACGATGCCCAGCGCCAGGCCACCAAGGACGCAGGCAGGATCGCGGGGCTCGAAGTCATGAGGATCATCAATGAGCCGACGGCCAGTGCGCTCGCGTACGGCATTGACAAGGAACAGGATTCGACGGTGCTCGTCTATGATCTCGGCGGCGGGACATTTGATGTCTCGATCTTAACCCTCGGGGACGGGGTGTTCGAGGTAAAATCCACCGCAGGGAACAATCATCTTGGCGGGGATGACTTTGACAGCCGGGTCGTGGACTACCTCGTGGAGGAGTTCAAGAAGAAGGAAGGCATCAACCTCCGATCCGATCCCATCGCATCCCAGCGTCTGCGTGACGCTGCGGAGAACGCCAAGATCGAGCTCTCCCAGAAGATGAAGACCAACATCAACCTGCCGTACATCACCACGGGCCCGAGCGGTCCCCTGTTCCTTGATATCGATCTCACCAGGGCGAAGCTCGAACAGCTGATAGGCGACCTCGTTGAGTCGACGGTGATGCCGGTCAAGCAGGCATTAAGCGATGCAAAGCTCTCACCCGACCAGATCGACCATGTTCTCCTTGTCGGCGGATCTACGAGAGTCCCGCTCGTCCAGGAGACCGTGAAAAAGATCCTCGGGAAAGAACCGGACAAGGGTATCAACCCCGACGAGTGTGTCGGCCTCGGTGCAGCCATTCAGGGGGCTGTCCTTTCCGGGGAGACGAAAGACATCGTACTCCTGGATGTCACCCCCTTAACCCTCGGGATCGAGACGCTCGGTGGGATTGCGACGAAACTCATCGAGAGGAATACCACGATTCCCACCAGGAAAAGCCAGATATTCTCCACCGCGGCGGACGGCCAGACGAGCGTTGAGATACATGTTGTCCAGGGAGAACGTGCCCTTGCAAAGGACAACTTCACACTCGGCAGGTTCCAGCTGACCGGGATACCCCCGGCACCCCGCGGCATTCCGCAGATCGAGGTGACCTTCGATATTGATGCCAACGGTATCATCCACGTCTCAGCAAAAGACCTCGGGTCAGGGAACGAGCAGGCGATCACCATCAAGGGTGACCGGAAACTCACCGAGGACGATATCAAGAGGATGACCGAGGATGCGAAGAAGTTCGAGGCAGAAGACGCCAAGAAGAAGGAAGAGATCGAACTTCGGAACAATGCCGATATCGCACTCTTCTCTGCCGAGAAGATGATAAAAGAGCAGGCGGCACATATCGAGCCCGCGGATAAGGAGAAAGTGGAGACCGGAGTAAGCGAACTCCGGAAAGCGCTTGAGGCAGACAACAGTGAGGAGATCAACGCAAAGATGGAGAGCCTCACCGAAGCGGTCTACTCGATCACAACCAAGATCTACCAGAAAGTTCAGGCAGAGAGGCAGGCAAAGGAGGCAGAGGCCGGGCAGGCCGGTGCTGGATCAGGCGGTTCACCTGAAGGAAAAGATGAGAACGTCGTCGATGCCGATTACAAGGTAAAAGACGAGTGAGCCCGATGGCCGCGGGTGATTACTACGATATCCTGGGTATTCCCGGGAATGCGGACGAGAAGGAGATAAAGAAAGCCTACCGCAACCTGGCCCGGAAGTATCACCCTGATGTCTGCAAGGAACCAGGGGCAGAGGAGAAATTCAAGAAGATCAACGAGGCGTACAGCGTGCTCTCCGATTCGCAGAAGCGTGCCCAGTACGACCACATGGGTCACGACACCTTCACCAGCGCCTCAAAGGGATCCTACAGTGGGGCCGGAGGTTTCCACGGGGGAGGTTTCAGCGCCGATTTCAGCGGGTTCGGGGACATATTCGATTTTTTCGGCGGGGGATTCTCGGGTTCCAGGCAGAGCGGTCCCCAGGAAGGTTCCGATCTCCTGATGAAGATGCAGATCACCCTCGAAGAGGCGGTATTCGGGGCTGATCGCGAGATTGAGGTGAACCATACCGAGGCATGCAGCCACTGCAATGGCACGGGGAGCGAGAGCAAGAAGCTCGTGAACTGCCCCAGGTGCCAGGGATCCGGCCAGATGCGGCAGATGAGCCAGACGATCTTCGGCCAGTTTGTGCGCATGAGCACCTGTACCGAGTGCCAGGGACGCGGGCGTATCCCTGAAAAGAGATGCACTGAGTGCAAGGGGTCCGGTCACACTCAGGTTCATCGCAAGGTCACCGTGCATATCCCTGCCGGAATCGACAGCGGGATGCGGCTCCGCATGGAAGGGTATGGCGAAGCGGGGGACTATGGGGCACCGAACGGCGATCTCTTCATCGAGACGTATGTTCGTCCCCATGCCAGGTTCAGAAGATCAGGGGACAACCTTGAGACGGATGTTGAGATCACCCCTGCACAGGCGGTTGTGGGATCACTCGTGAACGTGGAGACCATTGAGAAAAAAACCGTGGAACTGACCATCCCTGCGGGAATCCAGCACAATACCGCGTTGAAGATCCCCGGGGAAGGGGTCAGGCGCCGCGGGAAGCCAGGCGATCTCCTGGTTCGTGTCAGGGTTGCGATCCCGAAGCAGCTGAACCCTGAGATAAAAGGCCTCTACGAGAAGATCCTGGAGCTGGAAGGTCACCAGATGGCCGACTCAAAGAAGGGCGGCTTCTTCTCAGGTTTCATGGGCAAGAAACCGTAATTTTTCCCATGTTCCCCGGTTGATCACGAGGATTCCACCACCCTTTGCCGTTGGTGTTCCAACAACCCCTTTTGACTGTGCCCGTGTAACCCCGGATTTATTGGGATTGCGAGCCAAATCAGTACTCGTGCACATTCTCCTGGAACTTGCCGGGGATCATCCGGAACTCCCGTTCGCAGAGCTCGATCTGTTAGGACCCGTGCTGGAAAAGAATGTCCAGGTTGCGGTTGTAGAATGCACGCGACCTCATGAGGTCCAGAGGCTTGCGCTTGCCCATTCTGCAATGGAGTTCTTAGGGTCATGCGATGCAGACAGGGATGCGTTTGAAACGATGATGCGGGATCTCTCGATCTCCACCCCGCGTCCCTTTGCCGGGAGGGTAAAGAAGATCTTCGGCAGCACGATGGACAATCCGGAGCCGGATCTGGAAAGGCTGATAGGTGCAGGAATTTCCGGAAAAGTGAACCTCCAGAACCCAGAAGAGGAATTCCGTGCGGTGATCTCGGGATCACGATGCTATTTCGGGAGGGTGATCTGGAGGAGCGATCCACGCCGTTTCGCCGATCGCCGTCCTGGTGATCGGCCCTTTTTCCACCCGGGGGTGATGATGCCCAGGATGGTCCGGGCCCTTCTGAATATCTCGTGCACGAGAGAGGGGGAGACCCTCCTCGATCCATTCTGTGGGACAGGGGGCATGATCATGGAGGCACAGACCCTGGGGATATGTGCGGTCGGGTCGGACATCGATCCCTTCATGGTCCGGGGAAGCAGGCTGAACCTGGAAAAAGGGGATATCCTGCAGGCTGATGTCAGGAGCCTCCCTTTTCCTTCAGCATCCTTTGATACGGTGGTCACCGACCTCCCCTATGGCCAGTCTGTCTCGATCCGGGCAGAGAGTCTCGACTCACTGTACCGGGATGCGCTGGAGGAGATCACAAGAGTGCTCAAACCCTGCCGGAGGGCGGTCATTGTTACGCACAGGGACATCAGGGATCTGGCTTCCGGTTTCCTGGAGGTTGCAGGGTGCTACTCGCAGAGGGTGCACAAGAGTCTCACGAGGCACATCCTCGTGCTCGAAAAAACCCGGCCTTCACGGTCGTGATATCGAGAATCTCGTTCACCCGGACGTGATACATTCCTAAATAGTTGGAAAAAAAACAAGGATACAGCGAACGATGCTGAATACCAGGAAGGATTCCGGAGGGACAATTCTGACATGCTCCCGTACCGAGAAGGGAATCCGTGACAAGAACGAGGATGCATGCGGTGTGTTCTCCTTCTCATCGGGAGAGGAGTCCCTGTTCCTCCTTGCGGTCGCTGACGGCCTCGGGGGACACCCTGCGGGAGAGGTTGCCAGTGCGCTGGCAATACGATCCCTGCACCAGACCGTTTCATCAGGGATAGGCACACTCACCGATCTCGAGCCTTCGTCCCTCCAACCTCTCCTTGCTGCCGGATTTTCCAATGCGAACTGGGAGGTTATCAACCATGCATCCAGTACTCCGAGGTGTCTTGGGATGGGGACAACGCTCGTTGCGGCCCTCATCAACCAGGAAGGATGCGGGATTGCCGGGAATGTGGGCGACAGCCGGGCCTATCTCTTCCAGGGAGGCGGGGGGAGGATCACGCGTGATCACTCCCGGGTCCAGGAGATGGTGGATGCAGGGCTCCTCTCACGGGATGAGGCCGCATCCCATCCCATGAGGCACATCGTCACGAGGATCATCGGGAGGCCGGGGGATCTCCCTGACTTTTATCCTTTCCGGATCGTTGACGGCACGCTCCTTCTCTGCTCTGACGGCCTCCTTGACGGCATGAACGATGGGGAACTTGAAGACTATGCGGGCAGGCTCCATGTATCAGGTCTCTGCGAAAGCCTCGTGGAATATGCACGGTCACGGAGCAGGGACAATATCACCGTTGTCGCGGCTGCCAGGAAAGAATAGCCGGGCTCCTGCGCATTCCTGGCTGTAGGAAAAAAGGAGTTACTTTTTCGATCCCGGGGCGGCAGTCACGATCTGGACAGCGTCTACCATCTCCGGGAGCATCTCCACCGGGAATCCCATCACCATCTCCCCGTCATCGATCCCTGAAAACTTGCGGGATCCGTCGCATCCGAGAGAGTAGTTGGCCTTTCCGGTGAGGTAGGTCTGGGCACAGGCATCTGCACATACCGATTGAATTCCTGAAAATTCGGAGGTCACCCTGCCGCCCAGCTTGAAGAGCGTGGCCTGGGCCAGTTTCAGCATCACCCGTGCCGGGGCGATGATGAGGACGATGTGGGGGCAGAACGGGGTCTTTTCAAGGGGTGCATACAGCGTCGCAACGGTTGCTCCCGTCTCCACGTGTGGTATCCGGTCGATGGTCCTTTTACACGATGCAGTGCTCTCGAACTTCCCGAGCTTAT
This sequence comes from uncultured Methanolinea sp., assembly GCA_964401215.1. Lineage (GTDB taxonomy): Archaea > Halobacteriota > Methanomicrobia > Methanomicrobiales > Methanospirillaceae > Methanolinea_A. The sequence goes on along the minus strand of CAYNXS010000049.1, from coordinate 2,467 downwards.
AGTAGAACTGCCCGTTTTTCAGGGTTTCCGTGATCGGCTTCAAGCCCAGTGCCCAGGCGCCACCCATGCATTCATGGTTCTCCACGAGCGAGTAGAAGACCTTCCCCTCTCTCCTGGCCATGTTCACCATCTGGCAGTGCCGGTGCGTTCCGTTCAGTTGCTCCATGCCATCGGGGATATCTTCTTTTCCTGTCGCCAGCCTGACTGCAACGGGTGAAAACGTAAGACCCAGCGCCTTTTTGAGAGACTCAGACGCCTCCTTGTAATCAATATGCTTCATGATGGTCTGATTCATGCATGCATCACATCCATAGACATGCTCGGGCTCATCAGACATAAAACTGCTCTTATGAGTAAAAAGGACATCAGAGGCGGCGTAATTTGTGATCGACCTTTCTGAAGAAGTTCTTGTGCGCATCCACGAAGAGAGCCGGTCTTGCTGCCCTGGAGATGCTGATACTCGCTTCCTGTCCGAGTTCAATGGATTTCTGCCCGTCGATCACGAGCGTTGCAGGTTTCGCGCTCTCCAGCCTGACCTCGACACTCCGATCGTTGGAAATAAGGTGCGGGCGGGAGGAGAGCATGTAGGGTGCAAGCGGTACAAGGAGGAACCCCTCTATCCGGGGATCCACGATGGGGCCGCCAGCACTCATTGCATAGGCGGTGGATCCGGTCGGGGTGCTCAGGAGCAGCCCGTCTGCCCGGAACCGTTCGGCGGGTATCCCGTCCACCACGACCACAAAACGGAGCATCTTCGCCGGGCGGCTGGTGACAATCAGGGCTTCGTTCAGGGCATGCCCGAGAATCTCCCCATCCTTCGAGAGGGTAATCCTCATCCTGGGTTCAATCGCAAATCCTGGCCGAAGGGTCTTGATAAACTCCCCGGCCTCCCCGGGTTCAAGGTCGGCCAGAAATCCCACCTCGCCCCAGTTGATCCCAAGGATAGGTATCTGTTTCTCCATGTGCTGGACGGTATGGAGTATGGTCCCGTCCCCTCCCACCACTACCACGATATCTGAAAGGGTATCCCATGACCATGCTGGGGTTACCTCAAGAGCCCTGGCAGTCGCGGGCTCGAACGAAACGTGGTGTTCATCCCTTGAGAGGGACTCACCGAGGTCTCTTGTAAACGCAAGGGCTTTTGGATCATCGATCCTCGAGACCAGCACGATCTTCATCATTCTCCTCCTATCTCAGATACTCGATCACCTTGTGGTGCAGGATGCCATTCGTGGCAACCATGCACCTCCCGATGGTTACTTCGTCAGGGAAATTGATAGGCATTCCATCAAGATCGCTGACCTTTCCGCCTGCCTCAGTGCAGATCAGCATCCCTGCAGCAGCATCCGTGACCCTCAATGTGCCACGGATATCGATAAAGCCATCTATCCGTCCGCACCCGATATACGAGAGTTCGAGCGCGGATGCACCAAGGAGACGCCAGCGACGGATCTTCTGGCCAAGGTGCATGACCCTGCGGGGATCAAACTTCCTCCCGTAGATGCTCATGGCACTCTCGTCGAGGTTTGAAATTCTGGATGCGGTAACATGACGACCGTTCAGCCACGCTCCCTTCCCCCGTATTGCCGTGAAGGTCTCACCACTGGACAGATCGCGAACAAATCCCTGGAGTACGGTTCCACCCTCCGCATATGCAATCGACAGGGCGTAGAAGGGAATCCCGGCAACGGCATTGTAGGTCCCGTCAACAGGATCCAGAAATATCGTCCCGGTTTCGCCGGGAAATTCAACTTTACCCGCTTCCTCGGATATCAGGGTCTTGCAGAGCGGATGTTCCTCCAGGAACCGGAGGATGCAGTCTTCGGCGACCCGGTCGATCTCTTTGGTGGGAGTATGGTCAGCTCCCATCCTGATGATCCGGCCGCCTTCCTCTGTTCCAACGAGGTCGCGGATCGCATCCTGAACATCCCGGGCCAGGATCGTACATGCGTCTAAAAACTCCATTGTGCCAGATCCGACCGATTCTACAGGAGTATTTATCTGTTGATATAAAGATACATGTTACTGCGTTTTCACGCGGGTGTGAACAATATGAAGGAACAGACCGAGGTAGGGAAGCTGAAAGAGGGGCGGTACATGGTCATCGACGACGAGCCATGCAAAATACTGGGAATCTCCGTCTCAAAGCCAGGAAAACACGGGGCTGCCAAAGCCCGTATCGACGCCATGGGTCTTTTTGACGGGGTCAAGCGCTCCATCGTCCAGCCTGTCTCTGCAAAGACCTATGTCCCTGTTGTCGAGAGGAAGAGCGGACAGGTCATCACCATAAGCGGGACAACGGTGACCCTGATGGACATGAAGGAATACAACAATTTCGAGATGGAAGTCCCCCCTGACAAACTGGACCAGATCGAGATGGGCAAGGAAATCCAGTACATGGAAGCCCTCGGGAAGAGAAAACTCGATCTGGACTGATCTTCTCATCTGTATCCCGCCTCTATTTTTT
>CAYNXS010000048.1:0-11153 GCA_964401215.1 uncultured Methanolinea sp. | reverse complement strand
AAGAACGCCCAGGTCGGAATTCGAATCCGAGTCGTCGGCGTGACAGGCCGACATGATAGGCCGCTACACTACCTGGGCACACCTGTTTGTGCGTTGCGCAAGTACTGGGGATTATCCCGCCTCCCGGATTTGAACCGGGGACATCGCGGTAGCCGCGCAATTGCCTGAAACGGCAGATCATACTACAGCCGCGCACTCTACCAGTCTGAGTTAAGGCGGGATTTGCGCTCGTAATATAGGGGGAATAAACCTATTAAACGTATCGATTCTCAGGGAAAACGGGTGCCCAGGTACGGTGCATATTTATATTACGAGGGACGAAATGTAGAGGTATGACCTCCAGAACCACTGATGTGGGGAATTGTCTTCTTTGTCGCTAGCCCGACGAACAGAAGAGTCACTGTTTTCGACACCACCTTAAGGGATGGTGAACAGACACCCGGTATCTCGTTCAAATTCGAGCAGAAACTTGAGATAGCCCGCCAGCTCTCCTCCATTGGCGTCTATGCCATCGAGGCAGGGTTCCCTGCGTCCTCGGCAGGAGAAATGGAGACGGTAAAGGCCATTGCAGATCTCGGACTCGACTCCGTGGTCTGCGGCCTTGCCCGATCCAGGAAAGAGGATGTGGATGCATGCCTGGACTGCGGGGTTGACATGGTCCACGTGTTCATCCCGACCTCCGAGGTGCAGCGGGTCCATACCATCAAGAAGAGCTGCGAGGAAGTGCTCGAGATCACTGGTGAGATCGTCTCCTACGTCCGGGATCACTGCGACCTGTGCATGTTCTCGGCGATGGACGCGACCAGAACCGACCTGGATTATCTTGTGCAGGTATTCAGAACCGCAGCAGATGCAGGAGCAACGATCCTCAACGTCCCGGACACCGTAGGGGTGTATACCCCGACCGCGATGAAAGGGCTCATCCAGCGGCTGGCTGCCGAGATAGAGTGCCCGCTTGACGTGCACTGCCACAACGACTTCGGCCTTGCAGTCGCAAACACAATCACTGCAGTGGAGGCCGGTGCATCGCAGGTCCAGGTGACCGTGAACGGCCTTGGCGAGCGGGCTGGCAATGCAGATCTCTCCTCGACAGTCATGATCCTCGAATCGATCTTCGGCATGCAGACCGGGATAAAGAAAGAGAAACTCGTGGAGACCTCACGGCTGATATCCCGGTACTCCGGGATCGCAATCCCACCCACGTATCCCATTGTCGGCGAGAATGCATTCTCTCACGAGAGCGGCATCCACTCCCATGGAGTCATCGCCTGTGCTGCGACATTCGAGCCCGGGATCATGACCCCCGAGATGGTCGGGCACCGCAGGAAACTGACGCTCGGCAAGCACGTGGGAAGGCACGCGGTCCGGCAGATGCTTGACGAGGTCCACCTGGACCCCAGTGACAGCCAGCTCGATCGTATCGTTGAGAAGATCAAATTCATCTCAGTCAAGGGAAAGCGTGTTACCGATGCAGACCTCTATGAGATCGCCGAGAGTGAGATGGGGGTAGGAAACGGTGGCCGCCTGATCGAGATGGAGGAACTGGCCGTGATGACCGGGAACCATCTCATCCCTACCGCGAGCGTCAAGGCCAGAATCGGGGGAAAAGAGGCGGTCTACAGCGCTACGGGCACAGGGCCGGTGGACGCTGCCTTAAAGGCTGTGCTTGGAATGCTCCCCATGAAGGTCCAGCTCAAGGATTTCAACATCGAGGCCATATCGGGCGGATCCGATGCCATTGGCCATGTGACCATTGCTATAGAGGATGAGCAGGGGAGGATCTTTGACGCCAGCTCGTCCGGTGACGATATTGTTCTCGCATCGGCCGAAGCGATGGTCAATGCCCTGAATATCCTGCACAGGCTTGACCCGAAAGAAAAAGAAAAATAGGAGAAAGATCCGGGTTTCAGGCAGCACCTGAGGGTGATTTCCCCTCAAGTGCCTGTTTTATCTGGGCCTGGAGCTGCTCGAACTTCCCCTGGATCATGGTCTCCTGCTTTTCGAGTGACTTAATGCGGATCTCGAGGGTCTCGATCTTGTCGTTCAGTTTCGCGAGCACGTCTTCTTTCTTCTTCTGCATCATGACCGAGCCTACGTTCATGAAGACGGGATTATCCTCGGGGATGTCATTCAGTTCCTCGGTAGCCCGGCGGGCTTCCCGTACAGCCATCTCGTACTGGCCTTTCTGGGCCCCTATGGTCTGCATCTGCTGCTGCATCTGCTGCAGCTGGGCAATCTGGTTCTGGACCTTCGGTGAAATACTGCTCATGATTATTCCTCACATGTATGGTGTGCCAGTGTCTGCATCTCGTCTGCGACTTGAACCAGGCGTAGCCACATATTCAGGGCTGCCCGGAGCGCTGAGATATCCATGGCATGCACTTTGAGCACCAGGACATCGGGGGCTTCCAGGAAGCATTCCGCCTTCGAACGAGCCTGAAGTTCGGATGCCATCTCAGGGGAGAGTGAGCGGTACAGGGTCTCTGCATGGGTGCAATGAAACCGGAACACCGCGTCATGCTCCATACGCTGTCACCTGGTATCTCAGTTGCCCCACAATCGCGGAAATCCGTTGAAGCGTCCTGGATCCCTATCTGACCATGTTATTTGGATACGCCCTATCATAAACCGATTGGTCCGGCGCGAAACTACCGGTTTTTATCATATCCGGAGTTCGACCATTCTGATTTAATAAAAAGAATTGTGGGGATTTCGGGAAAAAGTATGAAATTCGCTCAACGAGCTTTCAGCTCTTTGATCGCCGCGCCACGTTCCTTAAAGAGAATCCGGTGTCCGCAGTAGGGACAGCGCACGTTCACGTCGATCTCCACCTTCTGCTTGCACCGGGCGCACTTGTAGGCTCCCGCCATGATAGTGTTACTCCTTCCCTTCCATTGTGCGGTCGATAGTGCGGAGCGCAATGCGGAGTGCAGGGGTCTGTGGCGTGTATGCTCCACCCGCAAACTTGAATCCGCATTTACGGCAGGCCCAGATGCCGGTCCCCTGCCTCCTTACTGCCAGGGTATCGCACCTTGGACAGGTATGTGCGGCACGGGAGATCTTCTCGGTCTCCATGACCCTTTTGCGGATAAACCTGCCATACCGGGGGCCGAAGCGCCCTGCGCTTCCGGTTACCCTTCCCTTTGCCTTCTGTTGTCCCCTTGCCATATACTCATCCCTGGTCTCTTGTGTCTTTTATCATTCACACTCTGTCCTCATATACTTAATCGAGGATCTTCACATCGCCCTGCCCCTTGGTGAGCCTGTTCACCAGGCTGTAGAAATCACCCTGGATTCCTGCCGGGATACGGACCAGGCATATCCAGGATCCATCCTTCTGCCATTCCTCCCGCTCGATGGTGCCTGCTGACTGGATGTCTCCAAACGCACGTGGTGCAAAATCAGCAGGGATCTTTACGGCGATCCTCAGTTCTTCAAACTTTATCGGGAGGATAGGGCGCAGCGCTTTGACGGTTTCCTTGACGAGCTCGTCGACATGCTTGTAGAGATCGGTATTCACCCTCGCCTCCTCCATTGCCATCTCGATCCTCTGCGGCGGGTGGGGGAGACCAGTCTGGGGATTGATAGCATTCCTTGCGATGAAGGTGATCACCTGCCTGCGTTTCTCGGCGATCATCTGTTTCCTCTGCTCCGCAGTGAGGTGGATCTCTCCTTTCTGGATTATCCTGGGGGCAATTTCAGCAAATTCTGTCGTATGGAAGACCTTTACCAGGGATTCATCCGATGCCCTGGTCCCCCTGGATGCATTCGAGAAGACCTGGAGGGCTGCTACCATATCTTCCAGTTCCACGCGATCTCCCTGGCGGAACCTGACTGCGAGATCGGGGTCCACCAGGATCTCAAACTTTTCCCCGTGGCTTTCCAGCCTTGCCGTAATAGCCTTCTCCAGGGATATCATGAAAAACCCCCTCTATTTCTCGAATTTATCCACGAATGACGCGACTTCTTCCTTACTCATTTTGCGGAATTCGCGGTTGTCCATCTCGATAATGCCAATTTCAACCATGTTGACGTCAAACTTCCCTTCAGTGGCGTCATGGAGTGCCTTGATCCCGAGCATGATACAGTCATTCGTGGAGGACTCGAAATCATATTCCTCTTCGAATACCTTCATGACAGCGTTCCTCCCGATCCCGATCCCCGTGGCCTTGTATTCAAGGAGGGTCCCGCTCGGGTCGGTCTCAAAGAGCCTCCCTTCGCCATCGCTGATTCCGGCGATGAGGAGCGCGGTTCCGTAAGGCCTGGCCCCGCCGAACTGGGTGTACGTCTGCATGTGATCCCCCAGCTTCTTCGCGAGGGCTTCCACATCCATCTGCTCGTCATAGGTGACGCGATTGATCTGGCACTCGATGCGGGCCCGGTCCACAAGGGAACGTGCGTCCCCGACAAGACCCGACGATGCCACGCCGATATGCTCGTCAATCTTGAAGATCTTCTCTATGGACGACGCCTCAAGGAGCCGCGAGCTGACCCGCTTGTCCACGATCAGGACCACTCCATCACGGCACTTGATTCCTATCGCGGTAGTTCCCCTCTTTACTGCTTCCCGGGCGTATTCGACCTGATAAAGCCGGCCGTCTGGGGAAAAGACTGTGATTGCCCGGTCATACCCCATCTGATATGCTTGTGGTTGCATGGTTACTCCTCCAGATCCTCCTCTGTGAGGAACAATCGTTCCTGGTTTTTAAATCCTTTTTCAAATAAATCAACCTTTGTTCCCCGGAACCTTGCCGATATCCAGGGTCTTCCCTGGAATATTACCTCCTTTTCAGGGAGGGATTGCCCGACCGCAAGGGTATCCAGGTGCTGGCGAAGAGAGCGCATGGTTCCTGATGTAAGGATGCTCCGGATCGCCACTTTTTTCTCGCTGATTCTTGTCAGGGCAGATAGTCCGGCAATAACCTGATCCTCTGCTGACCTCGTGCAACGGATAATTGCATATCCTTTTCCACAGGAGACAACGGACGGTTGTATCCTGGCCATGCCTGCATCGCCGAAGATGTCGGTAAGCGATTCTGAAATCGCATAGTAAAGTTCCCGCCCGTCGAGATCAAGTCCGGGTGGATCCATCCTCACAAGGATATACCGGCGCTTTCCCCTCATGGTAGGTGGCCGGGGCTTCATCCGACAACCTCGACCGGTTTTTCCCGGTGGATGATTCGTGAGACATTCCCGAGAGCTGATACGGCACCATCCCTGTCCAATCCAAAGAGCCCGCAGAGGGCTATCATATCCCTCCGCGACTTCATCTCGAGGATCGACCGTGCCCCTGAGGAAATAGTGAACGGAAAACCAAACCTCCCATGGAGGGAAACCAGGTCAGCATACCGCTGGAGCACTTTCTGCCGCATGTATCCCCGCTCCTGTACCAGCAGAGAGAGGTCCAGGTCAATGGCAACCTGCTTATCGGCGGCCATCCTGGAAATGATGTGATCGAAAGAATTCCTGGGAGTGGCATGGATCTCCCTGATCACCTTTGCCCATCCTGCCTGTATGACGGCTCTGTTGAATGAATATGCCCCTGCACTGACCATGGGCAGTGCCGATTGAGTAGTATTCTTCCTCATTGCCGCCTGGACTTCCCTGATATCCTTTGTTTGGATGAGTGTACCCCCAATAATTTCTATCCCCCTGTACGCACTGCCTGCCACGCCTGCAGCAACGATACTGTCAAACCCAAGTTCGCGGGCTTCTATTGCTATCCGGCGAAGAGATGAATCTCCGAGGGGAAGGGGAAACACGCAGGCGTCAGTATACTGCATACAGGAAGAATCGAAGAAAAGGGATAAGTTATTTGCCCAGGTTGGCATTCGAGCGGATGCTCGGCCTGGTCTTCTCTGTCCCTTTGCCACGGGTTCCCATCCCGCGGCCTTTCATCCCAGCACTGGTCTTTCCACGTTCGGCACGTCCGCGGTGGACGGGGTCGGCCATCCATGCGAGCTGCGAGTCACTCTTAATTGCCGGATGGTGGCCATCCACCATGATGACTTCGTACCATTTCTGCCGCCCATCCTGCCCCACCCAGTAGGAATTGAGTGCTTCCATGTTCGGGTACCGTCGGGATGCACGCTCTTCGGCAATCCGCTGGAGGCTCTTGCCTGCCGTAATACGGTTCACGCCCATCCTGATAGAACGGCGGGCCCGGACATACCGGGACTTGCGCCTCCCTCCACGGCGGACCTTCACCCGCACCATCACAATTCCCTGCTTGGCCTTGTATCCAAGGTTCCGGGCGCGATCGATGCGTGTCGGGCGCTCTACCCTGACAACGCTCCCCTCGCGCCTCCACTGCTGCATCCTGTTCCAGAGCAGTGCCTTGACCTCGGTCTCGCTCGGCCTCTTCCACGCCTCTCTAACGTAGGCGTACATTGATTTCGCCATGATTCTTGCACCTACAGGTTCAGCCCGAAAACGGGCTACATTCCTTCGCGGGACGTATCCCGCAAGACCTATAAGAATCGTCAATCGGGGTATTAAAATGCGCGGTCTCGGGACTCTTCGAAGTTCAGGTACTGGTTCTTCTATTCATCCGCTCCGCCTTTCCTCTTTTCGAGCACCCTGATGTCGCTGATGCACGTCACAGGGTACTGGCCCGCTGGGTCCTTTTCAGCAGATTTCACCATGTCCCAGATCGTGAGAAGGGCAATGGATACGCCCGTGATGGCTTCCATCTCAACACCAGTCCTCCCATGCGAGCGGACCCGCACTACAGCCTCCACTGCACTCTCCGATTCGAGGAATTCAACATCCACGCTGCTGATAGGGATTGGATGACACATCGGGATGAGACGGGGTGTCTCTTTGACCGCAAGCGTTGCGGCAACCCTCGCGGTTGCGAGGACGTTTCCTTTCACGACGGTTCCTTCATGGATGGCTTTCAGGGTTTCCGGCCTGAGACGTATTTTTCCGGAAGCGCGTGCCTCCCTGTACACTTCACCCTTGCCTCCAATATCGACCATCCTGGCACGGTCATTGCTGATATGGGTAAATTCAGTCATATCTCAACTCCTCCCTGGAAGAGTTCGAGGGGAATGCGGTCCGAAAGATCGGTGGGAAGCATCCCGCCCCCGAGCACTTTTTCCACCGCCATCCCTGCGCGTCCATTCACGTACGCGGCAATGCATGCAGACTCGAACGCCGGAAGACGGCAGAACAGTGCACCCGCAATGCCGGCAAGCACGTCCCCCGTACCCCCGACAGTCATGAGGGAAGATCCGGTCCTGTTGAACCTTACTCGCTCCCCGTCTGATATGATATCGACGCTCCCCTTCAGAAGCATTGTACCATGGCGTGCTGCCGATCTCACTTTTTTCGCCCTCGCATAAAGGTCATCGGAGGGTTTTGTTCCTGTGATACGGGCAAATTCCCCTGCATGGGGGGTGTAGATAGTGTCACTGGCATGAGGGAGGGGTTTCCGGAGTGCATCAGCATCAACAACCGCCTTTTCGCATCTGGAGGCAAGCGATACCATCACGTCGTGGCTCCGATCACCGAGTCCGTTGCCCATGACCACCACGTCTGCTGCTTCTGCGAGTTCTTGTAAGGTATCGAGATGACGGGAAGTTATCCTATCCCCATCGAGCCTTTCATAGATGAGATCCGGAACTGGTTCAAAGACGGGCGATGCAATTTTCACGATATCTGCACCTGCCCGGAGAGCCCCCAGACCCACAAGATATGGTGCACCCTGGTATGGTCCGCCCCCCACTACGAGAACCTTCCCCCCTGCACCTTTGTGTGCGCCCGGGTCTTTCTGCTGCAGGATCGTGAGATCCCCGGGACCAACCGTGATCTCGGCTTCAAGAGGTATTCCAATGTCAGCAACCAGGGAACCCTCCACCTTGGGGCGGTGGAAGGCCAGGATGTGATCGGGGACCAGCCCGGGAGTCGGGACATCTGCTGACACCAGTATCGCACCGGAACTCCGGGCTTTCTGGACAAGAGTCCTGATCGGTTCACGGGGTGTTCCATACCCGCCCGTTCCGAGCAGGGCATCAACGATACACGTCGCATGGGAAAAGTGCTTCGCGAAGGATCTGATGTCGTCACGGCAACGGACCCCCGCAAGTTCCACGGCGCATGATGAGAGTGCCGCGAGCTGGTGCCTGCATTCAGGGCTCATCCCATCCCCTTCGAGATACAAACACGTGACCTCGAGATCCTGGAGGTGCCGGGCAGCAACCATCCCATCTCCGCCATTGTTACCCTTTCCACACAGTATCAGGATGCGATCCCGCCCAAGGGACCTGACCATGTCTGCGAGGGCGCGTCCGGCCGATTCCATCAGCTGGAGTGGCGAGACTCCAAGTGCCCTTGCATTCGCATCAACCGCCCGCATCCGGGCATGAGAGATTATGCCGCATTCCTGGAATTCCCTGCAGTGTTTCCCTATCCTGGCCATCGTACCTGTATTCATCCCTGGATATACCAGCATATCATCATGCAGAGATATGAACTATGCTCCAAAGAGCCGGGGAAGCCATGTGTTGAGGCCTGGAACTGTACAATCCTCATCCTTTTTCTTCTCGATCCCCCATTATTATCCCAATGAGTCTCTGCGATGAAACCCGGGCGGCAGCACAGGAGATAAAAGCGCACCAGAAGGTGACGATCATCTCTCATATCGACGCCGACGGAATCGCCAGCGAGTCAATCATCTCGCAGGCGCTCTCGCGGACAGGGATTGAACACACCACCGTCTTTGTCAGGCAGCTCGAACCCATGACCATCCACCAGGTCCCCAAAGATGACTCGTTCAAGATTTTCTGTGACCTTGGAGCCGGACAGCAGAATCTTATCGAAGAGCATGGGCTCAGAGAGGACGAGGTTTTCATTGTCGATCATCATGTCAGCCAGCCTGCTCAGAAAGAATACCGCCAGGTCAACTGCCTGCCCCATGGGTATACCAAGATGAGCGCTGCAGGAGTTGCCTTCCTTGTCGCCATGGAGATGGACCCCGGCAATGTTGACCTCTCAGGGCTCGCGGTTATCGGCAACGTCGGAGACATGATGGCCAGGGAGGACTGTGGTCTCGTAGGGCCCGCAAGGGATATTGCACTCCAGGGGGCAGGGGCAGGGTGTATCGACGTTATTTCCCGCGACCTGAACTGTTACGGTACATCCACGCGTCCCCTTCACGTATGCCTCGCCTATAATGATGACCCGTTCATACCCGGGATCACCAACAATATCAACGGTGCGCTCAGGTTCCTGCAGAGACTCGGAATCGATCTCCAGACATCAGGGAAGCGCTGGCTCGTCTGGGAGGAGCTGCCGCCGGAGGACAAGCGTCTTGTGACGAGCGGACTTGTTCAGCAGATCATTTCGTCCGGTGAGCGAGCCGACAGGCTCTTTGCAGAGAGTTACCTTTTTCCTGCTGAAGCGGCGCGGACACCGCTCCGCAATGCCCAGGAATTCGCCACACTCCTGAATGCATGCGGGAGATGGACCCGGCCCAGGGTGGGGAGTGCCATATGCAGGGGCGATCGCGGTCCGGCATACCGGGAAGCGGAGCACATGCTGACAAACCACAGGGCAGTCATACGGGAGCTTCTGGAGTACATTTTGAATACGGGGGTTCGCGAGCTCTCACATATACAGTTCATCCATGTGGGGAACCGCTATCCTGACACCATCGTCGGGATAGGAGCAGGGATGGCACTCTCCCGGCTGAACACGCAAAAACCCATCATGGTGATGGTGGAGCAACCCGAAGATCCCACGCTCACCAAGGTCTCGATGCGCACCACTGATCGTGTGGTCGCGGGGGGTATCGACCTCCAGCAGGCACTGACTGCAGCATCCGCTGAAGTGGGGGGTGCCGGTGGCGGGCACCGGATTGCGGCGGGTGCATTTATTCCAAAAGAATCGGAGGAACACTTTGTCAACCGGGTCAACCAGCTCATCGCAGAGCAGTATGCTGCAGAGAATAAGGGTCATTGCTGATTTCCAGTTCGGGAGGGGTGTGGGATTCGGACTCTTTCCGGATGACTGCGAGTTTATACTCTCAAGGACCGGGCGTGTCCGGCAGGTGATATGGAACGGGGTGAGGCTTGCAACCCTGCGGGCATCCGACGGTCGGCTCACGCTCGGTATGGCAGGAGCAATAAGGCTCCGGCAGGCACTGCCCCCACCCGCATACAGGGTATGCATACTTCCGGATGTCGCGGAATTCATCCTCCAGGGGAAAAATACCTTCTGCAAGCACGTTATTGCAGCCGATCCACAAATCAGGAGCGGTGATGAGGTTTTGGTAGTCACGGGAGATGATGATCTCCTTGCCACAGGGATGGCCCTTCTTTCAGGCCGCGAGATGCTGGTATTTAATTACGGTGGAGCAGTAAAAGTACGGCAGGGAAGGTCAGCCTATGATGCCGGGAAATATCAACCCCAGGAAAATGAAACAGATGATGAAGCAGCTGGGGATGCAGGTCGAACAGATTGAGGATGTGCAGAAGATCGTGATCTCCACCCCGAAAGGCTCCTACATCTTCGATGCTGCTGAAGTGGCAGCGATGACGATGCAGGGAATTACCACGTACCAGATCACCGGGCAGCCGAGGTTCGAGGCCGCAATTCAGGAGATCCCTGAAGATGATGTCAGGATGGTGGCAGAGCAGGCACAGGTAAGCCTTGAATCCGCCAGGGAAGCCCTCATAAAGACAGGCGGGGATATCGCCGAAGCAATCATCCACCTCACCAGCCATGTTTGAACCGGGGGAACGTGTCCTGCTTGTCGGGGGTGGGAGGACCTTTTTTGTCCGTGCGGGCACGGGATCGTTCTCAACGGACCGGGGTGTGCTTGATCTTGATTCCCTTCTTCGCATCTCACCGGGGGAAACTATCGCCACCCATTCCGGCCAGGATTTCAGGGCACTCTCGCCAAGGGCACCTGACTTCTTCTCCCGTGCTAGCCGGAGTGGGGCACCGATGCTCCCCAAGGATATCGGCCTTGCCATTGCTTTTACCGGGATGAACAGCAGGGACGACGTGCTTGATGCAGGAACCGGGAGTGGTATTGCCGCAATATACTTCGGGGGTATCGCAAAGAGGGTTACCACCTACGAGATAAGGCCCGAGTTTGCCCGGACCGCTGAGAAGAATATTCGGGATGCAAAACTCGCGAATGTCGA
>CAYNXS010000047.1:0-11266 GCA_964401215.1 uncultured Methanolinea sp. | reverse complement strand
TTTTCCTGCTTCGGCCCGGACAGATTCATCGCTATCGGAGAGGGCTCCCTCGAGTGCTGCAATCGCAAGGGGATTTTTAAGGGCTCCCAGTGCCCATGCTGCATTCTTCCTGACTGGCACCTTGGCATCTTTGAGGAGCGGGAGAAGGGGTTCTGCTGCGGCGGGATCCCCGATCCTTCCAAGCGCCCAGGCAGAGCCCTGCCGGACCCACTTGTTGTCTGATGCCAGTTTCCCGATCAACGGGGTGACCGCACGGGAATCGCCGATCTTTCCAAGCGATTGAGCAACCAGCCACTGCACCTCGACAAAGGGATCTTCGAGAGCTGCTAAAAGGATCTCGACTGCCCGCTCATCCTTCATGACTCCAAGGGCTTCTGCTGCCTTGATCCGGTCATCAAGGTGCGGACTCTGTAACAACGCAATAAAAAAATTGAGACGCCCCTCTTCATTCGTGCGTGCCATATGTTCATCTGTGATCCCAGGTATGTTAAGCACACCGGATCATGCCGTGGGAAGGATTTCTGCGATGGAAAATATACCAGGAAAGGATTCAGGGAAACGGCATACGTTCATAGACCTGCCAGAGGTCTCCCTCGTGCTCCTCCATCATGTAGCGCATGCGACCGCAGCGGCTGCACCTGACTACAAGCCTTCTTGGAGCAGTATCGTCCCCGGGATCAACCTCGAGGGAAATGGAATACTGCGTGATCCCGCACGTGCATGTGACCGTGTACTCCTCTCTCCCCATGATAATGATCACGGGAAAAGAGAAGAAAAATACCTGCCGGAATCTTCCTGCCAGGATCGTATCCCGGGCATTGATGGTCACGATCCCTGGCACTTCGGGTAGTTGACTGATGAGACAATTCCGGGAAGCGTGAGGTAAGGGTAAGTGTCACGCGTCATAAGGGGGAGAGGGTATCGTTTGTGGAGGCAACGTCACCGGCTCCCGGTATCATGACCCTGACGGAACTCTTATTGAGGGAGAACGCACCACGAATATCAGGCCTGTCTGAACAGCGTTTGGGGGCATGTCCGGGGCAGCGAGAAAGCGCTGCCTCACGGGATCTCCCAATGCGATTCGCGATGGAACAGTCAGAATGAGGAAGAGGACGGCATATCATGGAAGAGAAAGATGGTAAATTTGTTCAGGGGGAATGGATTGAGGACGATTCAACAGGAAAAGAAGCACAGGGTGAAAGAGCACAGGGTTTCCCCATCGATCAGCGTATCGACCAGGTGTCCACAATGGTCAGCACCTCGTTTCACCAGGTGCTCTCCCTGGCAAGGGATCTCGTTACCACCCCAGAAGGGCACGCGCATATAGAGAAGCAGATACAGCAGGCATCCTCGCAGATAGAGAGTGCTCTCAACGAGATCCTGAAATCCGGTGAAGAAATCCTGAAATCCGGTGTTGAAACGAAGGATGAACAGGAGAATCCTGATAGGAAAAAGATTAGGATCGAATAACCCGGGATCGGCGGTACAGGAGAATCCCCCAAGTGGCCATATTTTTCGCTGGAACACCTGATATGGATGACTGGATGGAGAGGATCAGACACTTTTTACAGCAGCCTGATATCGGCGTGGTTTCTCCCTCACCGGAAGCCCTGGCACGGTATATAAGTGCATTCACCCACCCGTCATGTATCCGGGAACAGGCTTCCGGGGACAATGCGTTTCCATTCCCTGACAATTTCGAGAGGCTGGAGTTCCTTGGGGACCGGGTGCTCAACCTGGTGGTTGCAGAGTATCTCTTCCTCGATGGTGACCAGAACGAGGGGGCCATGACATCACGCATGGAGGTTGTCAGGAACCAGCACCTTGGTGCGATCGTTCCCTCCCTTGATATAGGGTTCCTTGCCATGATCCGGGCAGGGCAGAACCAGGAGAAGACCACACGGATCATCGCCGCAGCCTTCGAGGCGTTCATCGGGGCGTTCTACCTCGATAGGGGGCTTGAACCGACGAAACTCATGGTCATGCGGCTCATCGGGGATGAGATTGCAACATTCTCGTCCGACGACAATTACAAGAAACTGCTCCAGGAGAGGGTCCAGAAATCCTCACAGATTCTCCCGGAGTATATGCTCATCCGGAAGACCGGTCCCGATCACTGCCCCGAATTCACCTACCAGGTACTTCTCGATACGAAGATCCTTGGGACGGGCAAGGGTGCAACCAAGGCCGTTGCCACCCAGAATGCCGCCCGTGCAGCACTCAGTGCCCTGGACCGCAATCCTTCTCCGGACACCGGTTAACCACCTCTTTTTCATCATTTACCCTTAAAAAACCGCTGTTCTTTCCGGAGCACTTATGTGCTTTTACATACCTTATTCACATAACGAGGATATTTCCTGCATTCACGAGGATGCCTGGGAATCCTGAACACTGGGGGTTGATTCAGAGCTATGATCAAGAAAATTCTCGTGGCGGTTGATGGTTCACCACCCACACACAACGTGATCAGGACTGCGCTCGAAGAGGCCCGGTGTCACGGGGCCGAGCTTCACATCGTCCATGTGATCGAGTCAAAGTGGGCGGAAGCTGAGGGGATGAGCGAACTTGCGATCCGTGACCTTGAGGAGGAGGCTGCATCGCTCCTCTCCTCCATGAAAGCGGAGGCCGAGGCACAGGGCTCCGAGGCAACCCTTCACCTTCTCCGCGGTCACGCGGGAGACCGGATTGTGGACTGTGCGATCGATATTAGGGCCGACATGGTCGTTGTCGGTTCGCTCGGGAAGAGCCACGTGAAGCGGATGATTGCAGGGAGCGTCTCAACCTTCGTGGTGACCCACTGCCCCATCACCACCGTGGTCGTAAAACCGGGTGCATGAGTGTCCCCGGGGCTCAAGTGCCCCCGGGATACCCCACTTTTTAAACCTACTCACCAGGATAGAGCGTTTTGTGGCTCCCGTCACTCACATGGTCGATCCATGGCCAAGTTTTGGGAACTACAGATCTCATGCGAGGAGATGGAATGAACCAGGAGAATACTGATTTCATTGTGAGAGCCCCAAAAATGTTGTCTGGATAGTATCCCATGAACGTGACAGGATCTCAAGTTTCCGGTTCAGGGAGTCCGGAAGCGATCATCCGGGTTGTTGTCCTTGCCGCAATCGCCATGGCTGCTATCGACGGCATTGTCGTTGCCATCGCACTTCCCACGCTCAGCAGGAGCTTTGCTGCTGACGTTGCCCATTCCCAATGGATCATCACCGCCTATCTCATCACGGAGACAAGTCTCCTCCTGATCTTCGGGAGACTGTCTGAGTATACAGGGAAGAGGACCCTCTTTCTCGCAGGTCTCATCCTGTTTACCGCTTCATCGCTCGCATGCGGCCTTGCCGCAAGTCTCTGGGAACTGATTGCGTACCGTGTCTGCCAGGCATGCGGCTCCGCGATGATCTTCTCGATCAGCTGGGCAATCCTCTTTGAGATCGCAAATCCCGATGACCAGGGCAGGACCATGGGGTATATCGGGGCGGTCACGGCCGCAGCGGGGATCGCCGCACCGATCCTGGGAGGGTTATTGACCGAGACCCTTGGATGGGAGTTCATCTTCCTGATCAATGTCCCGATAGGTATCCTCGGGGTGATCCTTTTCCTGCGCTATTTCCCGGCAAAAGACCAGGAAAGGCGGGAGATTGTCATGGACTGGCCGGGCTCCGCGACCATGGTGCTTTCCCTCATCTTCATCATACTCTTCCTCGTGGAGCTCTCATCATCCTTATCATGGTCATGGTCTGCAGGAGCCTGCCTCCTCATCTCCCTGATATCGGCGCTTGTCTTTTTCATCGTCGAACGCAGGAGCCCCAACCCGCTGCTTGATCTCTCCATCTTCAGGAATTTCGGGTTCTCACTACCGAATGTCGCGACCGTCTGTTTCTACATGGCGCTTTTCATGGTCAACCTCCTCGCCCCCTTCTATTTTGAAGAGGTGATGGGGATGACCCCCTCAAGGGTCGGGTTGGTCTTTTTGATCGCACCAATTGTCATGATCATCGCATCCCCCGTATCAGGCTGGCTGTACGATCAGAAGTTCAGCCGGGCGCTCCCTGTCGCGGGCATCATGCTCACGGGAGTTTCCCTGGTGTTGCTTGGGTATGCCGCCCTGGCACAGGATCTTCCTGCTATCATCCTGCTCTTCATCCCGCTCTTCGTGGGTGCCGCACTCTTCCACAGCCCGAGCAGCACGGACATCATGAGGGCACTGCCGCTCGAGAGGGCGGGTCTCGCCTCGAGCGTGAGTGCGACGATCAGGAATCTCGGGATGACGCTTGGGGTCTGCGTCTCTGCGATACTCCTGACACTGTACCTTGAAAGTGCGGGATACACGGGACCAGTGCAGGACGCGATCCCAAGCGTGCTTGCCGGCGCGATTTCAAGCATTCTGATCGTCGCGGCGGCACTGTGCGGTGCCGGTGCCATACTCTACATGGTCAAGATCCATCTCGTAGATTAACCAGCAATATCAAGATACAATTCCGCCTCGATCAAGCCGGGAGGGCGGGATTTTTCCACAGTGGGGCTAGTCAACGGAAATCCAGGAAAATTCTGATCGACCTGGGATCACACACCATCCATCTGGTGTGCAGGGCAGAAATTACAGATAGAGAAGAAAACCTCTTTTTCCTTGTCCCTGACAGGGCATATAAAGATCCCGTCACGCTCCTCAACCCTCATCCCTCCGGGAAACGGAGTGCCGACAGGATGACCGGGTTGTTCGAGAACGAACATGACGAATGCCGAAAGGAGGTAATAAAACAGCCTGTGCATCGGCGAGTGGAACTGCGGGAGGTATACATCATGGATATCTCCTGCGTAGCATCCCTCTGGGATCATGGCAACAAAGGAGAGGTAGACGTCCCTTGTGGGAATAGGCCGTGTCATTGCCTGGAAATCACCACGGGTGCACATGGTGAGGAGCGAGTGGTGGGAATCCACGATCTGGGAGAGAAGGAAGGGTCCCGCAGATTTGCGGTAGGCGGAGGGGAGGCGGTGGATCTCATAGCGGATCCGCCCCATGATCACCTGCAGGTCAAAGAGCGAATACTGGGAGATCTCCCTCGCGAGGAGGGTCGCGAGTTCTCCTTTGGTACGGGCTATCTCAAGGCACCTGCATACCTGCTGGATGCGCTCGTATTCCGGCCCGCGGTGTTGGATCATGCTGTGGTCCTGCAGGGCATAAATGGGTGCACTCATTCTTTCATCAAGTCTCCCGTTCAGTTACCTCACCGTCGTAATACCAGAGCGAGGATCGCAAGTGCCCCCACCGCGAGGAGATCCCCGGTTGGAGCGTATGTCGGTGCAGGGGTGGAAGGGGGAATGTCAGGGGCTCTTGGTTCTTCTCCGGTAGGCTGTGTCGAGATCCATGGGGTGCCCTGCTCCCCGATGGGTGGATCCACGTGGATGATGAATGATGAAATGGGCTGGATCCCGGCAAGAGCCGGTGCCTGTGAACACTGGGTCGATCGTGTCTCACCTGAAAGGTAATGGATGCTCACCCGGGAACCATCGTTCCTCCCTGAATACTCAAGTGAGTGGCCGGAATTCAGAAAATCATCGACAACTTTTTCGTCACCACTCCACACGGTGACAAGTGATGTAAGGCCCCTGCAGACCGATCCGCTGCATTTCGTGCAATCGGGGAGTATGGCATACTCCATCCTGTAGCCTCCTGCAAGGACGACAGGGAGTGCATGGGGATCTCCAGACACCTCGGTTGCCTGCCATTCCTCCGACCCCTGTTCCTGTGAGACGAGCGCGATGCCAATCCATCTCCCGCCATCTCCGCCAAGGATGGTGGCAACAACCTGATCGCCACCCTGGAACAGCGTAAACACTTCGCTATGGGCGACGGTTCCGTTGACTATCGGGGTTGTGACCGCAATCTCATGAGGAGGTATGATCGAAGTAACGTTCCATACGGGACTTCCCGTGGAATAGTCGCACGAATAGTGCGACGCCACGTCGAGACTGAGTGTCTGCGAGAGGGGATCAAGGGAGGCGATCTTTCCCAGGTAACAGGTCTCCTGTACTGCTGCCATTGCCGGAATTGCCAGGAGAAGGAGAAATGATGCAAGGAGGATGCAGGAGGAAGAAGAACGCTGGAAGGGATTCTCCCTTGATGCCGTCATAGTTGTATTGAGTATTGGACGATAGGAATAAAAATACCCCTGTCAGGTGAGAGAAGCGCACCTCTTCCTAGATTGTGACGCCCGCTTTCCTGATCAGGTAATACGATGCCGCAAGGCAGATGACGACCACTCCCATGCCCCAGAGTGTGAGGTCAGAGAGGGGCATATCGGAGTAGGGGTCAAGAAGGATGATCTTTCGTGCGACGGCGATGATTGCCAGCAGCACGATAATCTCGACATGGATCTCCTGCTTCTTGATGTAGGCCTTGATCGTATCCAGCAATTCTATCCCTATCAGGATCAGGAGGAAGAACCCGAATACGTTCAGGATCTCGTGATTGTCCAGTCTGAAAGTCTGGTCCAGGAAAAGGCCGCCGAGCAGGAGGATGACAAGTTCGACTACAGAGATGAAGATGACGAATGCAAGGAGCACCACAAGGATGTAATACATCAGCTTCTCGAACTGATTCAGTCGTTCCAGCATGGCATCTCCCTCATCCATTCACGCGGGAATCATGATGTTTTCAGGGGCTCGTGTCACCGGGCAATATGTGGTGTAGCGACCGTTCGGCTGTATCCCCGGACGAGCAAGGATCACGTGGATTCCCAGGTGATCTCATATGCACCTTCATGCTCCATAAATCCTCTGCAGGGGCCTTCAATCGCGGAGTTTCTTCATTGTCTGTCACAATGAGTTTTTGTAGAAAGAAGACAACAGGAGTGCGTATATGCAAATACACGCCTCTGCTTCCATCCTTCTTGCCACATTCCTCCTTCTTGCCATCCTATTCCCTGTTGAGGCTTCCCAGCCGGTCGGTGGAGATACAGGTTTCTTCCTGATCGAGTCTGGTCCCTCGGGAGCCCCCGTTATCTTCGATGGGCTGTTCATTGGAGTTACGCCAATCACCTATCCCGTGGTGAGCGCATCGTCTCCCCAGCACACCATCACCATCTCTGCAACCGGATACTACCCCTACACCGCACAATACACGGCAAACCCCAACCCCGGCGAGACCATCAAGGTCTATGCGGATCTCGAACCCAGCCAGTCAACCGGAACTCTCCTTGTCACCTCGTCACCGGGAGGAGCGCTTGTCACCCTTGACGGCGGGAAGGGCCAGCAGGCACCATGGACCTACAAGGATATCCGTGCAGGAGGCCACCTCGTCCAGGGATTCCTCTCGGGATACGGACCGTTTGTCACCATCATCAATGTCCCACCAGGCGGGAGCATCACGGTAAATGCAGTATTAAAACCCCTGTCAGAGGTGGGAACCGTCCAGGTCAAGAGCCTCCCGGGAGCCGCAGATGTATACGTGGACGGCATCTACAGGGGTTCCACCGCCACCACGGTGGGAAACCTTGAGGCGGGATCGCATTTCACACTCCTGAAGAAGGTGGGATACCAGGACTGGTCCGGGCTTATCACGATTCGGCCGAAACAGGTCGTCGTACTCGATATAACACTCGAGGTTCAGAAAGAGATCACGACAGGGTATATCCATGTCGATTCGACCCCGGCAGGCGCATCGGTCCTCATTGACGGGATATTCCAGGGAGTTACCCAGGCTGGAAATCCCCTTGATCTGACGGGGATCTCCCCTGGCGAGCATACCGTCACCCTCAAGCTCCAGAATTACCAGGACTACATGACCCGCGTCCCGGTCCAGGCCGGAAAGACCGTGAGCGTCAAGGCAAACCTCTCGCCCCTGGCGGGATCAGCAGGATCAGGAGCAGTGCAGATTACGTCGGAGCCATCCGGGGCTAACATCTTCATAGAGAACGCCTGCGTTGGGATCACCCCCCTCACCATCCCCTCGCTCCCAACAGGCCAGCATACCATACTTCTCCGCCTGAACGGATACCAGGACTACTCGAATTCCTTCAACCTGAGCCCCGGCCAGACTGCCGAAGTCCAGGTTGCATTAAAGCCGGAGATTCCTCTCGTCCCGTTCCCGGTCTGGTCCTGCATCGCCGCATTCATCGCGGTGGGGATAATCCTGGTGCGAAGGGGATCAGGAAAAGATTAGGGCAAGACACTTTTTTGTGATAATGTTGGGTGTAATGGCAATCCAGCCACCAACTCTTTCATGAAAAAGAGGCACAATCGTCTCATTCATGTTCACCGGGGACCCACCTGGAACCTCCGGCAGTATACTCCTTCTTCCAGATTGGCACGGACTCCTTGATCCGGTCGATGATATATTCGCACCCAAGGAATGCGGCTTTCCTGTGGGATGCTCCGACAACAATCAGGACGATCCGGTCGCCGACAGAGAGGGAGCCTACCCTGTGGATGATGTCCACCCGGGTTACACCGAACTTTGCTATCGCCTCTTCCCGAATCCGGGAGAGTTCCTGCTCCGCCACTTCCTCGAACGCCTCGATCTCCATCCTGTCTATCCCGTCGTTCCTCACGAGCCCCAGAAAACTCACCACGGCCCCTTCCTCACCGCTCCGCGCCCCTTCGAGGAGGGTTGATGTGTGAAAATCGTCCCGGGTGATTCGGATCATGCCGGGTCACCCTCCTGCAACCGGGGGATAGAGTGCGATCTCGTCTCCCCCATACACAGAGTGTTCGTCCCTGGCCTCGCCTGTGACCCGTTCCCGGTTCACCATGATGATCACGGACTTCTTCACATTCCCACCGTCATCGATCAGGTCGCGAAGCCCCTGCACGTTCCTCTTCCCCACTTCGTGCATGACGGACCGGATGGTGGCAGGACTCTCGACCTCAACCTCGAAACGATCCCCGAACAACTCCCTGAACCTGGCAAATGCCCTGATATGAACTGTGATCAACATATTCTCCCACTGCTCCCGCACACCGGGCATCCCGGGTCTTTGCTGACCGGGATCTGGTCAAGCCTTCCAGACCTTCCGTCCCAAACAAGCAGGATGTTCTTTGCGGCATCACCCATCCCGGTGAGGACCTTAATCGCTTCAAGCGCCTCCAGGGTGCCGACTATCCCCGCCGTGGCACCAAGCACCGGGGGCGAGCCACCGTCTGGAGGGTGAGGGATTATGCACCGGAGACAGGGAGTCTCTCCCGGGATTATCGTGGTGATCTGGCCGTGAAAGCCGCTCACCGCCGCATGGACGAACGGGATGTCCCGTTCCTGTGCGACACGGTTCAGGAGATACCGGGCCGGGTAAGAATCGAGGGCATCGAGAAGGAGGTGCATCCCGCCTGTCAATTCATCAACATTCCCTTCTTCGATTGCATCCGGCACGGGTTCGATCCTGATATCCGGATTCAGCCGCCGCAGTTTCTCTGCTGCCGACTCCACCTTGAACCGGGAGATGTCAGGCTCGGCATGGAGGACCTGCCGGTTCAGGTTGCTCCTGTCCACCCTGTCGGGATCAACAATCCGGATGTGCCCGACACCGGCTGCTGCGAGATACAGTGCGACGGGGCATCCAAGCCCCCCGGCTCCTGCAACGCATACCGAGGATGATCGCAGGATCTCCTGGCCCTCCTCCCCCAGTATGGGCAATTGCCGGGCATACCGTTCCCGTTCCCGTCCAGAAAGCATCCGGTAGTCTCCCTTCTTTTCTGCCCGGAACCTGAATGAATGTCCGGGTGCGACAGAGAGTAATATAGTTATCCTTCAACATAATGGTGCGTGATACCCGTCATATTCACCCTGGCGACTGATCCTTACACCCGGAGCACCGCATGAACCAGAATCACATAGCCCTGCAGGAGCTGGAAGAACTCCTGAAACGATCCCGAGGCATGGTCGTCTCCTATTCAGGCGGGCTCGACAGCACGTTCCTTGCATGCGTTGCACATGAAGTGACCGGGGGGCTGGAACGCTGCGTGATCCTCGATTCCCCGCTTATTCCACGAAGCACCATAGAGGAGGCAAAAACCCGGGCGGACTCATGTGGAATACCCTGCGAAGTAATCCCCTTTTCCATCATTGAAGACGAAGGATTTTTGAAAAATCCTGCCAGCCGGTGTTACCTCTGCAAGAAGCGGGGCGCTCGGATCCTGCGGAAAAAAGCAGGAGAATACGGGCTCGAGGAGGTCATTGACGGGGTGAATCACTCCGATTACCAGGAGTTCCGGCCAGGGATCAGGGCTGCCGATGAAGAGGGCATCACGCACCCGCTTGCACGCTGCAGGCTGACAAAACCGATGATCAGGGCTCTTGCAAAGGAGAGGGGGTACCCGTTCTGGAATTTGCCCTCAAGCCCATGCCTCGCAACCCGGATCCCCTATGGGGAGGAGATCACGATCCAAGGTCTGAAACGCATCGAAGAGGCCGAAGAATTCCTCGTCCGTGCGGGATTTCCCACTGTCCGGGTCAGGGTTCACCGGAACCTTGCCCGGATCGAGGTGCCTGGAAATGATATACCGCGTATCCTTGATAACCGGGAACGTATCACGAAGAAGATGCAGGACCTGGGGTTTTTCTATTGCACGGTCGATCTGGAAGGATTCAGGAGCGGAAGCATGGACAGGGATATTCCGACCGGTGAAAGAGGATCCAGATGATGAATCCCCATACTTCCGGTGTTATTCCCAGGGATTCCCCTGAATAACTATTTCGTGCCCCGGTTCACCATATCTTTCTGCTGTGTCAGGATCCTGCACCTCCATGGAGGTTCCACGTATCACCTGCAGCCTGTTCGGGGCAATCAAAGCTGCAGCTACCATGAGGAACACCACAATCCTTGTTCACGGGCCACGGGGATGTGTCTACCATATCAACTATATTCTCGGGCTCCGCGGAAACCGCCATATCCCTGTCTACTGCACGGGGATGGACGAACACGATGTGGTTTTCGGTGCCGAGGAGCGGCTACGTCAGGCGATCCTGGATCTTGATGAAGAGAAGAGACCGGAGATCCTTGTAGTCCTTTCATGCTGCGCATCCGGGATCATCGGCGAAGATGTCGAGAACGCCTGCAGGACGGTGAACACCCGGGCAAGGATTCTTTGCATCGATGCAGGGGGATTTGAAGGGAACTTTACTGACGGGTATGCAAAGACCCTGAAGACGATCGTCGCGGATCTCGCGGAACCGGTGCACGAACGCATCCCGGGGACGGTCAATATCATCGGGATGCTCAGGGCAGGACCTGATCTCAGGGAGATCCAGAGGCTCCTCTCCCTC
>CAYNXS010000046.1:0-11444 GCA_964401215.1 uncultured Methanolinea sp. | reverse complement strand
CAAACTTACATCCGGTAAGGAACACTTTATATCAATATTCCGATATAGTATTCAGTACTTCTATGGTGGCATCTCTGAACGACGGTCTCTCCAATCTCCTTGGCGGCGAAGACAGACATATCCTCTCAACAGGAAATAACGAGATCGACAAAAAGATCGCAGACGGTCTGCCACTTGGTTCTCTCACCCTGATCGAAGGGGAGAACGATACAGGAAAGAGCGTGCTCACCCAGCAGATCATGTGGGGGGCCATGAAGCAGGGCCTGCGGGTCGACTTCTACTCCACCGAACTGACCGCAAAGAGCTTTCTCTCCCAGATGGAGTCGATGAGCCTCGATGTCTCAGACTACTTCGCCTGGGGATATATCCGCCTCTTTCATCTGCATATGGCCGGGTTCAAGTGGAGCAAGGAGGAGATGGACGGGATCCTCCAGAGGATTGTCCATCATATCGGTACAAGCCCTGCCGAGGTCGTGGTCGTGGATTCGCTCACCATGTTCACCGAGTATACCCAGCAGTCATCGATCCTCACTTTCCTGACGAACTGTAAACAAATTGTTGACAAGGGAAAGACCGTGCTTATCACCCTTCATACCTATGCATTCGAGGAGGACACCCTGATCCGGATCCGTTCCATCTGCGATGCCCACCTCTCGATGAAAAAAGCACTGATCGGCGACAAGTACGTCATGGTGCTCGAGGTGGTCAAGGTACGAGGCGCCCGGAAAACGACCGGGAACCTGGTCTCGTTCGAGGTCCATCCTGGCTATGGCATGAAGATCATTCCTATCTCCATGGCCAAGGTGTGAGATGGCCGCACTCACCGCCGCACTCAACCTTCCCTTCAAGCCTGCAGAAAATACCGAAGACAACGACTGCGTGAACAATATCGAGAGCTGTGCACTCTACAGGATGCTCCCGGTCAATGCCAAGGAATACGTGAAAAAGAGTCCCCACCTGCTCGAATACCTCCACCTCTTCCCTGTCGACGAGTATGGGATCCCCCTCTTCTTCTCGGAACTGAAGCGTGATCTCAGGTCGATGACCGATCCCAACCTCATCTACCCCGCAGATGACACGGTCTTCGTGCACATCTTCTTCGACCAGAACGATGTCCGGAACTACTACATCCCCGTCGATCCCTCCTTCATGCACAGCGTGAAAGAGCTCACGCCCGCGGTGGAATACAAGCTTGTCGACCTGCTGGATGCACTGGAGATCGACCCTGTCACCGATGAAGACAAGACGAATGTGTTAAAGACCCTGATCTCCCAGGTGCTCGTCGTGCAGAATCCCGGCGAGCAACTCCCTCTTCTTTCAGGCGCGGGTCAGAAGCAGGGCTTCTCCAGCAAGATGAAGGATTTCCTCAATAAGGACCTGACCGCGAGTAAGCCCAATGTGCACCGCAAGGCAGCAATGGCCAGTGTGCGACAGACACCTGATGGCAGGATCATCGTGAGTCCCCAGGAATACCGGGCTCTCGAATACATGATTGTCCGCGATAAGATCGATGTGGGACTCTTAAAGCCGTTTATCAATGACAAGTATATCGAGGATATCACCTGCGATGGGGTTGGCCCAATATTCATCGAGCACAAGATCTTCAAGGGGCTCAAATCGGTCGTCGGGTGGACTGACACCAAGGAACTTGATAATTTCGTGATCAAGCTTGCTGAGAGGACCAAGCGGCCAATCACGTACAGGAATCCTATCGTGGATGCCACGCTTCCTGACGGCTCGCGTATCAATATCGTGTACAGCACGGACATCAGCAGAAAGGGCAGCAACTTCACCATCCGTAAAGCAATGGATGACCCGATCAGCATCCTGAAGCTGATCGAATTCAAGACCTGCGATTACCTGGTTGCCGGGTACCTCTGGATATGCATTGAGAACGGCATGTCCCTCTTCATGAGCGGTGAGACGGCGAGCGGGAAGACTACAAGCCTGAATGCCTTCACGACGTTCATCCCGCCTGAGAACAAGATCGTCACGATTGAAGATACCCCTGAACTCCAGATACCCCATAAGAACTGGACACGGGAGGTTTCCAAGGGGAAGGGATCCGGGGAGGGCGAGGGCGGAGATGTCACCATGTTCGATCTCCTCAAGGCCGCACTCCGTCAGCGACCGAACCAGATCATGGTCGGTGAGATCCGTGGTGTCGAGGGGGCGGTGGCATTTGGTGCCATGCAGACGGGCCACCCTGTCCTTTCCACGTTCCACGCTGCATCGGTGGAGAAGCTCATCCAGCGTCTTTGCGGTGATCCCATCAACATCCCGAAAACCTACGTCGACAACCTGAATATCGTGGTCATCCAGAGTGCGGTAAAAAGGCCGAGCGGAGAGACCGTCCGGCGTATCCTGAGCGTGAACGAACTCGTCGGCTACAATCCCGAAACCCAGGGATTCTCGTTCGTCGAGATGTTCCACTGGAACCCCGCGACCGACCTTCACGAATTTCCCGGGAGAGGGAGCAGTTTCCTCCTCGAGAACAGGATTGCCACCATGCTCGGGATCCCCGAACACAAAAAAGCGTCAATTTATAACGAGGTGGAGAAGAGGGCCAAGATCCTGGAACGCCTGCACAAGGCAGGGTATACCGGGTTCTATGACCTCTATTTCATGATGACCAAGGTCAAGAAGCAGGGTCTCCTGAAAATGGATATCGACGCGATGTAGATGGCATTTGCAGGATTTGGTAAATCAGTACGCCAGGCGAATGCAGGGAAACTGCCATTCCAGGATCTCGGCGAATCAATAAAAGAGAAACTGGACGCGATCAGCGAGAACAAGAAGATGGGGCCCGACCTCCTCTTCATGGTCACCTACATGGCCTCCACCACGACCGCGCAGGCCACACGGCCTGAAATCTTTGCCTATACCGCGGTCCGCAAGGAGTATGTGACCTGCAAATACATCGAGAGGGTGGAGTTTTTCGTAAAGCGCTGGAACTACAGCTACGTCCAGGCACTCTCGATCATTGCGGAGCGAGCCAAGAATGACATGCTCAGGAGCATGCTGAACCGGTTTGGGAACTCCATGGAGTCCGGGGTCCCTGACGAGGATTTTCTCAATCGTGAACTGGGGACGATCCGCAGCGTCTACCGGAACTCGTACGAACAGGGCCTCGAGATGCTCAAGAAGTGGTCCGATGCCTATATCGCGATGCTCTTCGCCGGGTCCCTTGTCGGGATCATCATGATGATCTCGGTGGCGATTTATTCCCCTGGGGACCCCCAGTCGACGCTCATGTCATCATACATGGTCGTGGGCGGAATCGCGGTGTTCGGCATCGTAACGATGTATCGTTCCGTCCCCTCTGATGACAAGACCCACAATCTGCCAAAAGGATCAAAGGAGCAGGATCTCATTCACCGGCTTGAGAAGAAGGTTATTCCCCTTGCAGCGATGGGTGCAATTATCCTCTTCCTGATCAGCGGGAATGCCGGTCTCTCGATGCTCTTCATCGGCTTATTACTCCTCCCCCTCGGGGTTATCGGATACCTGGACGATCAGAATATCATCAAACGGGATGCAGAATTCACCACGTTTATCCGGAGCCTTGGTGCGGTCATGGGGGGAAAGGGAGTTACCATCGCAAATGCCCTGGGCGAGATCGATCGGAAATCCCTCGAGACGCTGGAACCATTCATCAACGGGGTGTATTCAAAACTGAACCTCGGACTTGACGAGAAACTGACCTGGGAACGCTTTCTCCATGAATGCGGCAGCAATCTCATCTATAAATACCTCAACATCTTCCGTGATGCCGTCGAACTCGGCGGTAAACCCGACATTATCGGGCAGATCGTCGGTTCATCGATGCTCGAGCAGGTGCTGCTCCGGGAGAAGCGGAACAACGTCTCCATGGGGTTTGTCATCCTCCTTGTCCCCATGCACGCCATGATGGTGGGGATATTCCTCCTCCTCTTTCATATTTTAATGACCATGTCAAGAGCGATTCAGACGGTGATGACCTCTTTTGGAGAGACCGGGGCAGCATTATCAGGAAGTACAACCGCCGGGGCATTGGGTTCACAAATGCCGATTGATCTTTTTGTGAACTTTCCCGAAGCCGAGATGAATATGTATGTCCTCATCATGATCTCGATAATTTCAATTGCAAATATCATTGTAGGAAAGATTGTCATGGGAGGAGATCGCTACATGTTCTATTTCTTTACCAGTTTTATCCTCGCGGTGACCGGTATCATTTATATTGCGGCGCCTGAAATAGTTGCTATGTTCTTCAGTATTCCCACAATAACTGGAGCTTGAAATGAAGGATTCAACACTCAGGGTCGTCCTTTTCGCAATAATCATACTATTCGGATCAGTGATACTCGTACTTCCAATACCGATTTTCTATCTCATTCTTGGTGCAATCATCCTCGGCATTCTTGTCATCTTTCTTACCGGGACGGTGAAGATTCCCGCTTTTAAAGTACCCTCGCTGAAGAGAAAACAAGGAGAACCGAAGAGCGCGGTCCCCGAAAACGTGGTGCAGAAGAAGGAAAAAGAG
The DNA here is from genome assembly GCA_964401215.1 of uncultured Methanolinea sp. Classification (GTDB taxonomy): domain Archaea; phylum Halobacteriota; class Methanomicrobia; order Methanomicrobiales; family Methanospirillaceae; genus Methanolinea_A. The sequence goes on along the minus strand of CAYNXS010000046.1, from coordinate 6,919 downwards.
AAGAAACCCAAATCAGAGAAGAAAGAGAAAAAGGTCGCAACACCCGGAAAGAAGCGCGGTACCGGGGATTTTTTCTCATCGCTCAAAGGTGCATTTGCAGTCCTCGGGAAAAACCTGAAGCGTGGCACGAAAACAAAGAAGGAACGTGCGACGCAGGAGAAGAAGATAGACTCCCTCCTCGACAAGTCCATCAGGGGTGGAACGGTTGCATCTCTTGATGATATTATCACGGAAGTCACCCCCGCCGAGAAGAAGAAAGAGACCGATCCGTTCAGTGCGCTTGTCGGTGAAGACCTGAATGCTGACCTGCTCAACGACATAGAGCAGGCCGAGGACTTCTCTATCCTTGATGACAGCCAGATCGGCATCGGGGAGGTGACCCCGGGCACTCCTGCTCCCGATACATTGGGTGAGGTTGCAGGCATGGATATCGGCCTTTCCGGTGATGAGGCCCCGATTATGCTTGATGAGACGGACGATGCCGACGAGGTGAAGGAGATCCTGGAGGCAAACCAGGGGGAGATCGATTTGAGCCAGGACGCAGGGATGAATCTTGGAGGGGATGCCATGGAAGGGCTCGACGGGCTCGACCTTGATGATATCGACCTCGGCGAGGAAGAATCATCTGCAGGTGCTCCGGCCCCCGCGCCAGCGCCTGCTTCCTCTTCAGCCATGAAAGCCGCAATGCCTGCGGCAGGAGGGTCTCCCATGGGAAAATCCGAGCCGCCAAAACCCGCAAGCCCCGCCTTTTCGCCCGAACAGGACATGCTGTCGTTCTCAAAGGGAAAAGGCCAGGACGACGACCTCATGGCATCGCTCAAATCCGATGTAACGTCAGTCAAGAAGAACAATTATGCAAGCCTTATCAGGGATATGAAAGATATTAGGGTTGACGCCGCAGATCTCAAGGGCGAACTCGAAGACCTTCTGAAGCCGAAAAAACAGAGAGGCGAATAATTTTTTTCGTTGGTGGGTAAAGGATGGCTGTTGTCCCGGTCAAGATTGAAAAGGATGGGAAATGGGTGGTCAGCAAGGTCGACCTGCAGCAGGACTCGATGACCATCGCCGAGCCGGTCGGAAAGGCTATCCCTTTCAAATCGATCATCGATCTCGAGGAGAGAAAAAATCTGCTCGTCGTCACAGTGAAGGGCGAACCTCCAATTATCTACAAAATTGCCAGCGTCGAGAAGGTCCTCCAGGCAATGAAGCGGCTCATCATCATGGCGTGCAGCGCATACCGCCTGACAGCCTATTTCATGTCGCCTGCCGTCAGGGGAGGGGTGATGGTCACGAACGCCACCTGGGAGAAAGGGGCCATCGCAGTCCTCAAGACCAGCATCTGGTTTGTGAGCCAGAACAAGCAGATATCAGTACCGCTGAAAGAGGTCACCGGGATGGAGCTCACCAAGCGGGAGGTGCAGGGGAAGCAGGTTGACGTGGTCAAGATCGATCACATGGAGAATACCGACGTCGTGACCAGTTATGTGCTCTGCCCCATCTCGACCCTGCAGATCCTCATAAACTTCCTGACAGACACCACCAAAGATCTCGAGACGAGCGCAGGAGACCTCGACCCCCTCTCTGCGCAGGTCGGGATGCTCATCTACAGCGGCATGGACTCCCACGCTATCGAGAACATGCTCAATATCTCCCACAAAGATCTCGATCAGATCTACGAGAAACTCCTGAAAATCGGTCTTATCGATGTGGTATTCGTGCGAAAGGAAGTCCAGCTCACCCCCAAAGGTGTTCGTTTCATCACCGAATCAGTGAAACCTCCATCCCCTTAAAATCCCAAAATCGCTACGTCACTATCATTAAGTATATAAATCCTTTGCATTCACCACTATAGTGATAGACATGGGCAGAATTCTTATCGTGGATGATACGCTTTTCATGCGGACTCTTCTCAAGAACATCCTCTTCTCGGGTGGCCATGACATCGTGGGAGAAGCAGGGGATGGAGACGAGGCTATCGCCAAGTACCAGGAACTCAAGCCGGACCTTGTCACCATGGACGTCGTGATGCCCAAGGTGAACGGGATCGAGGCACTGAAAGGGATCAAGACCTTTGACCCGAACGCCAGGGTGGTCATGTGCACCGCGGTGGGACAGGAACAGATGGTCAAACTTGCCATCAAGACCGGGGCCAGAGGATATATCGTGAAACCGTTCCAGGCCCCAAAAGTGCTCGAAGAGATCAAGAACGTGCTCGGCTCATGAGACCATGATCAGGGTTCTCGTCGTGGACGACTCCCTCTTCATGCGCACCATGATCAGGGACATGCTGGAAAAAGATCCCGAGATAGACGTAGTAGCAACCGCGACGGACGGTGTGGATGGACTCAAGAAGATCAGGGATTACGCACCCGACGTGGTCACCCTTGACATCGAGATGCCCAGGATGAACGGGCTTGATGTCCTGAAGAACCGTTCCCAGTTCAAGGAATTCCCAAAAGTCATGATGCTCTCTTCACTGACCTCGGTGGGAGCGGAGATGACCAGGAACGCCATGCAGCTCGGGGCCGATGACTTCATGCCAAAGCCCACAGAGAAGCACGAGATTGAGAGTATCGAGCGTGAACTCCGGGATAAGATCCATAACCTGATCAACATCGCGTATATCAAACGGCCGGAGAGAAAAAGGAGTCCGCTTGCCGACCGGATAGTGGTCATCGGAGCCTCTGCGGGTGGTCCTCCGATGCTGGATATCCTCCTCTCATCCTTCAAGACCCCCATCCCGGCATCGATCGTGATCACGCAGCACATGCCGGAAGGAGGATTCACCGCATCCCTTGCCACCCGCCTGAACCGTATCGCCACCATGCCTGTCAAAGAGACCGAGAATGGAGATCTCCTGAACCAGGGAAGTGTTTTTATTTCGAAAGCCGGGTATCACACGGTCATATCATCGCACATGGAAGAAAAAGGAGAGAAAGGAGGGCGTATTGTCCATTCGCAGTCTCCCCCTCTCCATAGCGTGCGTCCGGCGGTGGACAAGACATTTCTCTCGGCATCCAGCGTGTTCGGGAACCGGGTGGTCTCGGTTATCCTCTCGGGAATGGGAAACGACGGGGGCGATGGCATGGCAGTCATCCGGGAGCATGGCGGCAGGACCATCGTCTGCCGCGAGGAGGACTGCCTCGTGTACGGGATGGCGCGATCCGCGCTTGGAAAGAACTGCGTGGAAAAGGTATTGCCCTTATCGAAAATCGGGGATGAAATTACACACCTGGTGACAGGGATGGCGAACTGAATATGTCTGAACTTGATGCATACCGCTCGCTCTATATCGCTGAATCAAGGGAGAACCACGAGAATATCGTGAAAAATCTCCTGGTTCTCGAGGGTGAGGCGTCTGAAGAAGCAATCGCGGAGATCTTCCGCTCCGCCCATTCCCTCAAGGGAATGTCGGCGTCCATGGATTTCAAGGGCATGGAGAAACTCTGCCATGCCATGGAGGATGTCTTTGCCGAGATCAGGAACGGGAACATGGCGGTCACCCACGCCCTCATGGACTCACTCCTCGCCGCATCCGATGAGATCGAGACAATGCTCGATGATATCGAGGGAGGCGGTCAGGGTGTCCCTGATGATCTCGATGACCGCGTCATGGATCTGAAACACTGGATCACGCAGGGAACCGGGTCACCACCTGGGCATGACCAGGAAATCACTCTGGAGTGCTCCCCGGCAAGGATATCCGGTGAAGAAGAAACTTCAGGGGTTGAATCTCCTGGCTCGTCACAGTACTCCCTCTCTATCCGCCTTACCGATACCTGTGACAACCGGAATCTGAGGGCAATGATCATTCTCCAGAATCTCGAAGAGATCGGGACTATTGGAAAAGTCATCCCTGACAGAACGATAGTGGAGGACGGTGTGTTTGATGGCCACTTCACGGTTGAGATCACGAGCGATGCGGGCATTGACGCACTGAAAACCATCACCACATCATCCGATATCAAAGAAGCGAAAATACAGGACCTTTCCGGGAAACTATCTCCCACGGTCGAAATAAAGAAGGACACTCCTTCAGCAGCCCCCAGCGATGATGAGAAGAAAGCCCCCCTGGTGAAAGGCGAAAAGGTGGAAAAGGGTCGTGAGGTCAAGAACATCCGTGTTGATATCAACCGGCTCGATGTCATGATGAACCTTGTAGAAGATCTCGTCATCAACCGCGGACGCATCTCGGAGATCGCAAGGGAACACCAGATGAAGGACCTTGATGAGACCCTGAACATGATCGGGCGCTCCGTCTCGGACCTCCAGAACATGATGATGAACATCCGGATGATCCCCTTAAACCACATCTTCAACCGTTTCCCGCGGACTGTCCGGGATATCGCGAACCGGGAAGGGAAGGAAGTGGACTTCATGATAGAGGGCGGAGACACGGAACTTGACCGCAGTGTCATGGATGGTTTGAACGATCCGCTCATGCACCTGATCAGGAATGGCATCGATCATGGCATCGAAACCCCGGAAATTCGCGAGGCAGCAGGGAAACCAAGGAAAGGAACGCTTCTCCTTTCCGCACGGAGGGACCGGGATAACGTGATCATCACCATCCAGGATGACGGGCAGGGAATCAGTGCCGAGAAAGTCAAGAAAAAGGCGATTGAACGAGGGCTCGTATCCGCAGAGGAGGCTGAAGGCCTCACACGGGATGAGATCGTCGATTTCCTGTTCCGCCCGGGCTTTTCCACCGCTGAAGCCATCACCGACATCAGCGGGAGGGGTGTCGGCCTCGACGTGGTGCGGACCACCCTTGAGGGGCTCAAGGGGACGATCAAGGTTGAATCGACCGAGGGATCCGGCTCCCGGTTCGAGCTCCTCCTTCCCCCGACCATGGCGATTGTGACGGTGATGATGGTCAGGATCAACGGACGGAGGTGCGCGATTCCGGTCCACAACGTGGTTGAAGTAGCCAGCCTTGAGGGGATATCCATCCATTCAATCGGGGGCCATGATACCATCCTTCTCCGCGATGAGGTCCTGCCGCTCGACAGGCTTGACGACATGTTCGGACGATCACCCAGGACCGATATCCTCGTGGTCCTCCAGCACCAGAATCGTAAGAGAAGTATTGCCGTTGATCTCATCGAGGGTCAGCAGGAAGTGGTGATCAAGCCTCTCTCTACGGTCGTCGGGACCTGCAGGGGCGTGTCCGGGGTCACCATACCCGGTGACGGAGAAGTTGTCCCGGTACTCGATGTGAATGCGATTATCAAGGAGACATGACATGAATACACTCACAAGCCAGCAGCGCGATGCATTACGAGAACTCGGGAACATCGGTGCAGCCCATGCCGCGACGACCCTTTCCACCATGCTGATGTCAAATATCGAGATGGAAGTCCCCGAGATCAGCGTGGTCGATATTGCTCAGATACATGAACACGTGGGAGATGAACTCTCAGCCCTTGTGATATTCCAGATCACAGGCGAGGTGTCGGGTGGGGGATATGTGCTCCTGCATATTCCCAAGAACTCAGTGGTCAGGCTCACCAATGCCATGCTTGGCATGACCGAGATGGAACGCGACCTGACCGAGATGGATGAGAGTGCGCTTCTCGAGATAGGAAACATCATGGTCTCGGCATTCCTTGATGCCACCGCAACGCTCCTCTCCATCATCATGCTCCCATCCCCGCCATCCATGATCATCGATATGCCCCACGCGGCATTCCAGTCCATCCTTGCTATGCAGCAATTTGCGGATATCGACCAGGTTGTCCTCTTCAGGACAGAACTGCACAGTGATCAGCACAAGATCACCAGCAACCTGTTCCTGCTCCCGAACAAGCCGATGCTCGATGAGATATTACGGATGCTTGAGAACCTGATGAAATAACCAAGGTGCCGAGAATGCCCAGCCCTGAAGAACCGGTGGTGGTTGTGGGGATTGGAGAGTTCCACGCAGGCAGGACTCCTATGTCTTCCATAGGACTCGGGTCGTGTATCGGCCTTGTGGTGTTTGACAGGGACAGGTCTTTTGGCGCCCTTGCACATGTCATGCTCCCTGACTCGCAGGGACGAACAGACCGGCCGGCAAAATACGCGGATACCGCGGTTGAATTCCTTGTGAAAGAATTGAATAAAAATGGATGCAAAACCGCGTCCCTTGCCGCAAAAATCACTGGCGGAGCATCAATGTTCCAGACATTCTCAGGGAACTTAAATATCGGGGAGCGGAACATCGAAAGTGTCCGGGCTCAGCTCAAAAAACTGAATATTCCGCTTGTTGCAGAAGATGTCGGGGGAACCGCCGGAAGGACCATCGTGTATCATCCCGCAGAGAACGGAAAAATCAGTGTGAAAACTGCGGCCGGGACAGTAAAAATAATTTAAGTGCGGTTGGTGACAAATACCGCAGCCGCAATGACCGTAGTCCATAACCCGTTCTTGTCTCCCTGGGCAGACTGGCAGGTCTGGGTTGTTTTGATGATCTTTCCGCTGGCTTTATAGATCTGCTCCCTCTCCTGCCAGGCCTGGTTGATATCAAACTCAATCCCAAGCGTGGTCGCAAGCATCGTGGCGGCCAGGTCTTCTGCATAATCCCCTGTCTTTTCTGATGTTTCACCATAGGCATGGTGCTCGGAGAGATACCCGTATTCCTTTGCTTCTTTTGGCATTGCAAGTCCGATTGCTGCTGATATCAAACGGTTTGGCTCGTTTGTCTCGTTTTTTGCCATCACACAGTAGGTGATCTCCCCTGGTTCGAGGAGCGCAACCCCCTCATCGACAGAGATTATCCTGCAATTCGGTGGAAAGATGCTGGATACATACACAAGGTTGAACTTCTCGATCCCAGCCTTCCTGAGAGCCAGCTCAAACGAAGCGAGCCGGTCTCTGTGCACACCCATTCCCTTGGTGAAGAATATCCTGCTCGGGACCTCCATGAGATACTATTTGA
>CAYNXS010000045.1:0-11666 GCA_964401215.1 uncultured Methanolinea sp. | reverse complement strand
ACTGTGGGTTCGATCAATATTTCCCCACATACCGTTCCGGGACTTTCACTTCCATCGTGTAGAAATTAATCATGTGGGTATGAATCACGAAATAATATGACCGCTTGGTAGTTCCCTCGTAAAACCTCTCTTTCCAGGGCCGGGGATCGTTCTCTTCCTCCTCCTCCCACAGTTCTTTATCAAGGCCACCGGTTGGTTCGATCTCGCGGACCAGCGAATTATCGGCTGCATCCCTCACCTCGATGGAAAACCTCGGGTGAATTTCACCGTACAGAAAACCCGCCGGCCCGGCCTCCCTGGATTCGGTCTCCCCAACGAAGGTGGTCTCCCAGGGATCCACAGAATATTCGAGTTCCCAGTACGGGAACGGCATCGAGATGGTCTGGGTTATCCCTCCTCCTGTGGAGTGTATCGATGCATAGGTGAGCATCGTTTCAGGTGCCGGGGTCTCGTCCGGGAAGCGGGTGAATGCCGGGGTTTCTTCCGGAGAACCAAGGGATACATACCCGATCTGCGTTGATTTTCCGCTCCATGCAGGGGTGGTGGGTTTGGGTGTTGGTGAAGTGGTCCTTAGTCCGGTCATCTGGGGAGTCTGCGGGGTGGGGGACACCGTGTCTTCCGGTTCAGGTGTGAGCCCCGGGATGGCGGGAAGACTGAGATCGGGGGGTTGCCCGGTCATGATCGGTTTGACCACCACCGCTACCACTACGATTGCGACGAGTGCGATGAGGAGAATGATAATGTCCCGCTTCTCCATGCATGAAAGTGTGCGAGCGGCAGATATAAGAACGTAAGGCTGCCAGGCACCACTTCCCGTCAATACCCCGGCGTGTTACGATTCCGGCTTGAGATGCCACTGGGAAAATACCATAATCCCCTGTAAAAATTCCTTCATTCGCTGATGAACAGTGCCATGAAAAAAATGCATCCAGAAAAAATCCTGCCCCATTACAGAATGATTCCGGGTGCGCCCGGAATCAACCCCCGGAAGATTCCGGTTCCTGAGCATGGTAAGAGGTGACCGCACCCTGGAACGAGGTCACATCCGGCCAGTAACAATCAAGTATCATGATGCCGGATGAATCCGGGCGCATCGAGACGAAGGAGAATGGAACATTCTTCCCGGCAAGATTCACGGGGCTCCCGTTTTCAAGGAGACCGATCTCTCCATTCCCCCCTGCAATACGCAGTTCCAGGCTTGAGATGAATCCTTCGTATCCCTGGATAGTTATCTCCCTGACTACTCCGCGTTGCCGGAATTCTCCGTCGATATACAGGGTCACCTTCTCAAACGAGTAATCCTGAATCGAATCCTGGCGCATTGCGATCTTTCCTTTCCCGGGATCATCCACGACAAGGCGGATTCGTCCGCCCACCGGCAATTCTTCTACGATCCCGCCGATTTTAATCCTTGATGCAGGTTTATTGACCGTGAATTCCACGAATCCTCCGGGAGTAATTGATGCTCCCCGGGCAGCATGAAGCGCCACATCCTCTCTCGCCGCAGGGGTGACCGTCACAAGTCCCTGGTTAATCCGTGTGTTTGCCCCATATTCGTTCTCCACGGTGAGGCTCACGGAAAAGCTGCCTTCTCTGGTGTAGGTGTGAAGAGGATTCTCATCCGTTGACGTGGTTCCGTCACCGAACGTCCATTTCCATGTTTCAGGGACACCTGTGGAGGTGTCAGTAAACCTGACGGGAAGGGGAACAGGTCCTTCAGTAGGCGTTGCAGAGAAGGATGCGGTGAGGATTCCAGGGACCGGGATAGTATCAGGTGCACCAATGGGAAGAGCCAAAGTGCTGTCCCCTGTTTCATCCACGCGTTGTGGCAGTACAGGAGCGCCGTCCTTCACATACCCGAGTTCCATCGGGGAGCCGTTCCAGGTGGGCATGGGCTCTGTTGTCTGCGCAATGGTCTCTCTGGTAGTTACTGCAGGGGTGAGACCTGGGGTAATGGACAGGCCTGAATCCTGACCTGACGGAGATCCGGGCAGGAAAGGGAGGCTGAGATCGGGGGATTCTCCGGTGAGGGCTGGCTTGACTACCACCGCCAGCACTACCACGACAAGAAGCGCAATGAGGAGGATGGCAATATCCCTCGTCTCCATACAGGAATGTTGACGACTATAATGTATATGAAACTAGCCCGGGAATCTCTCTCTCCCGGCTACCTTGTGCAGAGTGCTGCCGTCTCCCCGTACTGGGTGACATGCCCTCTCATGGCTGCCACGAGATCCGCCTTCCTCGCTCCCGGAGAGAGATCGAGCATCCCGTCGAGGCCCCATACCTTGAAGGTATACCGGTGTGTGCTTCCTGCCGGGGGGCAGGGACCCGTATATCCTACCCTGCCATAATCATTCATACCCTGCAATGCCTGTATGGGTGACTGGATCGCCATTTCTTTCGGAAATCCCTGGGGGATTATCTCAACCGGGGGAATATTCCATGCGAGCCATGGGGAGAAGGAACAGCAAGAGGGAATGAAAGGATTCACCGCCATGATGGCCACGGAACGGGCATTGAGATTCTCAAGCCTGATGCGTGGCGATGCATCATCCCCGTCACAGGTATTCGTAGGGGGGAATTCGAGGAAGTCAAGCCTGACAATCAGTTTTTCCATATCACATCACATACTACTCTCATGTGTCCCCGCTTGAAGATAGCGGGAAAGCAGGGTTACGATCTGGTATGGATGGAGCACGCTGTTACGCATATACTGATGGCGCAGCCCGGGGAAACCCGGGACCTGCGGCCTGCGCTTTTATCATCGTTGATGCATGGGGAGTTCTTCTTGCCAATGAAGCAAGGGTGCTTGGGTGTAAGACCAACAACGAAGCAGAATACCACGCAGTGATCGATGCCCTGAAGAAAGCGGCCTCCCTCTCATGTCGTCAGATTGTGGTGCATTCTGACAGCGAACTTGTTATAAGGCAGATTAAAGGGGAATACAAGGTAAGAAAACAACACCTGCGCGAATTGTTCCTCCAGGAACAGGAGCTTGAATCGCTCTTCGAATCGGTTGAGTTCGTGAATCTGCCAAGGGAGGATCCCTGGATCCGTATTGTCGACCGGCTCTGCAATGAAGCGCTCGATTCAGGAAAAACGTAATGCGTAAGGCAGCAATTGCCAGTATGATCTACCTTTAATGCCCTCTCCATCCAAAAGTACCCACCAGATTTACCACTGCAAGTGAGGAGATCCATGACGAAAAAGGCCGCGAACACGCCGGAAGAATGCGAGGGGACCTGCGAAGGGTGCCCGAGTGCGCAGCAGTGTGACAGTGACAAGAAATCAGCACAGGGAAAGGGACTCCCTCCCAAAGCCGAGATAGAAGTAGACCATGTCATCCTGGTCCTTTCAGGAAAGGGAGGCGTCGGGAAATCCACGGTCGCGGTCAACCTCTCCTTTGCGCTCTCGGCGCACGGCTTCAATGTCGGGGTACTCGACCTTGACATTCATGGCCCCAATATTCCGAAGATGCTGGGGCTTGAAGGCCACCAGCTGAGCACACTCGGCAAGATGATCCAGCCGGTCAGGGTCACAGGAAACCTTTCCGTGGTTTCGATGGCGTTCCTCCTCCCGGATATCAGCACCCCTGTTATCTGGCGCGGACCGATGAAGATGTCAGCCATAAGCCAGTTCCTGAGCGAGGTTGACTGGGGACACCTGGACTACCTTGTCGTGGACCTTCCCCCGGGAACAGGGGACGAAGCACTCTCAATCGTCCAGCTTGCACCCAATGTCAGGGGTGCGGTGATCGTGACAACACCCCAGGAAGTTGCGACCATGGATGCCTTAAAAGCCGCCAAGTTCGTTGAGAAGCTGGGGATTCCCGTTCTTGGGATCGTGGAGAACATGAGCGGACTTCTCTGTCCGCATTGCAACAAGGAGATCGATCTCTTTGGAAAGGGTGGTGGCGAGAAGATCGCAAAGGACCTCGGGGTCGCGTTCCTTGGGAGCATCCCCCTTGATCCCGATCTGCGGAAGGCGGGAGACGAAGGCAAGCCATTCATCATACGAAGCAGGGACAGCCCCACCTGGAAGAACGTGGACAAGGTCATGGAAGAACTGGTGAGGGTGGTTGAAGAATAGATGACACTTCTTGAGGTACTCACGGGCGATGGAGAACCTCTTGATATTTACTCTGAGATCCTGCCCGTTCTCGAGGACATCACGCTCTTTCCCGCCAGGGTCGAGGGCATCTACAGGAAGGCGAGTTCATATGACGATGCGGCACTTGACCGTCTCCGGTTTGCCTTGTTAAGGGTCCAGATACATGCTGATATCCACCGGAACGAGAACATGGAACGGGCCCAGGCGATCAAGTATGCCTCAGTCGTCCTTGAAAAAGTGATCTTCGGGTCCCTCATGATGGGCCATGAAGAGATGGAACACGACTGAAGCAGTGGAACTCGTCCGCGGATGCCCGGTTGGCATCCCACGTTTTCTATGAAAATCGCATCCGCGATTTTTATTCTGTATGCATGGCTTCACAAAGGAAACCATGGTGGTTTTTTCCACCATGGTAATCTATATGGACGCCCGATTCGCACCTGATCCTGTTGTACGGTGAAACCATGGAGAAGTATGCGTTCGTGGCCCGTGTCCCGGATCAACCGGGAGCCCTTCACAGGGCTGCAGAGATAATCTCCCGCCACCAGGGCAATATCAACAGGATACAGTTTGACAGGCGTATCGATCCCCATACCGTCTTTTTTGAGGTGACCTCAACACCGGATGCACGAGAAGCGATACGTCAGGGTCTCCTGGAACTTGGATATCTCCAGACCGCATTGAAATCGTTGAGTTTCCTCAGGCTCTCCATTCACATCCCCCATAAACCCGGGGCGCTCCTTGACTTTCTCAGCTGCACCACTTCACATAGTGCCAACATTGCATTGATCGATTTTGATGATCGCGGGAGTAACCCGGACCTCCTGACCGTGAGCCTGAATCTCGAGGAGAGCACCGCGGTCTCAGACCTTCTCGACCAGCTCAAGTCAAGGTACCGGATGGAGGTGCTTGAGTATGACACGAGTGGGAAGTCCCTTGATGACACGGTATTCTATCTCAGGTTTGCACAGGCTATCCGGAGTCTGGTTGGGGAATCCGAAGATACGTTCCTGCTCAGGCTCCTCGGGGATATCAACCATATCGTGCAGGAACTGATGAACCGCGGGCAGGATCCGAGACTTGTCTTCGAGAGTATCCTTCGCACCGGGGAGACACTCCGAAACACGAGCGGTCCTGGCTTCTACGCGGATATCCAGCAGATACCCCTCGGGGCGAATATGACGCTCATCTGCATCCAGCCTCCCTGCGGGGGAAACGTGTTCCTCATCGACACTCCCGGCGAGTGCGTGATGGTTGATACGGGGTACGGGATCTACCACCGGGAGATCAGCACGCTGATCAGGACCCGTGTGCCTGGCGCGATGGAGCGATTATCCCGGATCATCATCTCGCATGCTGACGCCGATCACTGCGGGGCCGGGGGACTCTATCCCGCCACCACACTCATGCATCCGGGGACACTCGATATCATCCGTGTCTCCAATCGTGCGTACGGATCGAGGAGCCAGTCATCGATCCTCGAGGCGGTCTACACGACACTTATAAACCTGTTCTCACAGTTCTGCCCCCCAAAAAATACCCTGCTGCTCCCACACGCCGGTGAGGAGAAGAGGGGCCGTTTCCCGATCCTTGACATGATCACGATAGGCAATCACCGGTTTGAGATCCTGGAAGGGATGGGAGGGCATCTCCACGGTCAGATCTATCTCTTCTCTCATGATCTGGGAGTATTTTTCCCGGCCGATACCGTGATCAATTTCGATCACCTCACCCCGGAAAGGTCAGAGTACAACACTCTTGCGGTGAACCTTGTCACATCTGTGAATGTTGACAGCGACCGGGCGCGTGAGGAGAGAAAGGAGATCGTAAGGATCGTGAACGATACACCGGGACCATTCTTCGGGGGCAGGCAATCCTGCCTTGTGTGCGGGGGTCATGGTCCTGTATCGGTCCTGGATGGACGCACTCTCGTGCCATACGGATCTCTTGATCATATCCCCCCAACAGAAGAAACCTGCCCGTGTTGACTCACGGGGTATGAAGCAAGGAGAGTGCGGCAAGCGACATGAGGGCGACCCCGTTCCTGATCCCATCCTCAGGGCAGACGCAAAAGCGGGAGCTGTGCAGGTATACCCCGTTCTCAACACCGGTGCCGAGCCTGAGATAGCAGAGAGGAACCGGGGGATCAACGTTCCCAAAAAATCCGAAGTCCTCGCTCCCGGTGAGAGGGGCCATCCGGCACAGCCTGTCTTTTCCAAGGCACGCTTCAAGGAACGCGATCACCTTCGCAGTCAGTAAAGGGTCGTTCTCGAGTGGCGGGACCGATTCCGGCTGGAATGAGAGGACAGGAAGCCGGTCTTTTGGAATTCCCAAACTCCTCGCGGTGTATTCGCATATCCTCCTGATCGAAGCGAGTATCAGATCCCTGACAGAAGGCTCGAAGTACCTGATGTTCACCTGGAGAAAAACCTCATCAGGGATAGCGTTATGCTTGACACCCCCGTGGATTGCTCCCACCGTGATAAGCCCGAATTTCCCGGCCGGCACCTCTCGGGTAATGATGGTCTGGAACTGGAGGATGAGATGAGCGGCAAGCACAATGGGATCACGGGCGCGATCCGGGTGGGCTGCATGCCCGCCGATGCCCCTCACCGTGATATCCAGGGACTCCGCACCTGCAGAAAAGACTCCTTCCCGGTACCCTACCTGGCCCACGGGAAGGTCGGGAGAGACATGGAGAGCCAGGCCGCAGTCAGGCCTTGGGAACCTTGTGTACAGACCATCCTCAATCATCCTGATTGCCCCCGAGGCTCTCTCTTCTGATGGCTGTGCAATGAAAAGGATCGTCCCTCTCCATGTGTCAGCCACCGACGAGAGGAAGCGGGCAGTCCCGGCAAGGATGGTGCAGTGCAGGTCGTGCCCGCAGGCGTGCATGACTCCCACCTCCCTCCCATCCCTGGAACGTGCCTTCTTCCTGCTGGCATAGGAAAGATTGGTCTCCTCTTCAATCGGGAGTGCATCCATGTCAGCACGGATCATAACGACGGGCCCCTCTCCATTTCGAAGGACTCCCACAACCCCGTGTCCTCCTATTCCATGTGTTACCTCACATCCCGCCTGTTCCATCTCGCGGGCCATCACATCCGCAGTACGGATCTCTTCTTCCGACAGCTCGGGGTGGGCGTGGAGGTCCTTGTAGAGGTCCACCAGTGAGGCAAGATGGCTGTCAATATGCACATCAAGGGCCTCAAGACAGTCACAGGGCGGGTGGTTTTTCATCGGTCCTCCTCAGTTTTCGGCTGTTCCGGATACTTCATCTCCAGATAGCGCCGGACCGAGATATCCAGGTATTCTGTTTCAGTATCAATCCCAAGAAACCGTCTTCGCAGCCTGCATGCGGCAAGACCGGTCGTCGAACTCCCTGTGAAGGGATCGAGCACGAGCGCGTCCTCCCTGCTGCATGAGAGAATTATTCTTTTCAGGAGGTTGAGAGGTTTCTGGGTGGGGTGGCTGCCCTGGCTTTTTTCCATACCTCTCGGTGTCGGGATACTCCATACCGTACGCATCTGCTTTCCCGGGCGCTTGAGACTGTCTTCTTTCCAGTCACCGCATTTGGTCTCATGGTAGTTGAACACGTGCTTCCCTTTCCCGGCTTTTTTCGCCCAGATCAGGGTCTCGTGGCTTGCGGTGAAATACCGGGTGCTCAGGTTCGGGGAGGCATTGGGCTTGAACCAGCAGATGTCGTTTAATACCTGGAATCCTTCCTTCTGGAGGGCAAAGCCGCATGCGTAAATGGAATGGTATGTCCCGCTAATCCAGATGCTCCCGTGTTCAGAGAGGACCCTCCTGCATGCCCGTATCCAGTTCGTGTGAAATACAAAATCATTCTCGATGCCGCGGCTCTCATCCCAGGAGCCCTTGTTCACGGATGCCCTTTTTCCCGACTGGCACGTGAATCCTCCGTTCGAGAGGTTGTAAGGAGGATCGGCGAATATGAGGTCGACCTCACCATCCGGCATCTGCTCCATAACGTCCAGGCAATCACCATGATACAGGGTGAAACCATCATCCTGATAATAAGGCCTAACATCCATGGTCAGTATCACTGGAGACTGCGACTGGCCCTGGAATTGCCTATTTTGGCACTTTACGCCAGTTGTCGCAGTTTTGACCATAATGTGTAGTCTGCAGGGAATAAAAGGATAGAGGCTCTGCCCGGGAATACCCGGGATTTTCTGGAGAATATCTATCACGTCAGAATGCAAAAAAATACACCGGGAAGAGCATGGCAACACGCAGGGTCCGGGATATGATGCGCCTCATGGCCCGGAGGATTCTCGGGATCGCAGAATCCCTCTCGGACGAGGAGGTCGAACAATTCGTAGAGGAGATCCTCAAGGCAGGGAGGATCTACGTGATGGGGGCCGGCCGATCGGGGCTCGTTGCAAAGGCTTTTGCCATGCGACTGATGCACCTTGGGTTCTCCTCGTTTGTGGTCGGCGAGACGATAACCCCGGCAATGACCGGCAACGACCTCATGGTCGTCTTCTCCGGGTCAGGGAAGACCAAGACCGTCGCAGATATTGCTGAGACCGCGAAGGAGATCGGGGCAAGGCTTGCGCTGATCACCTCAAACAGGGATTCACGGATAGGCAGGATTGCAGATATCATCGTGATCATCGAGCACCAGCGTGACGAGGTCAAGGACGATGGTGCCGAGTTTGAGATACGGCAGATGATGGGCGAGCACAAATCGTTTGCGCCACTGGGAACCCTCTTTGAGACCGCAGCGATGATCTTTGCAGATGCCGTCATCTCGAGGCTCATGGAGATCACAAAGACCGATGAGAAAGAACTGAAAAACAGGCACGCGAACATTGAGTGAGGGACATAGATGGAGAAGATGCGATGTGCAGGAAGGTGCCTTGGCATCGAGATATCCGGGATACGCAAGCTCTTCGATGCGGCAGGACCGGACTCGATCAACATGGGGCTCGGGCAACCCGATTTCGACACCCCTGCGCATATCAAGGAAGGGGCGATCAGGGCGATCCGCGAGGGGAAGACCGGATACACGTCGAATATGGGCATCCCGGAACTCCGGGAAGCGCTATCTGCAAAATTCCGGACCGAGAACAGGCTTGACTACTCACCTGACCAGATCATGGTCACTGCGGGTGCAAGCGAAGCGCTCCACGTGATCATGCATGGACTGGTCGAGCAGGGTGACCGGGTTCTCTATGCCGACCCGGGATTTGTCTCGTACGGGGCGCTCGCCGTGCTGGCAGGGGGAAAGCCCGAGGGGGTACCTCTTGATGCCAATCTCCGCATCGATGTGGAGGCTGCCAAGAAGCAGATGGACGGAGCCCGCCTCTTCGTGCTCAACTCTCCTGGAAATCCCACAGGCGCAGTGGAGACCAGGGAGAACATCCGTGCGCTCGTCGAATATGGGAACGACAGGGGGGTCACGATTGTCAGCGACGAGGTCTACGAGCATTTCATCTACGGGGCGACGCACTGGAGTGCAGCACTCTTTGGCGACGATGTGATCACGGTCAACGCGGCGAGCAAGACCTATGCCATGACGGGATGGAGACTCGGGTACCTTGCCGGGCCGAAGGAGTACATCGAGCAGTGCCTCAAGGTCCACCAGTACTGCCAGGCCTGTGCAACCTCGATATCCCAGTATGCTGCACTGACTGCATATACCGGTCCCCAGGAGTGTGTCACCGAGATGAAACGCGAGTACGAGGCTCGCCGCGACTACCTCTATGGTGAATTGACCCGGATGGGCTTCTCGTTCCCAAAGCCGGAAGGAGCATTTTATATCTTCGCCCCGCTTGGAAAGGATCTCACAGGACGCATTCTTTCAAGAGGTGTTGTCATCGTTCCAGGCGAGGCATTCGGATGCAATGCACCCGAGTATGCGAGGATGAGCTACGCGGCCTCCCGCGAGAACCTGCGTAACGCGGTTGAAAGGATTAAAAACGCTATGGAGGGCTGATTGTTCATGGTCAAGGATCTGCTTGTCAGATTGTCAAATGCGCACGGCGTCTCGGGGAGCGAGGGCAGTGTCATGGGTATCGTCCGGAGGGAACTGAAAAAATATGTTGATGAGATCCGCGAAGACCGTATGGGTAATCTCATCGCGATCAAAAAGGGGAACAATTTCAAGGTGATGCTTGCTGCCCATACCGATGAGATTGGGCTCATGGTCAAGTCCGTTGACGAGAAGGGCTTTATCCGGTTCGTTGCCATGGGAGGCTGGTTCGCACCCACGCTCTACAACCAGCGGGTGATCCTTCATGGAGAGAAGGGACCTGTACATGGCGTTCTTGGCGGGAAACCCCCGCATAAAATGGACGAGGAGGAGCGGAAGAAGGGGGTGAAGGTGGACGACATGTTCATCGATGTCGGGGCTTCTGAGAGGGACGAGGTTGAGGAGCTGGGTGTTGGTATCGGGACACCGGTTACGGTCGATCGGGAGGTGGCGGCGCTCGCACACGGCAGGATCACCGGGAAAGCCTTTGACAACCGGGTGGGAGTGGCCATGCTCATAAAGACGATGCAGGAGGTCAGGTCCCCGTTCACCATCTATGCAGTCTTCACCGTCCAGGAGGAGGTTGGGTTGAAAGGTGCGAAGACGAGTGCATATTCACTCGAACCCGACTGCGCCATTGCGACCGATGTCACCATCCCGGGGGATCACCCCGGTATAGATCTGAAGGATGTCCCTGTGGAGATGGGAAAAGGCCCTGTGATCACCATCGTTGACTCAAGCGGCAGGGGGCTTATTGCCAGCCGTGCGATGGTCAAATGGTTGTGTGACACTGCCGAACGACACGATATCCCGGTGCAGCGGGAGGTAGGGAGCGGGGGGACCACCGATGCCACTGCCATCCATCTTGAGAGGGGAGGAATTCCCAGCACCACCCTGTCCATCCCGAGCCGCTACATCCACTCGCCGGTGGAAGTCGTGGATATACGGGACATTGAAGGGGGAATCCAGCTCCTTGTGCAGGCTCTGAAAACAAAACCAAAAGTATAATTTTTCCTGGCTGTTTCCGCACCCGGGTCCTACTCGGGTTGTTTTCACCAGTTGAGTGGTTATCACGCGCGTTTCTTATATATAGTCTATGGATTGCAGCCAGATTACGTATTGTACGTGAATCGTCCCTTTTTTTCATCGGAAATACTCCGAACTTTTTTGTGCGTTTTTTAACGTTTATTTTTTCAAATAATTGAAAAATGGGTTTTTTTGAATACGTCTACGACGGTTCCTTCTATCTCTCTGGGAGGGTATGGAGGGTCTCTGATTGAATATCCAAGATCATCGGTCCGATCGAAAAATGGAGATTCAATGGGAGCAGGAGTCGGAAAATAAGGCTGAAAATGGCTCAAATGAGGGAAAAGTTTTTATATTAACGTGAAGAGGATATGTTGAATACATTTGTTCAGGGATTGAAGGCTGATTGTGGTCTCGATTCCTGATTGGGGAATGTATACAAAAATGCAACTGAGGTACCCGTATGAAATGCGAAAAAGGGCTGCAGATAGCAATACCTATGGTCCTGTGTCTTCTCATGGTGCTG